>NZ_SMKH01000010.1 GCF_004348515.1 Actinomadura sp. KC345 | reverse complement strand
GGTGCTGTAGGGCGAAGGGGCGGGACGTTCACCGGTGCTGTAGCTCGACGGGAGCGGCCGTTCGCCGGTGTTGTAGGAGGGCGGGAGCGGCCGTTCGCCGGTGTTGTAGGAGGGCGGGAGCGGCCGTTCGCCGGTGCCGTAGGACGATCCGCCGGAATCGCCGGCACCGCCGGGCAGCGGCATCGGGCCGGTTCCCGCGCCGGGGCCGTTCATGCCGCCGCCGCTCATCGCCGGGCCGAGGTCGCGCACGGCCGACGCGGACGGCTGGCCGCTGAGCGGGGACGCGGGCGGCGGCCCGTTCTGGGAGGCCGGCTGGAGGGAGCCGAGCGAACCGCCGTGGCCGTTGGCGCCGTGGCCGTTGGACAGCGGGCTCGCCCCGAGCGAGGACCCGGCCGTCCCGTCCATGCCGGCGAGCAGGTTGACGTACGGGCGCAGGTGGCCGGAGCCGATCTCGATGAGGTCGTCGCACTCCTGCCGCAGCACCCGGGAGATCGTCCAGTTGCCGTCCACGGCGACGTGCACGATCGTGATGCGGACGCCGAGGTCCTGGGCGTCGGCGACGACCTGGGCGAGATCCTCGTCGCCGCTGACCACGACGGCGTCGGTCAGCGCCCCGTTGCGGGCGAGGGTCATCAGGTCGCGGTGGATCTCGGAGTCGACGCCCTCGCGGCGGCCGGGGCGGATGCGGCCGAGCCGCAGCTTGAGGCCGGGCAGGTCGGCGAGCGCGTCGTGCTCGGGAGTGCGGCGGCCCTCGACCGTCGCCTCGTACCAATAGCAGCGCAGAAGCGGCATGCCGGTGCGTTCTCTGGCGAGGTTGCCGAGGAGCTGCAGGAGGCCGCCGAAGTCCCACGAGACGGTTTCGCGGTGGCGCGTGCCGTGCACCGCCATCGCGCCGTCGGCCAGCAGATAGCCGGCGTCTACGAACAGCGCGCAGCGATCCATGCGACACCGCCCTTCCTCAACACGGGAGCTCACAGCATGCCCATCCGGCGTAGTGTCCCCGGGGCGCGCCTATAGCGTAGTGAAGCGCGTATCCCCGGTAGGCCAATACGGCGATTCGCCACTCTTTCACGGCAGCCCGCCGGTTGGCGACTCCCCGGTAACTCGGAAATCAGAAGCCGCGGCGGACGCTACCAGCCGATTCGGGCCGGCCCTGTGGTTCCCCATGATCTTTACGGGAAGAAGCAGGTCCCCGGTTCAATCCCGGGACACCCGCGACCCGGGCTTCAACCGCCCATGGTGCGCGGCGCCACGGGCGCCCTGGTGGGGGGACGTTCCGCGGCTTTCCGCGCGGCCTGGGGCGGACCACGCCGTTTCGTGCTCGCATGTTGTGACTGATTGACCACCAGTTGTTTTCGATTGCGGTCGTGGCAGCGGATTTCCGGGCGGGGCGCGCCGCGCGTTCAGCCGGTGACTTTCGCGCGGGCCAGGTCGCCGAGTTCGCCGCCGTCCCGCGGACTCTCCCAGCGCACGTCGCAATCGCGTCCCGAAATCTCGACGGTGGCGATGGCGTTGTCGAACCACGGTCCGTCGGTCATGCGCCACCGCAGCGGCGTGGCCGGAACCTTCGCCAGCTTCGCCAATACGCGGAACGGCGCGCTGCCCGCCCGCGAGTACGCGAGCCGGTTGGCCCACCGGAACACCCCCGCCAGCGGGTTGCGCAGTGGTGAGCAGACGACCTGCGAGATCTTCGACCGGGCGTCGGGCTCGGTGACCCGCGCCATGTACGAGTAGTGGATGTCGCCGGACAGGAACGAGATGCTGGCCGGCGCCGGGCCCCGCTCACCGCGCCCGACGGCCAGGACGCCGCCGGCCAGCGCCCGGAACGACTGCTCGAACGCCGCCCAGTGCTCCAGGTCGGCGGCCTGCCTGATCTTCTCGCCCAGCCTGGCCGCGGTCTTGCCCCAGACGCCGCCGGCGACGGCCTCGTTCCACGACTCCGCGTGGTGGATCGCCCGGGGCAGCAGGACCGGGAGCGAGCTCGCGATGAGCAGGTGGTCCATGCCGCCCTGGCACCGGCCGTCCAGCCATTCGAACTCCTCGTCGTCGAGCATGCCGCGGCGGTCGGCGGTGAGGAGCCGGGAGCACCTGCTGTCGACGACGATCAGGCGGACTCCGCCCCAGTCGTGCGCGTAGCTCCACCGCGTGCTGGCCGGTTCCTTGTCGGCCTTCTCCGCGAACTCGTCGAGGACGGCGCCCGCGTCACCGGTGCTGTCGGACGCCGTCCGCAGCGCCTTGTAGACGGGATCGGTCGCGCGGTCCTGCGGCGACATGTTCCCGAGGTGCTGGTAGATCCAGTACGAGCCGATCCCGCCGGTGATGCGGTCCTTCCACCAGGGCTGCGACCACATCTGCTGGCGCCACGTGTAGGACGTGTTCCAGTCGTCCCTGATGTCGTGGTCGTCGAAGATGGTGAAGGTCGGGACGGTGGACAGCAGCCACCGCACCGCCGGATCGTCGTGCCAGGCCAGCTTGTAGAGGTAGGTGTACTCCTCGTAGTCGGCGACCTCCTCCACGGGAAGCTCGCCCGGTTCGCGATGGGCCCGGATGAACGCGCGCATCTCGTCGGTCAGCTCGTCGGCGTAGATCTGGTCGCCGACCATGAGCAGGATGTCCGGCCAGGCGACGGAGTCGCCGCCCTTGCGGAGCCGGTCGGCCATCGCGGTGAGCGCGTCGTGGCCGAACTGCTCCACGGTCCCCGGCGACCGGCGGCAGGACCCGAACGAGATCCGCAGCCCGCCGCCCGGGTCGAGCGTCCTGATCTGGGACGGGGGGAACCCGCTGTCTGCTTCGGGCCAGACGGTCTCGCCGTCGGCCACGACCTCGTAGGGGATCCGCGCGCCTGCCTGGAGGCCCTCGACCTCGACGAGCGCGTAGTGGTGGCCGTGCGCGGTGAACGTGCGGGCCCCGGCGTCCAGGCCGTGCTCCTGGTTGACGACCCGGACCTCGCAGGGACGGTCGGTCTCCACCCAGATCGTCGCGGTGTTGTGACTCACGTGCCGGAGGTGGGGCCCGAGTACCAAAACGGTCATGCCAGTCTCTCTAGCCGACCGGGAGCCGCCGCGTCCACCGAACCGGAATCCCGGTCCGGGCGGACGGACGGGCGCGCCGGTGCCGTTCGCGTCGGTCGGATCAGCGGTGCAGGACCTCGGCCTCCTTGCCGGGAGCCAAGCCCACCATGGGACGGTCAGGTCGTTGCGGGGCCTGTCCGCCGATGCTCTGGAGCCACTTCCACGTGTCCGTGACCGTTTCCCGGACCGGCCTGCAACGCAGACCTGTGGAGACGGCCTTGGCGACGCTTGCCCGGTGCATCATGTCGTACGCCTCACCTGGCGGCAGCCAGATCGGAAGGTCCGTCCACGGCTCGATACCCGCTTCGAGGATCCTCTGCGGGGGCGTCCAGACGAGATCGGCGCCGGAACCCGTCGTCCGGATGCACGCTTCGAGCAACTCGCTCATCGTTGTCCGGCCGGGTGGGCTGACCAGGTCGTACGGCCCGCCTAGCCCGTGCTCGACGGCGTCCAAGGTCCAGATGGCGAGGTCCCTGGCGTCGATGTACTGCACGCCCGCGTCGCGCGGGCCGGGAGCCAGCACCTGGCCTCCCCGGCTGATCCGCGTCAGCCACCACGGCAGCCGCCCGATGTTCTCGTAGGGGCCGAGGATGAGCCCCGCCCGCACCAGCAGCGCCCGGTCGCCGAACACCTCGGCCGCGGCCAGTTCTCCACCGCGCTTGGCCGCCGCGTAGTCGACGCCCTCGCCGTCGCCGGGGGAGCCGTCCACCACGGGGGCGTCTTCGCCTGCCCCGGCCGGTGCGGGGAACCGGTACACCGAACGGCTGGAGACGTAGGCGTACCGTTCGCACCGTCCGTTCAGGAGCCGCGCGGCGTCGCGCACGGCGGACGGTGCGCCCGACCAGGTGTCGACGACCGCGTCCCACTCCCCGCCGGCGAGGGCCTTGAGGCCGTCATCAGCGGTGCGGTCGCCGTGGAGGGACACCACTCCCTGCGGCGCCTCATGGCGTCCCCTGTGGAAGACCGTCACGTCCCATCCGCGGTCGAGCGCGTCCTCGGTGACGGCCCGTCCGACGAACTCCGTCCCACCCAGCAGCAGAAGTCTCATGGGGAGAACTCTGCCTTCTGTACGTTCTGTACGGAACACCTGCACGCTCACGGCGGAACGGCCCAACCGCCGACGTGCCGGCGGTGACCGGAGTAGCTTCACAGGCGTGACCGACTCCTTCGACCTTGTCCGTGATCTCCCGTCCGCGCTGCACGACCGGTCGGTCGCTTGGGCGTACATCCGCGGCTTCGCCGCCACCTGGCGTACTCCGCTGACTCCTGAAGACGGGACGCCGGAGGCGGCGCTGGCGGCGGTCGAAGCGGTCCTGGGCATGCGCCTGCCCGCCGCCCTTCGCGAGGCTTACACGCTCTTCGGCCGCCGCGCCGACGTGCACAGCAACCTCCACAGGCTGCTGGGCCCGGACGAGTTCCATGTGGACGACCGCAAGGAAGCCCTCGTCTTCCGTGAGGAGAACCAGGGGGCCGCGTCGTGGGGCGTCCTCCTCACCGACCTCGACCGTGCAGACCCGCCCGTCCGCGTGCGCGCCGACCTCGCGGACAAGGAGGAGGAACGCTGGGAGGGCTGGCTGGACGCCTTCTCCGTCTCCTGCATCGAGATCGTGCTGTCGGAGGCGCTCCAGGCCGACGAGCCCGTCTGCGACCACGGCGACTTCGAGGACTTCGACGAACTGGAGCGCCGCTTCACCCGGCTGCCCTTCCCCGCATACCCCGAAGGCGAGGAGGGCGAGTCCTTCTACGCCGGGCCGGGCGTTCTCCTGTGCGACAGCGGAGGCTGGCTCTCCGTCCGTGCCCGGGACGAGGAGACCCTCGACCGCTTCCGGGACGACTTCCCCGCCGACTGGCTCAACGGCTGACAAGGCCCTCCGACCGGACGCCGTGCCCTCTTACGGACGCCGTGCCCTCCGACCGGACGGCGCGGCCGTCGACGACGACCGGATGCAGTGCGCGGCGGTTTACGGCTACGCCGGAACATCCGCGAATCGCCGCCCACCTCGCGGCCGCGCCCGTCTCGACCACGCGACCCAAGACGCCGCGCAGCACGAGCCCGCGCAGAAGGAAGTGGGCCCGCTCGCGCAGGCCCACCGTGTCGGAGCCGACGCGCCCGGGACGGGCGCTTGATCAGCCGGTTAGGAGGCGGAGCCCTGCGGGTCCGCCAGATCGGCGGTCGTCGTCGGCGCATCACCCTCGTCCGGGTGTTCCTCCTTGCGGGGGGTGGTCCGACGGACGAGAGCCACGACACCGACGCTGACCAGGTAGCCCACCCACATCACGCCCAGCTTGAGCAGGTTCGCGGCGGTGTCGGCGGAGTAGTCGGTGAGGAGGGCGGCGAGCGCGGAGCCGGCGGACAGGACGATGCTGACGTACGCCAGCCCCATGGCCGTCGCTTTCCCCCCGCACAGCGTACGGGTGAGAGCGCCCTGAATCGCGCCCACGAAGCCGATGGGAACGGCCGTGAGCAGTCCGACCCACAGGCGGCCGAACCCGAGGCCGTCTACGACCTCCCAGAACGGGACGTCGTAGACGTCGGCGTAGCCGCCGACGAAGTGGACGTACTCCAGGACGGCGAGGGGAGTTCCGACGAGCAGCACGGCGATGCTGCCGAACAGAGTTCCGATGCCGATCGACGTGGTTTTCGGGCCCCGGCTCCTCCTGCGCATCGAACCGGACCAAGGACGGTAGAGAACGTCGCCATGCTCGGTATAGCGAACCGACAACCCATCCCCAGCGCCTGCCCTCGGGGCAGCGCTCACACAAACGGAGTGTTCACATGCCTGCAACCAACGCCGGGCGTACCGGCGGGTTGCCGACTAGCGCCCCCTGGGGCGGTAGGTCCGGCCGAAGCTGCGCGGGCTGTCCTCGTAGATCTCGACCAGCTCCCAGTCGATCCGGCGCCCGCCGGGCACGTCGAAGATGCGGGTGCCGTCTCCGAGGAACACCGGGGCGACGAAGACCTGAAGCTCGTCGATGAGGTCGTGCTCAAGCGCCTGCCGGGCGATGTCGGCGCTGATGATCTGCACGTCCCGGTCGCCGGCGATCTCCTGGGCGCGCCGGACCGCCTCCACGACGTCGCAGTTCAGCGGGACGATCGACGGGTCGTCGGCGATCTCCTCCGGGCGGTGGGTCAGGATGAACTCGGTCCCGGACCACGCGCCGCCGTAGGCCGCGGAGGTCGTCTCGTCCCGCTCGTCCTGCTGGGCTTTGGCCGCGTCGTAGCCGGCCCGGCCGGAGATGATCACCGCGACGTCCCCGGCCATGCGCTCCGTGGTGCCCTCGGCCAGCGGTTCCCCGGCGGACAGCCAGCTCATGTCGTGACCGGGGCCGGCGATGAAGCCGTCGATCGAGCACGTGAATCCCCAGGCGACCTTGCCCATGTGCATCTCCTCCTGCCGGTCCCACCTACGGAGTGACATCCTCCAAAGTGAGACCGTCGCGGAGGCCGTAACTCATCGGGGTGGCCCCACCTCAGCGTGGGGCCACCCCGGACCTACTTCGTGAGGGTGAGGCCCTGCGCGGGGGCGACGGTCAGCTTGTCGGCGGCCTCGTCCAGGTCGACGACCACCTCGTCGCCGTCGCGGACCTCGCCGGAGAGCAGTTCGCGGGCCAGCTGGTCGCCGATCGCCGTTTGCACGAGGCGGCGCAGAGGGCGTGCCCCGTACAGCGGGTCGTAGCCGGTCAGGGCGAGCCATTCGCGGGCCGCGTCGGACACGTTCAGCGTGAGCTGCCGTTCCGCGAGGCGTCCGGCCAGGGCGTCGACCTGGAGGTCCACGATCTTCGTCAGCTCGGCGGTGGACAGCGCGTCGAACAGGATCACGTCGTCCAGGCGGTTGAGGAACTCCGGCTTGAACGCGTTGCGGACGGCGTTCCACACCGCCTCGCGCTTCGCGCCGTTCTCCAGCGTCGGGTCGACGAGGAACTGCGAACCGATGTTGGACGTGAGGATCAGGATCGTGTTGCGGAAGTCGACCGTGCGGCCCTGGCCGTCGGTCAGGCGGCCGTCGTCGAGGACCTGGAGGAGGATGTCGAACACCTCGGGGTGCGCCTTCTCCACCTCGTCCAGCAGCACCGCCGAGTACGGGCGGCGCCGGACGGCCTCGGTGAGCTGGCCGCCCTCCTCGTAGCCGACGTATCCGGGCGGCGCGCCGACCAGCCGGGCCACGCTGTGCTTCTCGGAGTACTCGCTCATGTCGATGCGGGTGATCGCCCGCTCGTCGTCGAACAGGAACTCCGCGAGCGCCTTGGCCAGCTCGGTCTTGCCGACGCCGGTGGGGCCGAGGAACAGGAACGATCCGGTCGGGCGGTCCGGGTCGGAGATGCCCGCGCGGGCGCGGCGGACCGCGTCCGAGACGGTGCGGACGGCGGTGGCCTGCCCGATGAGGCGCCTGCCCAGCTCGTCCTCCATGCGCAGCAGCTTGGCCGTCTCGCCTTCGAGGAGGCGGCCGGCGGGGATGCCCGTCCAGGACGCGACCACGTCGGCGACGTCGTCCGGGCCGACCTCCTCCTTGACCATCGCGTCGCGGTTCTCGGCGGCCTCGGAGGCTTCTTCCAGCTGCTTCTCCAGCTCCGGGATCTCGCCGTAGGACAGCCGCGCGGACGTCTCCAGGTCGCCGTCGCGCTGGGCGCGCTCCGCCTCGCCGTGGAGCTGGTCGATCCGCTCCTTGATCGCGCCGACGCGGTTCAGGCTCGCCTTCTCCTTGTCCCAGCGCGCGACGAGGCCGGTCAGGTGCTCCTGCTTGTCGGCCAGGTCGGCGCGGAGCCGGTCGAGCCGCTGCCGGGACGCCTCGTCGGTCTCCTTGGAGAGGTTCATCTCCTCCATCTTGAGCCGGTCGACGGTGCGCTGCAGCTCGTCGATCTCGACGGGCCGGGAGTCGATCTCCATGCGGAGGCGGGACGCGGCCTCGTCGACCAGGTCGATCGCCTTGTCCGGCAGGTACCGGGACGTGATGTAGCGGTCCGACAGCGCCGCCGCCGACACCAGCGCCGAGTCGTTGATCTGCACCTTGTGGTGCGCCTCGTAGCGGCCCTTCAGCCCGCGCAGGATCGCGATCGTGTCCTCGACGGTCGGCTCGCCGACGAACACCTGCTGGAACCGGCGTTCCAGGGCGGCGTCCTTCTCGATCCGCTCGCGGTACTCGTCCAGGGTCGTCGCGCCGATCATGCGCAGTTCGCCGCGGGCGAGCATCGGCTTCAGCATGTTGCCGGCGTCCATCGCGCCCTCGGCCGCGCCCGCGCCCACGACGGTGTGCAGCTCGTCGATGAACGTGACGATCTGCCCTTCGCTTTCCTTGATCTCGTGCAGGACGGCCTTCAGCCGCTCCTCGAACTCGCCGCGGTACTTCGCGCCCGCGACCATCGCGCTCAGGTCCAGCGAGACGAGCTTCTTGCCGCGCAGCGACTCGGGGACGTCCCCCGCGATGATGCGCTGCGCCAGGCCCTCCACGACGGCCGTCTTGCCGACGCCGGGCTCACCGATCAGCACCGGGTTGTTCTTCGTCCGCCGCGACAGCACCTGCACGACCCGGCGGATCTCCGAGTCGCGCCCGATCACCGGGTCGAGCCTTCCGTCGCGGGCCGCGGCCGTCAGGTCGACGCCGTACTTCTCCAGCGACTGGTAGGTGCCCTCCGGGTTCTCGCTGGTGACGCGGGCGTGGCCGCGCACCTTCTCGAACGCGTCCAGCAGCGCCTCCGGGGTGGCGCCGAACTCCTTCAGCAGGCCCGCCGCCGGGCCGCCGTCGGCCGCCAGCCCGACCAGCAGGTGCTCGGTCGAGACGTAGTCGTCCTCCAGCCGCTTCGCCCGGTTGGCCGCCGTGTTGATCGAGCGCTGGAGCTGCCCCGACAGCCGCGGCGTCGCGACCGTCGAGCCCTGCGCCTTCGGCTTGGCGGCGAGCTGCTCCTCGGCCTGCCGCCTGATCGCCTGCCAGTCCGCGCCGACGGCCTCCAGCAGCGGCACGGCCGTGCCGTCCGCCAGCCCGATCAGCGCCACCAGCAGGTGCTGCGGCTCGACCTCGGGGTGCCCCTCGGCCGCGGCCCTCCGGACCGCGACCGACACCGCCTCCTGACTCTTCTGCGTGAGCTTGTAGTCCATGTCCCCAGTCCCCACCTGTCGTTCTGGGGGGGGACGGCCCCCCAGACCCCCGGTAACTACCTGGATACTCAGTCCCGGTCGCGCTCGTGCCAGACGACGACGCTCGTATGCCTGATGGGCACCAGGTCGGAACCGGGAGTACCGCCTTGTTCCCCGTGCCGCCGCTGCTGCGCCAGCCGCGCGGCGACGGAACGGGTCGATTCGAGTTCGTTGGCGAGCTCCTCCAGCGCCGCGTGCGCCTTGCCGAGCTCCTCGCGGAGCCGCACGTTGTCGCGCTGCAGCTCCAGGATGTGCTTGATGCCGGAGAGGTTGATGCCCTCCTCCTGCGAGAGCCGCTGGATCTCGCGGAGCATCACGATGTCGCGCATGGAGTAGCGGCGGCCCCGTCCCGGCGTCCGGCCGGGGGACACCAGCCCCATCCGGTCGTAGGTCCGCAGCGTCTGCGGATGGAGCCCGGACAGCTGCGCGGCCACCGAGATCACGTAAACCGGAGTGTCATCGCCGAACGGATCCATCGCCTACTCCTGCTTGGCCTGCTGGAGGAGTTCGGCGCGCAGGTCGTCGCCGGTGCCCGCCTCGCGCAGCCGGACGAGCGCCTCCCGCGCCTGGTCGTCGAGCTTCTGGGGGACCTGGACGTCGACCGTGACGAGCAGGTCGCCCTTGGTCCCGTCGCGGCGGGCGGCGCCGCGGCCCTTCACGCGGAACGTGCGGCCGTTCGGCGTGCCCTCCGGCAGGCGCAGCGTGACGGGCTGCCCCTGGAACGTCGGTACCTTGATCTCCGCACCGAGCGCGGCCTCCGGAAACGTCACCGGGACGGTCAGCGTGAGGTTGTCGCCGCCACGGCCGAACACCTTGTGCGGCTTCACCTTGATGTGGACGTACAGGTCGCCCTGGGGGCCGCCGTTCTCGCCCGGCGCGCCCTTGCCCTTGAGCCTGATCTTCTGGCCGTCGGCGACGCCCGCCGGGATGCGGGCCTGGATCGTGCGGGTGCCGGTGGCGCGCCCGCTGCCGTTGCAGATCGGGCACGGGTCGTCCACGACGAGCCCCCGGCCGCGGCACTCCCGGCACGGCTCCTGGAAGCCGAAGTTGCCGAGGTTGCGGGTCTCGTGCCCGGTGCCCTCGCAGCTCGGGCACACCCGCGGCACGGTGCCGGCCTTCGCGCCGGTGCCCCGGCAGCCGTTGCAGGCGGCCTCGCTGGTCAGCTTGATCGGCACGGTCACGCCGTTCATCGCGCGGCCGAACGACAGCGTCACCTCGGTCTCGACGTCCGCGCCGCGCCGGGCGCGCCGCGTCCCGGTACCCGTCGTGCGGGTACCGCCGCCGCGGTTGAACAGGCCGCCGAACAGGTCGCCGATGCGCTCCCCGGCGCCGCCGGTCTGCGTCCCCGTGCCGCCGCCCTGCTGCCCGAACAGGTCGCCGAAGTCGAACGGGAAGCCGCCGCCCTGCTGGCCGCGGAAACCGCCCGGCATGGAGCGCACCTGGTCGTACTCCTTGCGGCGCTTGTCGTCCGACAGGACGTCGTAGGCCTCGGAGACCTCCTTGAAGCGGTCCTCGGCGTCGGAGTCGCCCTTGTTGGCGTCCGGGTGGTACTTGCGGGCCAGCTTCCGGTAGGACTTCTTGATCTCCTCCTGCGAGGCCGTCTTCGCGACACCGAGGACCTTGTAGTAGTCCTTCTCCAGGTAGTCCTTGGTGCTCACGGTGCCCCGCCTTCTGCTATCGCCACTTGCCACATGTCTTCGCGTGGCCCCGCAGGGCCCGTCCCGGCCGTCCTGGCCGGGACGGGACCCCGGGGATCATTCACCGTCGTCGCCCGCCTCGTCGCCGTCCGGCTTCCCGGCGGCGTCCGGGTCGGGGTCGGCCACCGCGACGCGCGCGACCCGCAGGATCCGCTCGCCGATGCGGTAACCGGGCTGGAGGACGTCCACCACACTCGTCTCGGTCACCTCGGGTGAGAGAGAGTGCATGAGCGCCTCGTGCACGGTCGGGTCGAAGGGCTCGCCCTTCTCGCCGTACTTGACCAGGCCGAGCTTGCCGGTGACCGCCTCCAGGCTCTCCGCGACGGACTTGAAGCCGCCGGTGAGCTCGTCGTGGTCACGGGCACGGCCGATGTCGTCCAGGACCGGGAGCAGCTCGGACAGCACCTGCCCGACGGCCTGCTCCCGGACCGCGACCCGGTCGCGCTCGACCCGCCTCCGGTAGTTGTCGTACTCGGCCTTCAGCCTCTGGAGGTCCGCGAGACGCTCCGACAGCTGGGTCTTCAGCGAAGAGACCTCCTCGGCGTCGGCCTTGGCGCCCCCGTTCGCCGGGGCCTCCGGGGCAGGCGGCGCCGCCGCCTGCTCGCCGGACCCGCCGGCCCCCCGGACCTCCCCCGTCTCGGGATCGATGCGCCGCTTGTCGCGGATCACCGGGCCCTCCTTCTCCTCGCCCTCGTCAGGGGAGGACGTCACGATGCATCACCCTTCGGCTTGTCCTCGTCCACGATCTCGGCGTCGACGACCTCGTCGTCCTGCTGGTCGCCGCCCTGGGCGCCGGCGGTCGGTCCGGCATCCTCGCCGCCCGGCTGCTGCGCGCCCTCGGGGTTCTGCGCGTACATCGCGGCGCCCATCTTCTGACTGACCTGCGCCAGCTTCTCGGCGCTGCCCTTGATGGCGTCGACGTCGGTGCCCTCAAGCGCCTTCTTGACCTCGGCGACCGCGTCGTTGACCTCGGTCTTCAGCTCCTCGGGGACCTTCTCGTCGTTCTCCCGCAGGAACTTCTCGGTCGAGTACGCGAGCGTGTCGGCCTGGTTGCGGACCTCGGCCTCCTCGCGGCGCTTGCGGTCCTCCTCGGCGTAGTCCTCGGCGTCGCGCATCATCTTCTCGATGTCCTCCTTCGGCAGCGCGCTGCCTCCGGTGATGACCATCGATTGCTCGCGGCCGGTGCCCTGGTCCTTCGCGCTGACGTTCACGATGCCGTTGGCGTCGATGTCGAAGGTGACCTCGATCTGCGGGACGCCGCGCGGCGCCGGCGGCAGACCGGTGAGCTGGAAGGTGCCGAGCTTCTTGTTGTACGCGGCGATCTCGCGCTCGCCCTGGTAGACCTGGATCTCCACGGACGGCTGGTTGTCGTCGGCGGTGGTGAACGTCTCCGACCGCTTGGTCGGGATCGTGGTGTTCCGCTCGATGATCTTGGTGAAGATGCCGCCCTTGGTCTCGATGCCGAGGCTCAGCGGGGTCACGTCCAGCAGGAGGACGTCCTTGACCTCGCCCTTGAGCACGCCGGCCTGCAGGCTGGCGCCGATCGCGACGACCTCGTCCGGGTTGACGCCCTTGTTGGGCTCCTTGCCGCCGGTCAGCTCCTTGACCAGCTCGGACACTGCGGGCATCCGGGTCGAGCCGCCGACCATGACGACCTGGTCGATCTTGTCGACGGTGATGTCGGCGTCCTTCAGCACCGAGTGGAACGGCGCCTTGGTCCGGTCGAGCAGGTCGGAGGTCATCCGCTGGAACTCGGCCCGGGTGAGCTTCTCGTCCAGGTGCAGCGGGCCCTCGGCCGACGCGGTGATGTAGGGCAGGTTGATCTGCGTCTCGGACGAACCGGACAGCTCGATCTTCGCCTTCTCCGCGGCCTCGCGAAGCCGCTGGAGGGCCATCTTGTCCTTGCCCAGGTCGACGCCGTTGGCGTTCTTGAACTTCTCGACCAGCCAGTCGACGACCTTGTCGTCCCAGTCGTCGCCGCCGAGGTGGTTGTCGCCGCTGGTGGCCTTGACCTCGACCACGCCGTCGCCGACCTCCAGCAGGGACACGTCGAACGTGCCGCCGCCCAGGTCGAAGACGAGGATCGTCGCCTCGTTCTCCTTCTCCAGGTGGTAGGCCAGCGCCGCCGAGGTCGGCTCGTTGATGATGCGCAGGACGTTCAGCCCCGCGATCTGGCCGGCCTCCTTGGTGGCCTGGCGCTGGTGGTCGGAGAAGTACGCGGGCACGGTGATGACCGCGTCGGTGACGGTCTCGCCCAGGTAGGATTCGGCGTCCCGCTTCAGCTTCTGGAGCACGAACGCGCTCATCTGCTGCGGGTTGAAGTCCTTGTCGTCGATCTTGGTCTTCCAGTCGGTGCCCATCTCGCGCTTGACCGACCGGATCGTCCTGTCGACGTTGGTCACCGCTTGGCGCTTGGCGACCTCGCCGACCAGTACCTCTCCGTTCTTGGCGAACGCGACGACGGACGGTGTGGTCCGCGACCCCTCCGCGTTCGCGATGACGGTGGGCTCGCCGCCCTCCAGAATCGCGACGACCGAGTTGGTCGTCCCGAGGTCGATGCCGACCGCACGTGCCATGTTCTCGTCCTCCGTCGTTTCCGTGTTCCGGTCCAGTCCGGTGTTAGAGCGCCCCGGTCGCCCCCGGGGTGCGGCCGGTGGGGTTGCTCGTTCGCAAGATTGCCCGGCCGCTCCAATGTTGTCAAATGACTTGAGTCACGGAGACTCAACTTTGCTGCCGTCCTCTACAACAGGACGAGTGAGCCCCGTATTCCGGTTCCCGTGAGGGGGGCTCCTGAACGAGAGATGGGCCGAAGGAAGGAGACCCGCCCGACCGCGTCCACCACAAGAAGGACGCCCTCCCCTCCGGGGGAACCGCCCCTCCTGGCGCGCACCATCCGCGCGTCCACGGGTCGGGCTGCGGATCGTTCGGAAGAACGGTCGGCGGATCGCCGAAAGCGGCGGGGCGTGCCGGGCGGGAACCGGAACCTCATCGACCCGCAGAAGCGGCGCGTGGTCGAGAAGCGGATGGAGCCGATCTTCGACAGGGAGACCGGCGGGTTGCTGGCCGAGCAGATCGTGCTGACGAGGCCGGGAGGGCCGTACCGAGACCGTCGACCGGGTTTCGTGGTCAACTATTCGGTCGTTCGTGACTCGGGCTGGACGGACACCGTGCCGAAGCCGGCCGCGAAGCTTCCCAACTGGCCTGCTTAGTTCCGGCGCGTCTGAGCCGGCTCCCGCAAGGTGGAAGGGCGCCACGGCGGCCCCCGTCCGGGCTGGTTCCGGGCGGGGGCCGCCGTCACGGTGCCCGTCAGGGGGTGAGGTCGGACGGGGTGGTGCCGGTCTCGGTGAGGGGGAGGCCGAGCGCTGCTCGTTCGGCCAGCCAGGTGCTCGGGCGGTAGCGCGGGTCGCCGGTGGACTCGTGCAGGCCCCGCAGGATCTCCAGGACGCGGCCGGCCCCGGCGTTCTCGCCCCACTCCAGCGGTCCGCGCGGGTAGTTGAGCCCCAGGCGGACGGCGGTGTCGATGTCCGCGGGGCGGGCGAGGCGCTGCTCGGCGATGCCGCAGCCGACGTTCACGATCGACGCGAGAAGGCGCTGGGCGACGGGTGCCGGGGCGTCCCTGACGACGGTGACGGCTCGCCCGGTAGCGGCAAGCGCCGCCAGGCAGGCGCGGCCGGTGTCCGTGTCGAGCCCGGGGTGGACGGCCACGGTGAGACGAGTGAAGAACCCGCCGAACGGGTCGACGCCCAAGGTGCGTTCTAGCGGAAGGCCCTCGGCTTGGGCCGTGTCCACGGTGCTCCGCCCGAACGGTGCGACGAGCACCACCGCCTGGCTCGACGGCTCGTCACCCGACTCGACCTCCACTCCCGATGTCGAAAGCAGCGCCCCGAGTTCTTCACGGACGTCGCCGTGCACCCATATAGGGCGAGCCTCCACGGACGGGGCCGTGACTTCGGGCGACTCTTGCTTGGCGCCGTCCACGTACTTGTAGAAGCCCTCGCCGGTCTTGCGGCCGTACAGGCCCGCTTCGACGCGTGCCCGCCCGAGCCTGGACGGGCGGAAGCGCGGCTCTGAGTAGAAGCCCGACCAGATGGACTCCATCACCGAGTGCGACACGTCCATCCCGGTGAGGTCGAGCAACTCGCACGGCCCCATCCTCAGGCCGAGGACGTCCCGCGAGATGCGGTCGATGTCCACGGGCTCGGCGGCTCCTTCCGAGAGGATTTGCAACGCCTCCGTCACCAGGCCGCGCCCCGCGTGGTTGACGAGGAAGCCGGGCGCGTCTGGCGCGAGCACGGGTTCGTGACCGAGACGCTTCACCAGGTCGGCCAGAGCGTCCGGGATCCACTCGGCCGTGCGTGCTCCCGGGATCACCTCGACCAACCGCATCAGCGGCACCGGGTTGAAGAAATGCAGACCCGCCACCCTGGACGGGTCGTTCAGCACGGTCGCGATCGCCGTCACCGGCAGCGAGCTGGTGTTGGTGGCGAGAATCGTGTGTTCGGGGCAGACCTTTTCCAGGGCCGAGAACAGCTCCCGCTTGGTCTCCAGATCCTCCCGGACGGCCTCGATGACGAGATCGCACTCCTGGAACGGTGTGAGCGGTTCACCGACCGGGCGCAGCCGCTCCTTCGCCGCCGCGGCGTCGTCCGCGGGCATCCGGCCCTTGGCGACGAGCTTGTCGAACATGCCGGAGATGTGGGTGACCGCGTCCGTCACCGCCTCCAGCCGCACGTCGGCGATCTCGACCGTCACCCCGCCCGCCGCCACGAGCTGGGCGATGCCGCGTCCCATCGCCCCGGCGCCGATCACCCGGACCGTCCGCACGTCCCGCGCCCACTGCTCGACGATGCCGTTTTCCACCATGCCGCCTCCTCGCCTCCTCGCGGGCGTGGGACGGAACGGCGGGGCGCGCGTCAGTGCGCGCGTCCGGCGCGGCCGAACCCGGGACCGGCCCGGCGGCCGGCGTCGCCCGCGGGTGAACTCCCGCGTCCGTCGGCACGATAGCGGGAGAGGCAGGCGGGCCGCGGCGCCGCCGGGCGGGGTGCGCGACTCGGATCAGTCGTCGCCCCCGCCATCGTTGCCATCGTTGCCGTCGTCCTGGTTGTCGTCCCCGCCGCCGCCGTCCTCGTTGTCGCCGCCGTCCTCGTCGCCACCGCCGCCACAGGCGGTCGTCACCACGGCGGTGGTCCCCAGCACCCCGGCCACCGCGACCGCCGCCGGAGCCGACGCCGTCGTCAGCGCCATCACCGCGGCGATCAGTGTCTTGAGCATCTTCATCGGCAGCTTCGCCATCGAGTCCTCCACGATCCGGATGAGCGGCAACGCCCGATGCCTACCCCCGGCGGGGTCCACCTCACCTGTCAGCGGTGTCCTCCACTGGACGGAAACCCGGCCCCTCCGCGGCAGCGGCCGGGACGTAGCCTTCGAAGCGCGTCGCCGCGACCCTGAGGAGCACACATGCGTGAAGCGGTCATCTGCGAGCCGCTGCGTACCCCGATCGGCCGGTTCGGCGGGGTGCTGAAGCTCGTCCCGCCCGCCGAGCTCGCGGCCACGGTGATCCGCGCGCTCGTCGAACGCGCCGGGCTGCCCGGCGACGCGATCGACGAGGTGATCCTCGGCCACTGCTACCCGACGGCCGACGCCCCCGCCATCGGACGCGTCGCCGCGCTCGACGCCGGGCTCCCCATCGAGGTCGGCGGCAGCCAGGTCGACCGGCGCTGCGGGTCCGGGCTGCAGGCCGTCCTGGACGCCGCCATGCAGGTCCAGCTCGGCATCGGCGACGTGATCATCGCGGGCGGCGCGGAGAGCATGAGCGGCGCGCCGTTCTACACGACGCAGGCGCGCTGGGGCGTCCGCGGCCCGTCCCTCGACCTGCACGACGCGCTCGCGCGGGGCCGCGTCACCGCCGGCGGCGCGAACCACCCGGTGCCCGGCGGGATGCTGGAGACCGCGGAGAACCTGCGCCGCGAGTACGGCATCGGGCGCGAGGAGCAGGACGAGCTGTCCGTGCGCTCCCACCGGCGCGCCGTCGCCGCCCAGCGGTCGGGGGCGTTCGACGAGGAGATCGTCCCGGTGACCATCCGGTCGCGCAAGGCCGACACTGTGGTCGACACCGACGAGCACCCGCGTCCGGACACGACGGCCGAGGGGCTGGCGAGGCTGCGTCCCGTCCTCGGGAGGTCCGACGACCAGGCCACCGTCACCGCGGGCAACTCCAGCGGCCAGAACGACGCAGCCGCCGCCTGTGTCGTCACCACCTCCGAGCGCGCCGCCGAGCTGGGCCTGCGGCCCCTCGTCCGGCTCGTGTCGTGGGCCCGCGCCGGCGTGCCGCCCCGCACGATGGGCATCGGACCGGTTCCGGCCACCGCCAAGGCGCTGGAGCGGGCCGGCCTCGCCCTCGCCGACATCGACCTCATCGAGCTGAACGAGGCGTTCGCCGCGCAGGTCCTCGCCGTCGCCCGCGAGTGGGACCTGAAGGACGCCGACTGGGACCGCGTCAACGTCAACGGCTCCGGTATCTCCCTCGGCCACCCGGTCGGCGCGACCGGCGCCCGCATCCTCGCCACCCTCGCCCGCGAGATGCACCGGCGCGAAGCCCGCTACGGCCTCGAAACCATGTGCATCGGCGGCGGCCAGGGCCTCGCCGCGGTCTTCGAGAGGGTCTAGGTCAGGGCGGGCGCCAGGCCGGGGGCGGCGACCAGGACGAGGCCGAGGGCGATCATCGCGCCGCCCAGCGGCCGGCTCACCAGATCCCCGTACCGCCAGACCTTCTCGACGAGGACCACGGCGGCGATGACCCCCATCCAGACAAGGCTCATCATCCCCGCGGCGAGGAGCACGGCCATCAGCGCCCAGCAGCATCCCAGGCAGAAGGCCCCGTGGTGGACGCCGACGAGCAACGCGCCCGAAGGGCTCGCCGTGATCCGCTCTCCATGGCGGGCGACGACGGCGAGCGGCGAACGGCACTGGCGCAGGCATGCCCGCTTCAACGGGGTGAGCTGGTAGGCGCCCGCGAGCAGCAGCACCACGGCGCCCGCGCGCACGGCGGCCGTCGAGTCGCCTGCCGCCACCGTCGACTGGAAGAGCGTGAACAGGCCGTACGCCGCCACCCCCGCCGCCGCCCACACGGCCAGGTAGCCGGCCGTCAGCAGGTACACCGTCGTGCGCGCCCCGCCCCGTCGGCGCAGCAGCCGGTCGATCCGGACGATCACCGGCGTCACCGCGGGGAGCATCATCGCCGCCATCATCACGAACCAGGTACCGAGGAACAGCCCCGCGCTCATGGAGTGGTCCATCCGCATCGCCGGCATCCCGTCACCGGCGTGGCCGGGGCGGGCGCCGCCGGTCAGGATCCCGGCGCGCATGTCCGGTGTGGCCAGGTGGTGCACCGCCAGCCACGCGATCACGGTGATGACGACGAGGAGCCCGACGAACACGACCTCGTGGGGCGCGGGCCGGGCGGCGGGTCTCCGCCGACGCGTCCGCGTCGGCGCCCTCACTCGGGTCCGCTCCAGTCGAACGGTATGTGCTTGCTGGAGCGGCCTCCCCAGTCCCATGCGAACCCGAAGGCGTCGACCTGGTCGGCGAGGGCCCGGCCCCAGGTGGCGACCTGCCCGGGACCGGTCTCGGAACCGGGCGGATTGATCGTCTGCACCCGTGCCCCCTCGGGGGCCGTGGGGCCGGTGAGGGCCTCGGCCCTCGCCGTGACCCGGCCGGGAACCTCCGCGTTCCACGTGGCGAGGTCCTCGTCGACCGAGATCGTGACGGGCGCGTATTCGAGTCCCCTCATCTCGGGACCGAACATCTCCACGAACTGGGCGGGCCAGCCCCCGGCCTCCCCGCCGAAGATCTTCCCGAGGGCTTCGCGCTGGGAATCGTCGGCGCGCTCGTCCATGAAGACGGCCGCGTAGGCGTCGGAGTGCTCACCCCACGCGTTCCCCACGAAAGAGCCGAGCATCAGGACATTGAGACCGTCGAGCGGGACGTCTCCGTACCGCCCTTCGCGGATGTGCCACGCCAGCACTCCGTCGCAGTCCCCGGAGGTGGGAGGCTGCGCGTAAGTGCACGGGCACGGGATGGTGCATTTGCAGACGTCGAACCAGTCGCCGACGACATGCCATTGCGGTGTTGCGGCGGTGTCGGCCATGTCTTCCTCCCCCTGATCCCGCCCCTCTTCAATCGTCACAAAACGTGAGATCAGGGGCTAGGCGACCCGGGTAAAACCTCCCCGCTCCCCGGCGCGCCGGGGAGCGGGGACTCGCCAGGTCACCCCTCCGGGGCGGCCCAGGAGGGGTCACGGCCGGCGAGGGCGATGAGGCGGTCCACGGCAGGGGCGCTGTCCGGGATCTCGACGGCGGGGCCGAAGAGGCCCTCGATGCCCTTGCCGCCGCTCTGCTCGACGGCCGGCGCGACGAAGGCGAGGCAGGCGTCGATCTCCTCCTCGCCGGCGTCGTAGGGCTGGCCGCTGGCGCGGGCGATGTCCCAGCCGTGCACGACCAGTTCGTTCAGCGCGACCCGGCCGGCCTCGTGGCCTGGCATCTGCAGGCCGCCGGCCTCGGTCATGCCCTGCCAGGCGTCGGGGGACCGCCAGGCGGCGGCGAGCGCGTCGAGTTGCTCGGGGATGCGGGTGCGCCAGTCCGGCCCGAGGCGGGACGCGTCGGGGGACGGCGGCTGCGACCCGCCGTCCGGGACGTCCTTCGCGGCGGCCCACGTGAAGGCCTGGGTCAGGCCGCCGACGTGGTCGATGAGCGTGGCGAGCGACATGTCCTCGCACGGAGTCGGCGCGTCGAGCTGGTGGTCGCGGACGCCTGCCAGCAGGTCGGCCATCCGGCGTGCGGCGGGCGTGAGGTCGGGCATCGAGGTCATCCGGGGTCCTCCGTAGGACGAGTCCGTGCGGGATACCGCTGAAAGGTTCCCTCCCGCTGATACGGACTCCGCATGCTCCCGATACTCATCGCACATGTGGAATTCATAAGGTGAGGGGGAAGCGGGCGGTCTCCGGGTGGGCGTACCGTGTGCCGACCTGCGTATGTGACGCGTAAGCTACTACCGAGTAGTATTCGGGACCCGGATGAAGTGCAGTCTGTCGCGAGCCCTACGCTGACTGCCATCGCCCGTACCCCAGGAGGACGGAACAGTGTTCTGGATCACGTTGGTCATTGGGCTCGCCGGAACGGCGGTCGCTCTGGCGCTCGCCGGTCGGCGGGTGCTGTTCCTGTACCAGATCGCCAAGAGCGGCCAGCCCGACCCCGAGCGGACGCTCCAGGTCAAGCGTGAGCCCCGGAAGGCCGTCGAAGGCCAGGCCGTGGAGGTCTTCGGGCAGCGCAAGCTGCTGAAGTGGACCGTGGCCGGCGCCGCGCACTTCGCGGTGATGTGGGCGTTCTTCCTGCTGGCGACCGTCTACCTGGAGGCGGGCGTCCAGCTGCTGTTCGGGCTTGACGCGCACATTCCGGGGCTGCAGACCTGGGGCCCGATCGGCTTCGTGCAGGACACCATCGCGCTGGCCGCGCTGGCCGGACTGATCGTCTTCACCGCGATCCGCTTCAAGGATTCGCCCAAGCGGCTCGGCCGCCGGTCGCGGTTCAAGGGCTCGCACCTGTCCGGCGCGTGGATCACGCTGTTCATGATCTTCAACGTGATCTGGACGATGTTCTTCTTCCGGGGCGTGGAGGTCGCCCGCGACAACTTCGGCTACAGCGGCGCCGCCTACTTCTCGCACCTGACCGGGAACCTGTTCGAGGGGATGAGCGACAGCACCCTGGAGGTCCTGGAGTCGGTCGGGCTGCTGCTGCACATCGGCGTCGCGCTGGTGTTCCTGGTGTTCGTGGTGCACTCCAAGCACCTGCACATCTTCCTGGCCCCGCTGAACGTCATGTTCAAGCGCAGCCCGGACGGCCTCGGCGCCGCGCAGCCGATGATGTCGGACGGCAAGCCGCTCGACTTCGAGGAGGCCGACCCCGACGAGGACGTCTTCGGCCGCGGCAAGATCGAGGACTTCACCTGGAAGGGCTTCCTCGACATGGCGACCTGCACCGAGTGCGGCCGCTGCCAGTCGCAGTGCCCGGCCTGGAACACCGGCAAGCCGCTGTCGCCGAAGATGCTGGTGCTGGAGCTGCGCGACCACGCGCTGGCCAAGGCGCCGTACATGACCGCGTCCGAGGACCAGCGGGAGAAGTTCACCGACGAGCAGAAGGCCGCCATGCAGGTGGACAAGGAGCTCGTCGCCGACGACGGCGTCATCCACCCGGACGTCCTGTGGTCGTGCACCAACTGCGGCGCCTGCGTGGAGCAGTGCCCGGTCGACATCGAGCACATCGACCACATCCTGGACATGCGCCGCTTCCAGGTCATGATCGAGTCGAGCTTCCCGTCCGAGGCCGGCGTGATGCTGAAGAACCTGGAGAACAAGGGCAACCCGTGGGGCATGTCGGAGATGAAGCGCCTCGAATGGATCGAGGAGCTGGACTTCGAGGTCGAGGTCGTCGACGAGAAGCTGCCCGAGGAGACCGAGTACCTGTTCTGGGTCGGCTGCGCGGGCGCGCTGGAGGACCGGGCCAAGAAGACCACCAAGGCGGTCGCCGAGCTGCTGCACATCGCGGGCGTGAAGTTCGCCGTGCTGGGGCCGATGGAGGCGTGCACCGGTGACCCGGCCCGCCGGCTGGGCATGGAGTTCGTCTTCCAGATGCTCGGCCAGCAGAACGTCGAGACGCTCAACGACGCGGGCGCCAAGAAGATCGTGGCGACCTGCCCGCACTGCTTCAACACCCTGGCCAACGAGTACCCGCAGATCGGCGGGAACTACGAGGTCGTCCACCACACCCAGTTGCTCGCGCACCTGGTCGAGGAGGGCAGGCTCACCCCGGTCACCCCGATCGAGGAGAACATCACCTACCACGACCCCTGCTTCCTCGGCCGCCACAACAAGGTCTACAAGCAGCCGCGCGACATCATGGCGACCGTCCCCGGCGTCAAGACCCAGGAGATGCACCGGCACAAGGACCGCGGCTTCTGCTGCGGCGCCGGCGGCGCGCGGATGTGGATGGAAGAGCGCATCGGCAAGCGCATCAACACCGAGCGCGTGGACGAGGCGCTGGAGACCAATCCCGACACCGTCTCCACCGCCTGCCCGTTCTGCCTGGTCATGCTGGGCGACGCCATCAACGAGAAGAAGAACGCCGGCGACGCCAAGGAGTCCCTGGAGGTCGTCGACGTCTCCCAGCTGCTGATCCGCTCCATCAAGGGCGAGGGCACCCCGCCGGGCTCGGAGGAGAAGGAGCCCGTCGCCGCCGAGTAGCGGACACCGCACGCGAGAAGGACCTTCGGCCAAGGCCGGGGGTCCTTTCTCGTCGTTAGGGGCGGCCGAGCCATGCCGCACGTCGGCAACAGGCCCGTCCCGCGTTTCAGGGCGCCGAGACGGGATTGTGGTGGGTCACCCCTGGTAAGACCCAGGGATGGCTGTGCTCGTGTCCCTCGTCGCGTTCCTGATGACCCTCGCCGGGGGCCTCGCCGCGATGAAGGTGCGCGACAACCGGCACCTCGTCCTCGGGCTGGCGGGCGGCCTCATGCTCGGGATCGTCGCCTTCGACCTCGTCCCCGAGTCGCTGGAGATGACGCGGCACTCCCCGCTCGGCGTCCCCGCGCCCATGATCGGGTTCGCGGCCGGATTCCTGCTGCTGCACGTCGTGGAGCAGGCCGTGGCGATCCACCGGGCCCACGAGCACGAGTACGCCCCGCACGCGCACGCCCACGCGCACGGCGGCGGCTCGGCGGGGCTGCTCGCCGCGTCCGCGCTGGTCGCCCACAGCCTGATGGACGGGGTCAGCATCGGCCTCGGCTTCCAGTCCGGGACCGAGGTCGGGGTCTTCGTGGCGCTCGCCGTGATCGCGCACGACTTCGCGGACGGGTTCAACACCGTCACGGCCGCGTCCCTGAACCGGGGCGACCGCCGTCCCGCCGTCGTGCTCCTGCTCGCCGACGCCGTCGCCCCGATCGCCGGGGCCGCGCTCGGGACGCTCATCCAGGTGCCGGACGCGTTCCTCGGCCCGTACCTCGGGCTGTTCGCGGGCGTCCTGCTCTACCTGTCCGCCGCCGAGATCCTGCCCGAGGCGCACAGCGTCCACCCCCGGGTCATGACGCTGGGCGCAACCGGGCTGGGGCTGACGGCGGTCCTGTTCGTCGTCGGCCTCGCCGAGTGACGCCGTCCGGCCGCGCCGAGCCCGGTGGCCCGCTTTCACCGCGGCTCAGCAGGCCCTTCAACGGCAGAGGGCCGTCCGGTTCACCCGGACGGCCCTCTGCCGCTGGAACGAACGTCCCTGGAGACGTCAGCCCGTCATGGACTGGGCGAAGTTGGCGTTGTTCTTCAGCCACTCGTCCACAGCCTGGTCGGGCTTGCCCTTGTACTTGTTCTCCATGAGGTCCTCGAGCGAGCCGAGCTGCTCGTCGTTCATCTTGAACTTCTTCAGCCAGCCGCTGACGTCCGGCTGGTCCTCGGCGAAGCCGCTACGGGCGACCGTGTAGACGCCGTCCGGCTTGCCCATCGCACCCTTCGGGTCCTTCAGGTCGCGGATGGGCATCTTCGTGTACGCCCAGTGCGGCCGCCACAGGGTGACGACGATGTTCTCCTTGGCGTCGATCGCCTTCTGCAGCTCGGTGAGCATCGCCGGCGTCGAGGACGTCGTGATCGTGAACTCGTCCTCCAGGCCGTACGCGGGAAGCATGTCCTCCTGCGACACCCGGTACAGGCCGGAGCTCTTCTCGATCCCGATGATCTTGCCGTCGTACTCGGAGCCCTTGCCCTTGAGGTCCTCGAGCGACTTCAGCGGCGAGTAGTTCGGCACCGCGATGGTCAGCGGCGCCGAGTCGTACCAGGCGCCGACCTTCTCCAGCTTGTCGCCGTACTGATTCCAGTAGTCCTCGTGGGTGCCCGGCAGCCAGGCGTCGAGGAACAGGTCGACGTCGCCCTTCGCCATGCCGGCGTAGAGCGGTCCGGTGTCGAGCGTCTGGACCTCGACGTTGTAGCCCTTGTCCGTCAGCAGCCTCTTCCAGAGCTGCGTCGCGGCCTCACCCTCGGCCCAGCCCGAGACCATGCCGATGGTGATGTTCTTGTCGGACTCTCCCCCTCCTCCGGAGTCGGATTCGGCGCACGCCGTGGCGCTCAAACCCAGCGTCAACGTCAGCGCTATGGCCAGACCCTTGAACTTGAAGCTCATTCCCGTCCTTTCGTTGGCTTTCATGGTGGGGAGATAGGGGGGAGCGGGGGGTTCATCGGCCCACGGGCTCGGGCTCCGGGTCGGTTGCCTTCGCAGGCGCCTTGTCGGCCGGCTTGTCCGGCGTGGGGGCGGTCGTGCGGCGGCGGCCGTTCATGCCGCGGGTGAACAGCACGCGCAGCAGGCTCGGGCCGTTCCCGAAGGCGCCGGTGAGGCGGTCCAGGTAGATGGCCAGGATGACGACCGCGATGCCGCCCTCGAAGCCCGTGGCCACGTCCACCCGGTTGATGCCCTCGAGCACCACACCGCCGAGGCCGCCGGCGCCGACCATGCCCGCGATGACGACCATCGACAGCGACAGCATGATCAGCTGGTTGATGCCGGCCATGATCGACGGCATGGCGAGCGGGATCTGGATGCGGGTCAGGATCCGGTTCGGCGGCGTGCCGAACGCCTCGCCCGCCTCGACCATCTCCGGGTCGACACCGCGGATGCCGAGCTCGGTCAGCCGCACTCCCGGCGGCATCGAGAAGATCACCGTGGCGACCACGCCCGGGACCGCCCCGATGCTGAAGAAGAAGATCGCGGGGATCAGGTAGACGAACGCCGGCATCGTCTGCATGAAGTCGAGGACCGGCCGGACGATGCGGCTCACCACGTCGTTGCGTGCCGCCGCGATGCCGATCGGTACCGACAGGACGATCGACACCACCGCGGCGACGATCACCAGGGCCAGGGAGTCCATCGAGTCCTCCCACAGCTCCATGCTGTCGATCAGCGCGAAGCCGAGGATCGTGAACACGCCCAGCTTCCAGCCGCTGATCAGCAGGGCCACGATCGCGAGGATCACCGCGAGCGCGATCGGCTGCAGCGACGTCAGCACGGTCGTCAGCCCTTCGACCGACGCGTCGATCGCCGAACCGATCCCGTCGAACAGCCACCCGAGGTTGTCGGTGCACCAGGTCACCAGGGTGTCGAACCATTCGCCGACCGGCGCCCGGGGCAGCTCCAGTGCGAAGGCGTTAGTCGTCAACACCGCTGCCCTCCTTCGTCAGTGCGAGCTCCGGCTCTTCGACAACCTCGTCCACATGCGTGTTGATGGCCCCGAGAGCCGTCAGGAGCGTCACCCGCGGGATCACGCCGATCAGCGTCCCGTCCTCGTCCGCGACCGGCACGGGCAGGTCGCTCTCGGCGCACCTGACGAACAGGTCCGCCACCGGGGTGTCGGGGGACACGGGCTCCGGGTCCTCGGGGTCGATCAGGCCGTCGAGCTTCTGGACGTTGTCCTGCACCGCGTCCGCGATCACCGTCGCGCGGACCCGCCCGATCAGCTTGCGGTCCCGGCCGATCACGAACGCCGCCGACGTCTGGGCCTCGCGCATCGTGCGCAGCGCTGTCCGCGGACCCGTCGTCGACAGCACCGTGACCAGCGGCTTCTCCATGACCGAGGCCGCCGTCAGGACCCTGGTACGGTCCACGTCCGCCACGAACTGCGCGACGTAGTCGTTGGCCGGATCCGTGAGGATCTCCTCGGCCGTTCCGATCTGCACGATCCGGCCCTCCCGCATCACCGCGATGCGGTCACCGATGCGCATGGCCTCGTTCAGGTCGTGGGTGATGAAGACGATCGTCTTGCCGAACTGTCCCTGCAGATCCAGCAGGAGGTCCTGCACCTCCCGGCGGATCAGCGGGTCCAGGGCGCTGAACGCCTCGTCCATCAGGATGATGTCGGTGCCCGACGCGAGCGCTCGGGCAAGCCCCACGCGCTGCTTCATTCCGCCGGACAGCTGACCGGGGACCTTGTCCTCCCATCCTTCGAGACCGACCAGACCCAGGAACTCCCGGGCGGTCCTCTCGCGTTCTTCCTTCGGAACGCCGCGGACCTCGAGCCCGTACGCGGCGTTCGCGAGAACCGTCCGGTGGGGGAAGAGCGCGAAGTGCTGGAAGACCATGCTGATCTTGTTCTGCCGAATCGCTCGCAGCGCCTTCGGCGACATCTTCGCGATGTCCTGGCCGTCGATCTCAACGCTCCCGGAGGTGACCCCCAGCAGCCCGTTGAGCGTCCGGATCAGCGTCGACTTCCCGGACCCCGACAAACCCATGACCACGAAGATCTCGCCTTCGTTGACCTCGAACGAGGCGTCCAGCACCGCGGCTGTGACGCCGAGGTCCCGAATCGCCTTCGAATCGGCTCCGGCCTTGAGTTTCCGCTGTGCCTCGGCCGCCCTGCGGCCGAAGATCTTGGTGACGCTTTCCGCGCGGAGTACTGACACGATCTCCTCTCGGGTTCCCACGTCTGGGTGAGGCGCGGAAACGGGTCGCCCTATCCGTCCAGGCGCCCGGACGCGACGACCTCATCCAAAGAGGACGTCAACCAGACGCCAAACCAGTGCGTCGCCCGAAACTACCCGTTCAGAGAACATGTTTCATCTTTCGGTGCTTTTCGTCACGTTGAGGTCACGAATCGAGCACGTCTTACACCTTCGTACGGTGGAAGTTCAGGTACGACCGCGACGGCGTCGGCCCCCGCTGGTCCTGGTACCGCGACCCGTACCGCTCCGCCCCGTAGGGGTACTCGGCCGGCGAACTCGTCCGGAACAGGCACATCTGACCGATCTTCATTCCCGGCCACAGCTTGATCGGCAGCGTCGCCACGTTCGACAACTCCAGCGTCACGTGCCCCACGAACCCCGGATCGATCCACCCCGCCGTAGAGTGCGTGAGCAGCCCCAGCCGCCCGAGCGAGCTCTTCCCCTCCAGCCGCGCCGCCAGATCGTCCGGCAGCCCGAACACCTCGTACGTCGAGGCCAGCACGAACTCCCCGGGATGCAGCACGAACGGCTCCTCGGCCCGCACCTCCAGCAGCCGCGTCAGATCCGGCTGCTCCACAGACGGATCGATGTGGGGATACTTGTGGTTCTCGAACACCCGGAACCACCGGTCCAGCCGAACGTCCACACTGGACGGCTGAACCATCCCCGGCTCATACGGGTCGATCTTCACCCGCCCAGACTCGAGCTCGGCCCTGATG
The DNA here is from genome assembly GCF_004348515.1 of Actinomadura sp. KC345. Lineage (GTDB taxonomy): Bacteria > Actinomycetota > Actinomycetes > Streptosporangiales > Streptosporangiaceae > Spirillospora. The sequence continues at coordinate 31,275 of NZ_SMKH01000010.1, read as the reverse complement.
TCACGATCGGAGAGCAGCACGCCAGAAAAACTATCCCACCCGACCCCCACCGACGATCCGGTACAGTATCCACAGCGCGGCGGCCCACCAGGCCCCACGCGGGTGTAGTTCAATGGTAGAACTTCAGCTTCCCAAGCTGACAGCGCGGGTTCGATTCCCGTCACCCGCTCACTACGAAGGCCCAGGCCAGGGACATGATCCCCGAACCTGGGCCTTGATCGTTTCTCGTTGACATCAGCGACGGGCCATTAGCGGGCCATTAGGCCACCGGGACCAGCGTTCCAGCCGCCCCGCCGTCGTCCTCGTCGCCCCGGTCGTGTTCCTCCCGGACGAGGGCATCCAGACCATCGGCGATGATGCGGTCACCCTTGGCCGACCTGTGTTGGTAGCGCAGCGCCGCCCGCTCGTTATCGTGGCCCATGCGCGCCATGAGGTTCTTGGTCGAGACGCCCATGTCGGCCGCGAGCTGGTTACCGGTGTGCCGGAGGTCATGGAAGTGCAGGTTCGGAACGCCGAGCGCCTTCACCACGTGCCGCCAGTTCGTGACCTTGTTGAAACCGCTACGGCGAAGCGGTCCGCCCTTGAGCCCGGTGAAGACCAGAGCGTCCGCCTCATCCTTCGTGTACTTGTTCATGTGCGCCGTCAGGTGCGGGACGATCGCGGCCGGGATGGTGACCGTCCGTGCCCCCGCCTTGGACTTGGGCGGCCCGAGCAGCATCTGACCGTTGGCCCGTTCGACGTAGGCGTGACGGACCCGGACAGTTCGCGTGGTCAGGTCGATGTCGCAGCGACGTAGCGCCGTGATCTCGCCCCAGCGCAGGCTGGCGAAGGTGGCGAGGAGGATGAACGCGCGCAACCGGTCGTCGCGGATCACGTCGGCGTGCCCGTCCTCAGCCATCTTCCACAGCGCCCGCTCCGCTTCCGCGCGACTGGCGAAGGTCTGAGGGAAGCGCCGCATGATCCCGTCTTTGACGCGGTAGCGGAGCCGGTATTCGCCGGAGTCGAGCTTGCGGAAGTTGCCGACCGGCCGCGCGCCGACCCGTTCGGCCAGCTCGAAGACTTGGGCGATGGTCAGCGTGGGCCGCTCGTCCGCATGTTCGGTGCCGGCCCCGCGCACCTGGCACGGGTTGCGGGAGAGAAGCTTGTCTTCCACGACCGCCGTCATGAGGACGGCTCGCAGCAGCCGGTACGCCTTGGCGCGCGACGTGGCCCCGACCCCGGCGCTGGCGAGCGCGGTCAGCCACTCCCGAATCATCGGCGTACTGAGCTTGCTCAGGCTCACACCGCCGAGATACGGAGCGATGTGCTTGCGGAGAAGCCACGCGTAGAGTTCGCGCGTGCGCGGCCGGAGCGTCTGACGCTGCTCGATCCACAGTTCGGCGTACGGACCGAGCTTGACCTTTGCCCGCTCAGGGTCGGTCCAAGTCCCGCTGAGTATCTCCGCTTCAATCAGCGTCAGAGCGCGTTCGGCCTCAGTCTTGGAGGCGAAAGTCTTGGACGCAGTGCGCATCCGTCCGTCTGGGCCGGGGTAGCGGACTTGGTACCGCCCAGACTCCCGCTTGCGGATGTTGCCGAACCGGCGGTGTCCGCCCTTGTTCGCCATTAGGCAGCCCTCCAGACGTCAGAAGCGGTCATCGGCTCGACGAGACCCGCCGCGATGAACTCGTGAATTGCGGATTCGGGGATGCGGACGAAGCGCCCGACCTTGACGAAGCGGATGCGCCGTTCGGCCACGAGCCGACGAGGGAACCGCGGGGAGGTGTTCAGACGCTCGGCCGCCTCAGCGATCGTCAACAGCCGCTCGTTCAGGTCGATGGGAGTTGCCTTGGTCAAGCTGCGCTCCTAGCGGTCGCTTCTGGCTGAGGCGGTATGGGTCTTCCGGTGAGTGCGGCGGTGACGAGTGCTTCTCCGCGTGTGAGGCCCTGGCTGTGGAAGCGCCATTCGCCGATGGCGAGGACCAGGTGAGGGTCTTGGTCGTCGGGGGGTTGCCAGCCGGGGAATTGCTCGCGGACGTAGGCGATACGAGCGGCCCGCAGCGCGCCGAGGGTGGTGGAGTACCGGCGTGACTTGGTCGAGAAGTGGCCCCGGAACCCGAGCATGTGAGCCCATTGGGCGAGCCGGAGGTCTGCGAACTCGTCCAGGGCACCCAAGGTCAGGCATGCGTTCATCAGCCGCCGGGCGTGTGCGGTGATCGGCAACTGGGCCAGGTCGTCAGAGGGGTGAAGCCGCCGGTCGAGGGTGCCGACGCATTCGGCGGCCTTGGTGGCGTACTTCTCTAGTCTCTTACCGCATACTGAACCGCATGAACAGAACCCCCCGGCGCACAGGTGGGCGGACACTCCTCGAAACCGCCCCTGACCAGCTAGTTTGGGCCCTGTACGGGCGCGAGTCCTTCGACGTGACCGGCGACGCGGAGCAGGTCACCGCGCAGCTTTCCGACATGCGAGAGTACGTCACGGGCATCGGTGGCCGCATCGGACGCGAGTTTCCGGAAAACAACGTCTCGGCATTCCGGCGTGTCCAGGTAATGCTGCCCGATGGCACCTACGGTTACCGCGTGGTGCGTCCTGACTGGGACGCCATGATGACCGAACTGAGAAAAGGCACCTACAATTCGCTGTGCCTGCCGAACATCGATCGCGGCATGCGCGATCCCCGCGACCTGGAAGACTTGATCGACCTGGTCGAGTACTACGGCGTTCACGTCGTCGGAATGACGGGCAACATCGATCTCACCACGGACACCGGAATTTCCGCCGCACGCCACGACGTCAACCAGCGCAACCAGGAATCCCGGAACATCGCACGCCGCATGCAGGGCGGAAACCGGCGCGCAGCGATGAAAGGACGCAACCACGGCGGCGCAAACCGCCCGTTCGGATGGCGCAAAGACCGCACCGGCGCCAACAAGCGAGAAGCGAAACACATCCGCCGAGAAATCCCCCGCCTCCTGGCAGGCGTCCGCCCGGCAACAATCGCGATCGAATGGAACGAACGCGGCATCCCTACAGTGACCGGGCGCGGCCAATGGCGAGCGATGACGATTGTGCAGATCTTCACCAACCCGCGCTTGTGCGGCTGGAAGACCTACCAGGACGAAATCCTCACCGACGCCGACGGCAACCCGGTTGAAGGCGTCTGGGAGCCCATCATCACCGAGGACGAGCATCTCGCCTTGGTGGAAGCAATCCGCCCGTCCAAACCAGCCCGTAAGAACCGGGGACGCGGGCATGTGATGAAGTATCTCCTGTCGCCATTCATACGGTGCGGAAAGTGCAACGCGCGCATGTACGGCGGTGTGCAGTACTACCACAAGAAGACCGGTGATCCGGTGGTCGCCTACCGGTGTCCGGCCAAAGGATGGGGAGGATGCGCAGGCGTCACCCGACTCGCAGCGCCGATCGACGCATACGTCACCGAACTCGTTCTCCAGGAACAATCGCGAATCAGGCTACAGCGGCGCAAAGAACTCCCGCCCTGGGACAGGGAGGACGAACTACGCGACGTGACTCAGCAGATCCAGGAATCCACCGACGCCTACAAAGCGAAGCGGATATCGGGAAGCCGATATTTCGCCCTGATCGAGGACCTGGAGACCGACGAACGCCAACTCAAGGCAGAAAAGCGCAGGCATGAAGCCAAACGCCAGACCCGGGCGACAGAAATCCCCGACCTGCGGGCAGAATGGAACCGGCCGAACTTCACGCTTGAACAGAAACATGCGGCAATCGCGAAAAGCATCACCGCCGTCATCATCCACCCCGCGCCACACCAAGGCGCAAAGTTCGCCCCCGACCAGATCACTCCTATCTGGAACGAGGACGACGAATAGACGTCCCCGGACAGGCCCGGACAGCAAAGCGGCGACTCCCGCAAACGCGGGGGTCGCCGCTTTTGTGTGTCTAGTCATCACTGAGGTTCAGTCCGTAGATTCGCGCCACCGACCGCGCCCACTTTTCCGAACGCTGCGGCGCGTGCCTGAGTTGTTCTTCAGCCCACTCTTCCGGCGTGGGTACTCTCACCCTCTCTCTTTTACGGCTCCTGCATTTCTTGCGAGACGTTTGTGCATCACCTCCCCTCTACGGTCGCCGTCACGTGCCGGTGACGGTACGGGGACGCATCACACCTCCCTTCGACGCTCACACTGTGCGCTCGTCTCAGGTATGTCTCATGGATGTCCACGGCGCCCATACGTGCAGACGCGCGTGAGACGTGGACGAGACAACTCCGTGGACAATCACACAGCGTCACTTTCGGTCCGTCCTGCTCGCCATGCGAGCACACCCATGCTCGCGTACGGGTAGACGCACGTGAAGCCCACAACGCTCCATGCGCCTCACAACCACTCTGAGACGCCCGGAAAGCGTCCCCCGCCCTTCTCCAGGGATCGTCACGCCCCCGGCGCTCTCAGGCGCTCTCAGGGGCACGCGTCGCGAAGGAGCGCCCCGTGCGGACTTGTCATCAGCCGTGCGGGTAATCACCCAACCGGATCTGTCTTCTCCGTGACCTAACTCAGGTCGTAATCACCGTTCTTGATTGCCTTAAAAAGTGTTGCCATCTCCACGAAGCTAAACCTGTGCTTCGGGCCATCAGGTGCTTTAGAGTCGCGGCATGCGACGAAACTTGGCAGGCGTGCAAGCTCGACGCAATTTTCACCGTTCGCCGTAGTGCGTGACGCCTTCCGCCACTTTACATCTTCCATTGCTCTCCAGTCCTCCGTATAAGTTCCAGCGACTCGCTTCTCCTGAGCGCGTCGGCCCTAAATTGATCGAACATTCTTCGCAGTTTCGCAATCTCTTCTGGTCGCTCTATGATCTCTCCGGAGATAGCTCCGTCCGTGTAGGCAACATCTCGCCCACTGCTCAGTGTAGCTATCAGAAAAGGCGTAGAAAACTTGGCGCATATCTCGGCCTCAATGGGGACTATATGCAGAAGGACGTTGTCCCTCTCGGCGCACTCGGCGAGGAAATCCAGTTGACGCGACATTGCCTCGGCCCCTCCGACGTTCCGTCGAAGAACACTTTCATCCATCACCGCGACGAGCGTGGGCCCCGCATCTTCCGCTAGGATTCGCCGTTGTCGTTCCAATCGTTCTTTTAACGAGTCGTCGGATGAGAGCACTGACTGTGCGTACTCGGGGCACTGGAGCAAGTCGTTAACCAGTGTAGTTTCGAAGGACCATAGCGACGATGCGTCCTTTTCTGCTGCGAGCCACTTGCCTTCCCACTCCGGCAGCACTTCACCGTTCACCAACTCATTCACGATCCGCACGATGATGTCAGGCTCAAAGGTGAGAACCCCGATGAGTTTTTCGATGTACTCCGGCTTTACTGCCTGACGTCCACTCTCCCACGCGGCAACAAGCGAATCACTCACAAGCACGGTTTCAGCCAATGCGGCACGGCTCAGCCGCTGAGCCTCACGAGCACGGCGAATCTCTTTACCAACGAACGCCTTAGCTGTCACACGAGATGCCATGATCGTTCCGTAATCGCCTGTAATTCTGAACGGCTGGTCTGTACTTGTGAGCCTGACCGTGCTATGCGACCACCAGCCTAACCCTTCGCCTTCACCCTTGGAACAGCAAAGACCCAGCAAATCGGCAGGCAGGCCGGGTGAAGCGGACATGACGGACACGATCGTTCTCAAGCCAGTGCCAGAGAGCATCAAGACGGCACGCGACGCGGTATCGCTGGTCGCCTCTGTATGGGGGATCAACGACTACATCCCGCGCGTGGTCGTCAGCGAACTGGTCACCAACGCCGTCCGCCACTCCGCGCCCGACGATCACATCGTGGTCCGCGCCTACCAGATGAACGGGAAACGGTTCATCGAGGTGTGGGACCAGGCCGACGGAATGCCCCGGACACAGACACCAGCCGAGACCGACGAATGCGGACGCGGACTGATCCTGCTCTCATTCCTGGTCGAGCGCTGGGGCGTCCGACCGCTGAACGAACGCGGCAAGGTCGTGTACGCCGAACTGCGCCCCTGACCACACCCGCATGCCACGCTGCGTGACTCGTGCTTGTGCACGTGCAACGCGAAGTGCGGCCCTACGCGTGCAGACGCGCGCGAGGCCCTGCACATGCACAACCGCCGAACGATCACCGACAGTGACCGCTGTGGCCCCACCTCGCCGCTGGGACCGAGCTTGATCATCAGAAGTCCCTAGCACTCTGCGGCCACTCCGCTGCGATCTTGCGACATACTCCCAGGTCAGCGCTCGTGGCCATACTGCGGTAAGAGACTATTCGTTTATTTCGCGATGTAGCCCGCAACGGCCTGCTGGGTGAGCGTGCCTGCGGAGGTGATGGTCCGGACGTCGACTTGCGTGCCCCAGGAGAGCGACCGGGACGGAACGCCCGGCGCCGCTGGAGTGGTGACGGACACGGCGCCAGCGGCGTGCCGGACGGCGTCCTCCAGGAGGCGGACGTTCGCCCAGTCGGGCGGGGTGCTGGTCGGGCCGTCGGGGCCGTCGAAGCGGATGACCGCGTGGAAGTGGACGACGCCCCGCCGTTGGTATTCGGCGACCTTGGCGAAGGAGACCGCCAAGGTCTCGCGGAACTCTTTCTGTGTGAGCCCGGCCGACTTGGCCAGGTAGCGGCGCAGCGCCAGCGTGAAGCGCCGCCACAACTCCGGCGCGAGGGCGTTGAACAGCACCGACCCGGCGTAGTCGTAGCAGTCGGGACACAGTGGTTCGCCGAGCCGGGGATCATCGGAGGAGTGCCGGACGCCGCAGGAGGCCACCACGCCATGCGGGCATGGCTTGGCGTTCCGTCGAGGGTGGCAGCGCTCGACCCGTCCGCCGTTGCGTTCCCGCCGCGCGTGGACGGGACCGAACGAGGGCGCGGTGAGAGTGACGAAGGCGGCCGGGTGGCCGGAGACGCTCTCGGGGATGCCCTTTCCACCGGCCAGGCCCGCACGGATGAGCTGGTAGGTGTCAGCGCGGTAGATCTCGGCGCAGGCAGGGCAGCGGGAGGCCCGCCGCGTCTTGCAGGCCACCGGGAGAGCGCCGTCCGGCTCACGGTCGGTGGAGTAGTGGTGAAGCAGTTCGCCGGTACCGGTGTGGACGTGGCTCACGGTGCCAGTCAGGAAGACCGGTTGCGAGCATCCGCCGGTAGAGCGAGCGCGAGCGGCCCAGCGCTCGAAGTCCGGCCGGTCGATGATCTTCGCCATCTGCCGGGCGTCGGTCGGTGTGATGGCCGGGTGGGGCACGATGAAGGGGTCTCCTTACCGATTCATGCGGGTGAAGGGGATGGCCCCCGACGTGACGGCGTGACTTGGCGGTTGAGCGGTCACGCCGGGGGCGCTGCGATCACTGGCAGTTGCCGAAGCCCGAGCAGTGCGGGCAGGTGTCGCCGTAGGAGTCCAGGCCGGTCCCGCCGCAGTTGCAGCACTGCCACCACTGGCCGACCGGGGCGAGCGGACGCGGGAAGGCGATGGCCGATCCGGTCACCGAGTCTTGGGCGGTCACCTCGGTTGAGCCGCAGGCCGAGCACGAGGGGCCGCCCCGCCGCGCGAGCAGGTTCACCCAGTGGAGCCCGCCGCCGGTGACGTTGCAGGCCCGGCAGCGAAGCCGCCATGCCGTTGGGTTCTGGTTGCTCATCAGGCCGCCCGCCCGGAGCCCTGGTCGCCGTCCTGGTTGGTGTCCTGGTTGGTGTCGAGGCGGATGTTGTGTTGGTAGCTGTCGCGGGCGAGGTGCTCGCGGCGGCGGTAGTCGGGGATGTGGACGATGCGGTAGGAGATGCGGCCGAAGGTGCGGGTTGCGGTGTAGTGCCCGCCGCGGTCGAGGTCGTCGGCGACGTCAACGCCCAGGAGCGCGGCGGTCTGGTCGACCAGCGCCGCGGCCGAGGCGTCGGCGGCGGCTCGGGCGCTGATGAGCAGGTCGTGGCCGTACTCGTTGACGGGCACGCCGGGGTTGGCCTCTAGGAAGTCGGCCAGGGCGCGCAGGCCGGTGATGGTCTGGTGGCGGGCGAACAGGTCACCGGGCACCACCGGGGCCGCCGGGGTGGTCTCGTCGTGCGTCGGGTTGGTGGGGTCGGTGCGGGTCATGGCGGGTATCTCCTGTCAGGCGACGGGCGCGGTTTCGGGCTCGTGTTCGGTGCGGAGTTGGCGGAGCAGGTCGGAGGCGAGTTGGTTGGAGATGCCGAGGCGGGCGCGGAGGGCGTCCCGGGTGATCGGCCGCCCGTGCTGGTCGTGGTGTTCGGCGGCGACGCGGCGCGCGAAGTCGACCAGCGGCCCCGCCGGAGCCGACGTGGCGGACGCGGACGACGCGGACGACGACGCGGGCGACGTCGAGGCGGAGTGATCGGCGGGGACCGGGATGGAGGTCTGTCCGTCCTGCTCGTCCGCGTCGTCGTCCTGGTCGTCGTGTGTGTCTGGGACGAGCGCGCCAGCAGCGGCGGGCGTAGGTTGCTCCCACACCACCCACGGGGACGACGGGGAGTCCGAGCCGGACCGAGACGAGGACGGGGACGGGTCGCCGAAGGAGTCCGGGACGGTCAGCACGTCGACGACCGGTGCGGACGAGGGGCGAACCGCCGCGCGGGGGCCGGCCTTTCGGCGTTCCAGCATCGAGACGGCGACCAGGAACGCCCCTGCCGGGGTGCCTGCGGTGATCCAGCCCCAGACGGACGGGTCGGCTTGGGCGAGGTTGGCGGCGAGGGATAGAAGGATGCCGCCGACCAGGACGAGGGTGGGCCAGGACAGGCGGCCGGTTTCGCGTCCGGTGTGCTTGTCGCGTTGGCGTTCTGCGGCGGCCATGACGCAGGTGAGGTCGATGCAGATGGCGATGGCCCAGGCCATCCAGCCGTGTTGGCCGTGTTCGGTGGCGGTGTCGCGGATGTGGGTGAAGGACCCGGCCGCCGCGATCCCGGCGAGGATCACGACCGGTCCGGAGTCGGTGACCGCGCCCCAGAATCGGCGGCTCATGCGGCCCGCCGGTTGGTGACGAGGGCGAGCAGCGCGGCAAGTTCGGGGTCACAGTGGTGGGTGTCGGCCCAGTCGTCCACCAGCCCGGGGCGGGACGAGGTGAAGGAGTCGGCGCAGCGCTGGCAGCGGGCGATGTGCAGGGAGCGGTATTGGTCCCACTCGACGCCGACCGGCCACACGTCCCAGGACGACACCGGCGACGGCCGGGACGAGCCCGAGGACGACGCCGAGGACGGGCCCGAGGACGGGGACGAGGGGGACGGGACGGCGATGAAGCGGGGACGGGGACGCGGACGGGAGCGCGGGGAGCGGACGCGGTCGCGCATGAGACAGCCTCCAGGGCCGGTTTCGGGCATGGCATGGGTAGGGACATGGCGCGATTCAGGGCTCACGCCGAGCCGAAGGAGGGAGAGGAAAGGGAGAGGGCCGGGTTATGCGGCTTCAGGCCAGTCGGGCCCGACGGTGGGGACGGAGCTGATCAGCGCGTCCCAGTCCGGGGTGAGGTGGGCATGATCGCGGGCGGCTTGTTCGGCGGAGTGCTCGGGGACGTAGACCGAGCGGGCGCGGTGCCAGGAGCCGTCTTGTCCGGCGACCACGCACACCCCCGGAGTCTCGGCGGGGATCGCGCGGGCAGCGTCCAGGGCGGCCGGGTCCAGATCCCCGAGGGTCATGTTGGCCGTCTCCGGATCGTTGACGCGGTGGCACACCCGCCCAGAGAGCTGGGCACGGAGAGCGGTGACGCCGGGTCCCAGGTCCGAGCCGATGCGCTGGCCGCACACGATCAGGTGCACGGCGAACGCGCGGCCGAGTTGCGCGACCCGCAGCAGCGCGGTAGCCGTCCGGGTCACCTCGTCTTTCTCGGATTTGTCGGCCATCAGGAACAGTTCGGCGACCTCGTCGACCAGGACCACGACGGGGACCGGCTGCAGGTGCTCAGGGAGCGTCCAGACGTTGCGGGCACCGTGTGCGCGGCACACCGCCATGCGGGCCTCTACCTCGCCGACGAGGTCGGAGAGCAGGTCGACGGACTCTTTGCGGGTGGTGGCCAGCGCCGACAACCGAGGCGCGTAGGGGGTGAACTCCACGCCGCCCTTGAGGTCGAACCCGACGAGAGCGACCGGTTGCGGCGCCAGGGCCTTGATGATGGCGTTGGCCAGGTTCGACTTGCCCGACTGCGTCGCCCCGGCGTTGAGCCAGTGCGGCACCGTCCGGAAGTCGATCACCCAGTCGCGCCCGTTCTCCAGCTTCCCGGGACGCACCGTGAGCAGGTCACCGGTTTCCGGGGTGGTGACCACGTCGATCAGCGGGTCGCGCATGGTCGCCCACAGGGTGACGTAGCCGGGCCGGACGTCGACGACCCGCACCGCGTGCACGCGCCAGGCGTGTGCGATGCCCTCAGCGGCCTTCTCGTAGTCGGCGGGGACTTGCCCGTCGTGCAGGCGCAGCCGCATCCGCCAGCCCAGCCGGGTCGGCCGCAGCAGCCCCAGCCGGGGTGAACGCTCGACGTCGATGCGCCGCACCCGCCGCTTGTGCTCGACCACGGTCGCGGCCGAGCGGGACGCCGGGCCCATGACCGGGATGGCGTCCAGGGTGAGGCGGAACCGCCGCCGGTTGCGGGTGAGCTTGCAGCCCGAGGCGACGTGATGCCACGTCAGATACACCAGCACCGCACGCGCCGGAAATGCGACGCCGTACCAGAACGACACCGGGTGATACCGGCGCCAGGCCCAGAGCCCGGCCGCCGCAGCGGCCAAGGCCCCGAGCACCAGGACGAGATCAGTCATCACCAGACCGCCGTTCAGGCCACGTCCGCCGCAGCCGACCCCGACGAGGCAGCCGACGAGGAGGACGGGGCCGCCGGACCGGCCGCCGAGACGGGGGCGATGCGCTCAGCACGGAACGCCACACCCCACCGCTTCTCACCCCCGAGCACCGCTTCCCACGGGAACGCGACCAGCCCAACCGGGGTCACGATCTCCCCGATGGTCACCGACTGGTCGCCGGTCACCGCGACGTTGAGCAGGTCGACCCGCCCCGTAACGTCGGCCGCCGAGAGCCCGACCGTGAACACCGTCTGACCGTTGCGGTCGGTCTTGACCTCCCCCGTGTCCTGGTTGACCAGCTTGGGACGCGGCGGCGAGACGCACACGAACGTCATCGCCGACACGTCCACCGGGATGTTGCGCATGAACCCCTCCAGGGCTCGAAGTTACGTTGCTAGGTATAAAGGTACCTAGGTAAGTAGCTATGTCAAGCGGTAGACCCAGATTCTTTGCAGGTACCTAGAGACCTAGGCGGAGGCGTACACTGCCTGACATGGCAAAAGGCCCGGTAGACCGCCGCAAGCCGTACGTGCGCATCGCTGACGATCTGCGCCGTGACATCGCGTCCGGCGTGTACCCGGTGGGGGAGACCCTGCCCCCGGGCGCCCGACTGGCCGACCAGTACGGCGTTTCAGGCATGACGGTCAGCAACGCGATCGCCGTCCTGCGCGAAGAAGGCTTGGTTACCACCCGGCAGGGAGCCAGGGGCGCAACTGTCATTGCCACCCCGGAGACACAAGAAGCCGGAGAGGCCCCACCGGAGCGCAGCGAGGAATTCAGTCTCTTGTTCGCCCAGCTCCAGGACATGCGCAGCCATCTCCGACGCCTCAGCGCCAGACTCGACGACCTGGACGAGCGAACCAAGGACCTCTAGATCTCAGGTGCGCGCTTGCCGGCTACCGGACTCACAGCGCCGACCAACCCGGATGCATGATGCGGCACGTTCAGACCATCACAGCGGACGTCAACCCGCCCCAGTCCGGAACCACGTCCCGACGGTCAAAGCATGGATGCCGCGCGGCAGGGTCCCACGGCCGCCCAACCGCTTCCCCCTGCCGCACGGCGATCAAGGCCACGGCCACCCGTCAGGATGGGTGATAGCCATGGCCAGCTCTCGAATCGACACCGCTTCCACCAGGCGCCACCCGTCGCTACAGCGCACGAGCGCCCAGAAGGTTCGGGTGTACGGCCCCCGCCAGCACGAGACGCCGAAGTGTTCCACCAGTTCGGCCAGGGCCGCCCCGGCGTCCATCAGGCCCCGTCCGTCCCCCAGGACGCCGCCGACACCCACCGCTCCAGCGAACTCGTGATCAGAGACACCGCCATGTCCACCTGCGAGCACGGCGCGAGCAGCTCCCCGGTACTGGACCGGTACCACCAGCCGCCGGCCCCAGCGGCAACCATGATGCTCTCGCCCAGAGACGGCAGACCGGGGAAGTGCACCCGCAGCATGGGCACCGCGTCGCCGTAGCGGCGCTCGACCCTCCACCCCAGCCGCCGCAGCCGCCGGGCCAGCCGGTTCAAGCGCCAGGGCGGTCATCGGCCGAGGCAGCGCAGCCAGTGCATCCGGGGGGACAAGCACCAGCCGCGCCGCCTCAACCTCCCCCGGAGCCGCCCCATCAAGCGGGACGGCCCCGTTCGGTGATGGCGGGGGAGACCAGGCCACCATCACCAGGCCCTTTTGATCACCGGACGGCCCGCGCGCTGGCGCTCTACGGCCAGTGCCTCACGCAGCGCGGCAGAGTCGGCACGGATCACTGTCGGGTCCACACCGGCCGCCGGGTCCCGCAACGTCGCGACCCAGTCGCCGGGCCGCCCGTCCCAGCGCCGAGACCGCCAGATCCGATGACCAGTGAACTCCTCCCGGAGCCGACGCAGCGCCGGGTCATCGGTGTGCGCGCGTGCCTGCATCGCCGGGTTCCTCGCAGCGGAGTCGTTCATCTCAGGCCGCCCCGCTCTCACGAGCCGAACCGGCCGGTTCAGCCCCCTGAACCCGAGCCGCGATCTGACGCGCCCGTGCGTGAAGCTCGTCGAGTTCCGCAGCGAACTCGGCGAGTTCCGCGAGAAGGATCTGACGCTCTTCCTCAGTCAGCCCGACCACCTTCGTCCTGGTCATCGAGTGCCGTGCAGGGGTGAACCGGACGATGGCCGCCCGCCGGTTGTTGGTCATCGCGCGCTTCCTCCCTTGGTGACCCGGTCGAGCCGGTTGCGGAGTTCTGCCGCGCTCTGCCCGTACAAGGCGCCCCACTCAGACCGGGTGGCGACCCAACGACCGGAGCGCTCACGGGCGATCAGCCAGCCCGGGAAGTCGGCTTGCAACCCGTCCTGTAGGCGCTTGATCAGCACCGACGTAGTGAGACCGGTGGGCCCGTTCATGACGTCACCACCCCCGAGCCGTTCGGCCGGACCTGTTCGGCGATCCGGCGAGCGGCCCCGGGCATGTCGTTGACCGGGTGCTGACGGCCGTCCTGGTCCCAGGAGAAGTACCGCCCGGAGTAGCTGACGAAGACCCAGACGAAGACGCCGCGAACGTCGGTGAAGACGGCCAGCCCGGCGACGTTCTCGCGGACCTCGGAGCGCACCTCGTATTCGGTCAACTCAGCCCGCAGACCAGCCAGCAACTCGATCTCAGGAGTGGTTTCGGTGTTCACACTCCCAAGGTGGCCGCGAGACACGTCACATCGCATTACCGCCTGTATCGCATCCAGGACGTATCGTTCTCGCCTTGTCTCGTCTGATGCTCGTCTGTGTTACGTTCCAGCCGTCGGAAGGTTGGAGATGACGAATCCCCCCGTGCGGCTCAAGGTGTTGCTGCGTGAGAAGCACTGGCAGACGTACCAGACGTTTTGTTCCGAATACGACAGAGCAGCCAAAGGCATTGACCTGGGACTTGTTGGCAGTTGGCCGAGTAGAGCGCAGTTTCACCGCTGGTTGAGCGGTGACCTCAAAGGACTTCCGTACCCGCATCACTGCCGCGTCCTGGAGACGATGCTTCCGGGCTGGACGGCGGAACAGCTCTTCGAACTGTGCCCGCCGGAGGAGTCCAACCAGCCGGCGAGCAACCCTGACGAGCCGATGGCCCCCGATGTGGCCGAACTGCTCACGACCATCGAGCACCGCATCGATACCCCGCAGACCGGCGAGATCAGTTGGGGCACCACGTCCAGGACGATCCCGGCCGCCAAGGCCCGACTCTCCGGCGGACGAGGCACCGCCAGCGATCACGCCCAAGAGCTAGGCCGTCGGCTCCTCGAACTCCAGCGTGAACGCCGCTTGAACGATGCCGAGGTCACCGAGCTGGCGGGTCTGTCCGGTCACGTCGTCGAACTGGCCAAGACGATCAACCTGGATATCTCCGAAGACGGCGCCGCGCGGCTCGAATACCGCTTCGACATGCTCAATCTCAGCGACACACCGCAGGCCCGCATGACCCGCGAAGTGTGGTTCGAGCACACCACCGGCCCACTGGTCATCAAGCCAGTCCCTGACATCGACCGTCGTGTCGCGATCCAGCGCATGCACGACACGACGAACCTGTCAAAGTTCGCCTTTCAGATCTCGCCCCCGCTACGGCCGGGGGAGTGGGCGCGTGTCGGCTACGTCTGCGAGGGCGGGAAGTTCGACCTCAACCACTACTGGCGCGAATCGATGCCCCGCTACTGCCGCCACTACGAGATCAACGTCCGCCAACATCACATCGACCTCGGCGGATGCACCGCCACCGAGGAACACCCGGACGGCTCGGAGAACTCCGCCACCGATAGCCTCGTTTGGGACATCGAGGGCAAAGACGCCGTCATGTCGTTGACCCGCGACCACCTGCGCCCCAACCAGGCCGTGACGCTGCGCTGGGAGCCGATCCGTGAGCCTGCGTGACGAGATCGAGGCGACGCTACGAGCCTGGGACGCCTACGAGACCGGCCGCGGATCGGTCGCCGTCATCGACTTCGACTGCGCCCCGACCACCACCGACACCGAACCGGCCGCCAACCGCCTAGCCGTGCACCGACGCCTCACCGAGCTACGCGCCCGCGCCACCGAGGCCGGAGCCGACCGTCTCACCACCCGTCTCACCGCCGACCTGGCATACCTCGGCGCCCTCCTCGGTCAACACCCACACCTCAACGACTACGTCCAGGCAACGCAGGGATGCCCGGCCGCCGGATGGCAGGACGGGTACATCACCCACCGAGGCGACCAGGCCCGCCAGGCACTCACAGCCCTGGGCATCCAGTGGGGACCCGACACCGTCCGCGACCTCAACGCCGTCGAAGGCCCCATCGAGACCGACGACGCCCCCGACGCGATCCGCCAGGCCGCCGCCGACTACGAGACCGCCGTCCGACAGGTCACCGGCAGTACTGCGCCGTTCGAGCTGAACGTCGAGATGACCGAGGTAGACGCCTACTGGGCCTACTGGCTCGACGGCGCCGGCGACCGCATCAGGCTCCGGCTCAACCTGCGCCGCGCGAGCTTCACCAAGGTCGCCGCCCGCCAGTTCGCCCTACACGAGGTACTCGGCCACGGCTTACAAGGCGCGAGCTGGTCGGCCCGAGCCGCCGCTGAAGACGTCCCCTGGGTCCGCTTGATGTCGGTCCACGCCCCGCAACAAGTCCTCCTTGAAGGACTGGCCCAGGCGCTCCCGCTGTTCGTCGCTCCCGATGACGAGCTACTGGTCACCCGCACCAGGTTCGACCACTACAACCAACTCGTCCGCGCCGAACTGCACACAGCCCTCAACCAGGGCGCCAGCATCGCAGAGTTGGCCGACCACGCCCGCTTCCGCATGCCCTGGATCACCGAAGCAGCCATAGCCGACCTGCTCACCGACCGAGGAGCCAACCCTCAACTCCGCTCCTACCAATGGGCCTACCCCGCCGGACTCGACTGGTTCGCCAACCTCGCCCAAGCCGACCAGCCCACAAGGACGACCGTCCTACAGGCTGCCTACCAAGACCCCCTCACGCCGAACGACCTGACGGCTCTCTGGCCCGAGGGCCCTGCTATCGGCGGTCAGGGCCACTAAAGCCGCAGGTCAGCAAGGACGTCCGTCCGCCGGATGAGGACTTTCTATACGTCTTTAAAGGCGCCCGCTACGCGGCCGCCGGCGTCCGCGCCCGGCGCTGCGAGCCGGGCATGCGGCCTGTCCCGTCCGGTCCCGTCTCGCAGCGCCGGTCACGGCCGCCCAATCCGGTGTTAGTGCCCAAAAGGACGATCAACCGTCACCATCGGCCCAAGCTCCTTATGCGACGGGGACGCACCAGGACCCTGATGATCTTGCTCAGAAAGAAGAAGGTGTTCCGGCAGGGAGGACCCCGCCGGAACACCCGGATTGCGGCTGCTCAGAGCAGCAGGAGCACGACCGCAGCCGCTCCCACGGCCACGACGTTGTGGACGGTGTGCACGAGAGTGGCATCAGCCAGCCCCTGACCAGCCTTGACGGCCGGGTTGGAAGACTTGGAGCGCTTGACGCCACGCAGGTACACCCAGGTGAATACGCCTCCAGCGATGGAGAGCGCGAGTGCAGCGGCCACCGGAACACCGACGATCATGTGAACGAAGCCGAAGGCGACCGCCCTGCGGATCCGCTTGCCGGTCGTCTGGTTCTCCGCACCGGCCCGGTACTGAAGTTCCTCCACCATCGCGAGGGCGGGGAGGGCCACCAGCACCGCAGTGAGCACGGCGATACCGATCACGACACCGGCCGTGCCGGTGCCCTGGGTCTGTCCGAGCGACATGTTGCCGACTCCGCCGACCGCGCTCCACCATCCCCAGTTCAGGATGGTCCAGCCGGGCGCCATGAAGGCGACGATGGCGGTGAAGGTTACGACGACCGAGGCGATTCCGGTCAAGATGTGACGCGGCCGGAGCAGCGGCAACAACTTGTAGGCCACCTTGTTCTTGCGTGCGGTCTGCCCCGCCAGGATCCCCATCAGGGCAGCGATGACCAAGGTAATAACGATCATTTCAGGTCTCTCCTTTGGTGATGCCTCTAGGGCATGCTTCAGAGAAGACCGTCATGGCATCCCCGCCAACGGCAAGGGGTCACGCCGGCTCACACCACGAACCTGAAGAGAGCTCGCCAAAGCCAGCCACACAAGCCCTGGAGCCGGACCCGCAGCCGGCTGAACGAGCCCGAACCAGAGGGCTTCGCAGCCCTCTGGACTCCCGCGAGCCGGGGCACTCGTTCGCGCGAGACTCTCTGTCACGGGGCTGAGCGCCGTTCGCGCGAACGAGCACCCCGGAACGGTCGGCGCGGAGTGCTCAGGCTTGCTAACGCGGGTGCTAACGGCGGCTCTGGACGGGCCTGGACGAAGGTGGAACCGAAGGGCGAATGGGGAGCCTGTCTAGCAGGTCAGCGGACGAGGCTGGACGAGTGTGGATCTTGTTCGGCAGACTCGTAGTGAATCGTCCCTTGGCTCAGCCCCACGATCGCCGCAGCGTGGCTGAGGTGGGTTGAGTGGCTGGGGGCGATCGCTGCCGCGGGGCTTCCGGTGCTCGGGCCGTGGCCGGCCCTGCGCTCCGGGTCCCCTTGCCCTCGGATTCTCGGGTGCCCTTGTCGTACCGACCAGGACGCAGGGTTGCAGGTCAGCGGCTAGGAGGACGGGCCATTAGCGGGCCATTAACCGGGGTGATCAAGGGGCAGTCACGGTCACTTGCGGTACGGCGCTAGGCCAGGTCAGGGGTACCAGCAGGCAAGATCGAGACTATTCCCAAGCTGACAGCGCGGGTTCGATTCCCGTCACCCGCTCACGCAGAAGGCCCAGGCCAGAGGCATGACCCTCCAACCTGGGCCTTGATCGTTTCATCACTCGACCAGCGCCAGTGCAGTTGGCGTGCAACTAGGCCACGGGCACCAGTGATCCGGCCGCCCCGTCGTCGCCGTCCCGCTTCTGGTCGGTCTGGACGAGCGCGTTGAGCCCGTCCGCGATGGCGCGGTCAGCAGTGCTCGAGGGCACCCCCGCTGAAACAACTCCCACACCCCCTCGGGCACCACCCGCTCGACCGTCTCCACGACCGCACGTTACCGCCAACCCCCGATTGAGCTGGCGTCTTGGCGTCAGTGGCTCTCTGCTGTCACCACTGCGCGGAGATCGGTGTAGGAGTCCAGCGCATAGGTTCCGCCGCTGCGGCCGAGGCCGCTGGCCTTGTTGCCGCCGAAGGGAAGGTCGGGGTGGCGCCGCACGGTGTTGATCGCCACTTGCGCTGTGTCGAGCCTGCCGGCCACCGCCTCGGCCTCATGGACGTTCCGGGAGAAGACATAGTCCGTCAGGCCGTATCGAGTCGAGTTCGCCGCGTCGACGGCCTCGTCGTCATCCGAGGTCGGCATCACGCAGAGGACGGGACCGAAGACATCCTCCTGCATCACGGTCTGCTCCGGCCGGCAGTCGGACACCAGCGTCGCGGGGTGGAACCATCCGTGAGACGGCACCCCGGAGGCGGTTTCCACGGTCGCTCCCTCGCGGCGTGCCGTGTCGGTGAGCGCGGTGACGCGGGCTTGCTGGTCGGCGCTGACGAGGGGGCCCACCGTGGTGGTGGCGTCGCGAGGGTCGCCGTGGACCAGCTCGGCCAGGGCCGCCCGCAGCCGGGCGAGGAGATCGTCGTGGATCCGCCGATCGGCCAGGATGCGGGCGGGTGTCAGGCAGACCTGCCCGGCTTGGATCGTCCAGGTGCGGGTCACGGCGGCGATGACGGAGTCCAGATCGGCGTCGTGCCGGACGATCAAGGCGCCTTTGCCGCCCAGTTCCAGAAGTAGCCGCTTCATCGACTCCGCGCCGGAGCGATAGATCGCCGTTCCGACGGCGGTGCTGCCGGTGAAACTGATCGCTCTGGCGTCGGGGTGAGCGGCGAGGGCGGCACCCGTCTCGGGGCCTGTGCCCAGGACGAGGTTGACGGCGCCGGCCGGTGCGTTCTCCGCCGCGAGTGCCGAGTTGAGCGCTGCGGCCAGAGCGCTCACGAGGAGAGGGTCTTGGGGCGCGGGCTTCATCACCACGGTATTGCCGGCGAACAGTGCCGGAGCCACTTTGCCGGAGATGGAGTGCATCGGGAAGTTCGACGGACTGATGCAGCCGACGACGCCGACGGGAGTTCGCGTGACGCGTCCGCCGAGCCCGTCCCTGTCCGCGGCCGCCCAGCCGAGCACATCGTCGGGTTGACGAGCCCACGCGCGCAGGCGCGTGATCGGCGCCCCCACCTGCAGTTCGGCGGCCACCGGGCGGCGGGCCCCGGTGTCTGCGATCGCCAGGTCGACCAGTTCGTCTCGGCGCTCGTCGAGGATGTCCGCCGCCAGGTCCAGAACCCTGCGCCTGGTCGAGAGCGGAGTACGGGCCCACTCTTCCTGGGCGGCGACTGCGGTGGCCACGGCGGCGTCGACCGTGCTGCGGTCGCCTTCGGCCGCTTCGCCGATCACAGGCTCGGTGTAGGGATCCAGCACTGGGACGGCCGACTTCGTGGTCAGCCGTTCGCCCGCTACCAGGCAAGCGTAGTTCCGTACGGTTCCGGACCCTGTCATGTGGCATTCCTTCGCAGATGGGGGGTGATGTCAGCGCTCGCGGCTGCCCAAGGGCCGGCCCTCCGGGCTCCTCGTCGTTGGGCGCCGGCCTTCCCCGGGGCTTCCAGCAGGGTGCCATGAATTTCACTCAACGAAAACACCAGTTGCTCAGTGAAATTCAACCCCATCGAGGGCTTGACAGTGCTGTGGCCGAGGCCACAGAATTGCACTCACTCGAATCGGATTCGACTGAGTGCTCGTCGAGGTGCGGGATGACGCATCTTGTCCGAGGACGTCGGTTCGTCGTCAATTGCCGAGGAGCGCAATGGTGAAGCGGAAGGTGCGCCTACTGGCGTACGTGCTGACGGCTGCGTTGACGTCCGCGGCCGGCCTGACCGGCTGCAACAGCCAGGCGGGTCGGGGCGGCGACGGTGCGGCGGGGAAGTCGGCAAGGGAGATCTGCCCGAAGGCCGGTACCAGCGGCACGATCAAGATCGCGATGAGCTCGCCGATCCAGGTGTTCGCGCCCCTGACCGTGGGCGTCGCCAGCGGGGCGTTCAAGGCGGCGGGGCTCGACGTGCAACTCAAGCGGGTACCGCTCGCCGACGCTGTTCCGCTCCTGGCCCACGGGCAGCTGGACGGGCAGGTGACGACATGGTCGGCGGCTCACTTCAACGTGGCCGCCACCAACGTCGACATGAAGTTCGTCGCACCGCTGGAGCGCGCCGTGGCCGTCGAACCGGGTACGCCGATGCAGGGGTACTGGTCGCGGGCGGACATCGTCGGCTCGGCCGCGAACCCGGACGTGAGCAGGCTCAAGGGGAAGACCGTCGCCTCGCCGAGCGGCGGGACCGGCGTCGGCGGCAAGATCCTGAGCGACATGCTGGGCAAGGTCGGCCTCGGGCTCGACGACGTCGAACTGAAGACGGTCGCCGGGGCGGACGCTCTCGTCGCCCTCGAGAACGGCGCGGTCGACGCGGCATGGATCGGATCACCCACCGATGTGCAGGCGAGCAAGCGGCCGAACCTGAGACAGATCGCCACCTACGCCCCGGGAGTGACGGGCGCTTCGGTCATCGCCGGGCGCAGCCTGCTCGATAGGCCTGAAACGCTCGTGCGCTTCTTCCAGGTGCTGCGGAGCGTCACGCAGAAGTACCTGACCGGTGACTATCGAAAGAAGCCCGAATCGGTGGCCATCCTCGCGAAGGCGTCGGAGACGCCGGAGGCCGTCATTCGCGAGTCCGCGCTGATCCGTTTCGACCCGAACTTCGCCATGGCCGGTGTCGATGACTTCCTTCGGATGCTCCAGGATTTCACCCTGAAACAGGGAGAGCTCGACTACGAGGAGCCCCTGTCGGCGGGGGAGTTGATGGACGCGCGGTTCAGTGAAGCACTGGCGGTCTGCCAGTCGACCTCGTGAGGCGCGCGGTGCGCCGCACGGGATCAGCGGCGCTGATCAGTGCGGGCCGGGACGGGCACGACGTGAGCCGTGCGGGGTCGAAACGAGTACCCTGAAGAGCTGTTCCGACAATGAATGAGTGGAGTGTTCGCAGTGGCCGACGGCAGTATCAAGCGCACTATGCTCATTCTCCGCGCGCTGGCGATGGACGGTCCGCAAACGCTCAAGCAACTCTCCGAAACGGTGAACTATTCGCCGTCCACTGTCCTGCGCTTCCTGCGCATTCTGCAGGAAGAAGGGTACGTCGAGCAGGATTCGAACCGTATTTGGCGGGCGTCCCTGGAGACCTGGCGTATGGGAGCCGCCGTGCTCGCGCATGGTGGCTGGAGCCGGCGTCTCAATGAAGCCGTCCAGGAAATCTCGCGCCAGACGGGCGAGACCAGCATCTATTCGATGTACGCGGACGGCGACATCGTCTACATCGCCCTCGGCGCGTCGAGCCACACCGTGCGGACGCACATCGAGCTGGGAACCCGCTTCCACGCCTCCGAGATGACCACTGGCCGTGCCATCCTCGGCCATCTGCCGGATCACGAGGTGGACGCCCTGATGCTGGCGCATTGGGGGACGGAGCGCTGGAAGGGCTCCGAGGGGGACGCGTTCCGCCGCAGACTGCTGGAGGTCCGGACGCGCGGCTACAGCAGCGCGACCAGTGAGCGCTGGCCGGGCGTCTGGGGGATCGCCGCTCCGGTGTTCGATCTGGACGGTCGCACGATCGGTGCGCTCGGACTGTCGATCCCCCCGACGCGCGAGCCGGAGAACGAGAGTGAACTCGCGCGGCTACTGACGCAGCATGCCATGCGACTCTCCGGGGCGGCTCCCCGCTGAGCCCGCGGACCGCCGGAGTCATCGCGCACCACTCGGGCGACTTTGCCCAATAACGACACAGATCCTCATACCAGAACTGTCGTGCGGGTCCGAGCGGGCGCGGCGAGGCTTCGGAACGGCCTGCCCTCCCTGGCCTGCACCTGCCCACGGGAGGCCGGATGGACGAGATCGACTTCTACCGCGCCCGAGCGCGTGAGTGGCTGGCCGAGCATGCGCCCCGGACGGACATCGAGACGGACCTGGAGGCCAGTCGGGATTTCCAGGCGCGTCTGCACGCCGCCGGGTTCGCTGGGATCACCTGGCCGGCCGACTACGGCGGCCAGGGACTTGCCGCACAGCACGAGCGGGCGTTCCGCGACGAGGCGATGCGCTACCCGCTCCCCGCGGTGCCGTTCGCGATCGGCATCGGCATGGCCGGGCCGGTTCTGATGGATCTGGGCACCGAGGAGCAGCGGCGCCGGTACCTGCCTCCGATTCTGCGTGGCGAGGAGATCTGGTGCCAGTTGTTCTCCGAGCCCGACGCCGGCTCGGATGTGGCGAGCCTGCAGACGCGTGCCGTCCGTGAAGCCGACGGCTGGGTGGTCACCGGTCAGAAGGTGTGGGCGTCGCGAGCGCACTTCGCGGAGCGGGGGATCCTCGTGGCCCGGACTGATCCAGGACGTCCCAAGCACTCCGGGCTCACGATGTTCGTCGTCGACATGCGGGCAGCCGGCATCGACGTGCGGCCGCTGCGGGACATGACCGGGAACGTCCACTTCAACGAGGTCTACTTCGACGGCGTGCGCCTGCCGCCGGACGCCGTGGTCGGGCGGGTCGACGAGGGGTGGTCCGCCGCGCTGACGATGCTCAAGCACGAGCGCGTCGCGATCGGAACGCGGAACCGGTCCGAGGCGACGCCGCTCTCGGCCCGCGCCCTGGCCCTGCGGCAGGCTTCGCCGATGTCGCCCGAGGTACACGCCGCCCTCGGGCGGCTGGCGGTGGAGGAGCGGGCGGTGGCCCTGCTCGCGGCGAGGATGGCCGAGGAGCGTGCCGCGGGCGCGGAGTTGGGGGCCCGCGGGTCGGTGGCCAAGCTGGCGTCCTCGCAGCTGGCGCGGAACGCCGCGGATCTGGCGGTGTCGCTGGCGGCCGACCGGGGGATCGGTTTCGAGGCGGACGACCGGCAGACCGCGGAGCTGATCACGGCGATCGACTGGACGCCCGCGTCGGGTATCGCCGGCGGCACCACCGAGGTCCAGCGGAACATCATCGCGGAAAGAGTGCTCGGCCTGCCGAAGGAACCACAGTCCGACCGGGACGTCCCGTTCAATCGACTGACCGTTGGCTCGATCAAGCGCTGATTGGAGAACCTCAGTTGTCCCTGACACTCACGGCGGAACAGGGTGACCTGCGCGATGTGGTGCGCAGGCTGCTGGACGAGCACGCGCCGCGGGAGCGCCTGCGCGCGTTCGTCGACGGTGCGGACGGTGCGGACGAGGTGGGCGGCCGGGACGAGCTGTGGTCGCTGCTGTGCCGTGCGGAGCTGACCGGCATCGGGTTGCCCGTGTCGTCCGGTGGAACCGGTTCGGGCCGGGCCGAGCTCGGCCTGGTGCTGGAGGAGTTCGGGCGCGGTCTGGTTCCGTCGCCGTACCTGGCGTCGGTCGCACTCGCCGGCGGGGCGCTGGCCCTGCTCGGGGACCGGACCGCAGCCGCGGAGGTGCTGCCCGCCATCGCCGCCGGGGAGACGCTCGCCGCCTTCGCGGCGGCCCTGCCTGGAGCCGCCGGGGCTCCGGCACACGGTCCGGACGGGCTCACCGGCTCGGTTCCGGCCGTCGTCGACGGAATGCTCGCCGACATCATGCTGGTCGAGGCCGTGAACCGGGAAGGGGCGGCCGAGTATCACCTGGTCGAGGCCGATGCGCCCGGACTCGGCCGTACGCCGCTGGTCGCCGTGGACCCGACTCGTCCCGTCGCCCGGCTCACGTTCGACTCCGTCCCGTCGCGGCGGATCGACCCGCCGGATCCCGGCCGCGCCCAGGGCCGGATCGCGGCCCACGCCGCGTTCGTCCTCGCCGCCGAGCAGCTCGGCGGGTTGTTGCACTGCGTCGAGTCGACACTGGAGTACGCGGCGATCCGCGTGCAGTTCGGCCGTGTGATCGGCTCCTTCCAGGCGGTGAAGCACCGCCTGGCCGACATGTTCACCGCGGGCGAGCTCGCGACGTCGCTGGTCCGCGAGGCGGCGCGGGCCGCGGACGAGGATCCGGAGGCGTTCGCCGACGCCGCCCATGCCGCCCACGCCTTCTGCAGTAGGCGCTTCGTCGAGGCGGCGCGTGACGCGATCCAGCTCCATGGGGGAATCGGCTTCACCTGGGAGCACGACGCACACCTCTATTACAAACGCGCTCACGTTACACGCAATCTGCTTGGCGGCCCCACCGTGCATGAGCGGCTGGTGGGCGAGCGGCTGCTGGGAGCTCCGAGCGCGACCCGGTGGCAGTCGACTTCCGATGGCCCGACAATATGACTCAGTCACATTGAGTTTGACAGAGCGCAATCACCGTGTTCGCCTTGGTGCGATGCAGTGAGCGCGTGTGGTCCTGCGGGACGACGGCCGGTCGCCCGTGCGGGGACGACCGGTGGCGCTTCCTGGCTCGGCGCCACCGGAGACGGCGGCTTCAGCACGTCCGGCCGGCGAGACGGCACACGATGGCCGAGGAGGGTGAGCGATGCGCGGACTGATCTGGGACGGCGACGACTTGGTGGAGGTCGACGACCTTGATGTCGTCCCTCCGGGACCCGGGCAGGTGACCGTCGAGGTCCGCTCGGCGGGGTTGTGTCATAGCGACATCAAGCCGATCGACGGAGAAATGGCTCAGCCGGTGCCGGCGGTGCTGGGGCACGAGGCCGTCGGCGTCGTCCGGGCGCGGGGCGCCGGTGTCGAGATGCCTCTCGGCCAGCGTGTGGTGCTGTCGGTCCTGCAGACCTGCGGTACCTGCGACGCCTGCGCGGGTGGGCGCCCCACCCTGTGCGCCGGGCCGAAGGACGGCACCGGGGCCGCCGCCGACGATCCCTCGCCGTTTCGGAGGGAAGGGCGGGTCGTGGAGCGGTTCCGCCGGTTGGGCGCGTTCGCGGAGCGGACCGTCGTCCGGGAGCGGCAGGCCATCCCCATCCCCGACGGGATGCCGGACGCCGCGGCGGCTCTGCTCGGCTGCGCGGTCGTCACCGCCTTCGGGGCGGTGGAGGAGCGCGCGCGACTCGGCAAGGGGGAGTCGGTGCTGGTCGTCGGCGCCGGCGGCCTCGGACTCAACGTCATCCAGGCGGCTCGCCTGGCAGGGGCGGGGCAGATCACCGTGATCGACCGCAACCCGCGAAAAGCCGAGATCGCCGAGTTGATGGGCGCGACCGACTTCGCCGTCGCCGCATCGGACGAAGATGTCGTCGAGCGCTCGCGTGCGCTGCGCATCGGACGCATGCCCGGCTCTCGACCGTTGCGGGTGTCCGCCGAGACCGGGCCATTGACCCTGCGATCGCCCGGTCGTTACGATTCAGTCTAATTGAGTTTCACTCAGAGAAATTTTGGAGGTGTGGTGAGTAGCAGCCCGATCGACGGTCTGGTGCCCGAGGATCTCGAGGAACTCGTTGACGGCATGGAAGGCTTCGTGACCCGGGAGGTACTCGGCCGCCACGAACAGCACCGTGCGCTCCTGGAGGACCCACGTCGCCAGTACGACGAGTCGGGGCGCTTCGCTCCCGAGGTGGTCGAGGTCATCCGCGATCTCCGCCGGGCCTCGTCGAGGGCCGGCTACTTCAACCTCGCGGTGCCGGAGCATCTCGGCGGAGCGGGCCTGGGCCACCTGGCCTACTATCTGGCCTGGGAGAGGATCTACTCCCTGTGCCCACCCGGGAACTGGCTCGCGCAGTTCGCGATCTCACATTGGGCGTACGGCCCGAGCGTCGCCCTGGAGGGGCTGACCGACGAGGCCCGCGAGCGCGTGTGGCCCGGACTGCTCGGCGGCGACGAGATCCTCTGCTTCGGTATGTCCGAGCCGGACGCCGGGTCTGACGCGATGGCGATGACGACGCGTGCGGAGCGCTCCGGTGACGGCTGGGTGCTGAACGGCCGCAAGATCTGGACCACGCACGCCCCGATCGCCGACTGGATGGTCGTCTTCGCGGTCACCGACCCTGCGCGGCAGGCGGCCCGGCGCGGCGGGATCAGCGCATTCCTGCTCCCGATGGACGCCCCCGGCCTGGATCTGCATTCGATCATCCGCATGTGGGGTGACATCGGCGGCAACGAGGCCGAGACGGTCTTGGAGGACGTGCGCGTCGAGCCCTGGCAGCTCGTCGGGGAGGAGCACCGCGGTTTCGGCGTCGCGATGAAGGGGGTCTCTCTCGGCCGCCTCTACAACTCCGCCCGTGCGGTGGCCACCGGGCGGTGGGCACTGCGCAAGGCACTCGACTACGGCGCGCACCGGGTGACGTTCGGCGAGCCGCTCCTCGACCGCCAGGCGATCGGGCACCCGCTGGCGGAGGCCGCGGCGCGACTGCACGCGGCCCACCTGGTCGCGCTCAACACCGCGCGCCTGCTCGACGCCGGACGCAAAGCCCGCAAAGAGCTGCCGATGATGAAGTACCTCGCCATCGAGGCGGCGCACCACGCCGTCGACCGGGCCATCCAGACCCACGGTGCGATCGGTTTCTCGAACGAACTGCACTTCACCGAGGCGCTGCGCAGTCTGCGCAGCCTGCGGATCGCCGACGGCGCCGACGAGATCCTGCTGCGTACCGTCCTCGCGGAGCTTCGCGCCGGCGACACGGAGCTGTGATGGCCGAGGAGACGACGCCTGCCCGCCCGGGCGAGGACTGGGTGCTGGTCGATGTCGAGGACCGCGTCGCCACCGTCACGCTGAACCGGCCGGACCGGCTCAACGCGCTGCCGCCGGAGATGCGCGCGGACCTGTGGCGCTCGTTCACCGAACTGGACGCTGATCCCGATGTGCGCGCGATCGTGCTCACCGGGGCCGGGCGCGGGTTCTGCGTCGGATCGGACCGTGGACGGCTGAGCGGGTACACCGCGGACGAGGTGGACCGCCGCCTGCGCGACCAGGAGCACGGCAGCGAGACCATCCTCTTCCTGGGCACCCCGGTCGTCGCCGCGGTGAACGGTGCGGTCGCGGGCCTGGGGTTCGCCATCGCCGTCATGGCCGACGTCCGCTTCTCGGTGCCGGCCGCCAAGTGGACGACGTCGTTCGCCCGCCTGGGGCTCTGCGCGGAGGCCGGGCTGTCGCAGCTGCTCCCGCGGCTCGTCGGTCACGGCTGGGCCAGCGACCTGCTGCTCAGCGCGCGCGTCCTGGACGGTGCGGAGGCAAGCCGGATCGGACTCGTGCAGTACCTGGTGGAACCCGACGAGCTGCTCCCCGCCGCGCAGGCCTACGCCGGCGGTATCGCCGCGAACTCACCGTGGTCGCTGCGGACGATCCGGCAGCAGCTCCGCGATGACGCCGACGGCGATCTCGATGAGGTGCTGGCGCGCACGAAACGCAAGGTGGTCGAGAGCATCGCCGGAGACGACTTCGCGGAAGCGCAGCGGGCGATGGCCGAGCGCAGAGAGCCGAGGTTCACGTGAAACCGTCGCTGGAAGAGCTGTTCGCGCCGAAGTCGGTCGCGCTGGTCGGCGCGTCCACCAAACCGCAGAGCCTGTCGCAGCGCATGCTGCGGATGATGCACGCGCAGTTGGAGGGCATCGGCCTGACCGCGGTGCATCCGACGGCGAGGGAGATCGCCGGGGTGCCGGCGGTCTCCCACCTCGCGCAGGTCCCGGTCCCGCCGGATCTCGTCGTGGTGGCGACTCCGGCGCATGCGGTGGTGGCGGCCATCGACGGCGCTGTCGCCGTCGGCGCCAAGGCGGCGATCGTCTGCTCGTCGGGTTTCGACGAGACGGGGCAGGAACAGGGTCGCGAACTGCGCGACGAGTTGGCCTCGCGCTCGGACCGCATCCGTATCCTCGGGCCCAACTGCCAGGGCCTCTACCACCGCCCGACGGGCCTGGTGGCGACCTTCACCCCGTCGATCCGCGATGTGGAGCTCCCCGCGCAGGCGCCCGTCGGGTACGTCGGTCAGAGCGGCGCCGTCGGCGGTGCGCTCGGCGACCTGCTCCGCGAGCGCGGTGTCGCGCTGCGGACCTGGGCCAGCACCGGCAACCAGATCGACGTCGACGTCGTCGACCTCGCCGACCACCTGGTGGAAGCGGGCGAGCTGACCCTGCTGCTGCTCTACCTGGAGGATCTGCCGGACGGAGGGCGGTGGCAGGCGCTGTGCGCCCGGGCGGCCGAGGCCGGTGTCCGGCTGGCCGTCCTGCGCGGTGGCCGGTCCGGCACCGGCGCGCTCGCGGTGGCGTCGCACACCGGCTCGCTGGTTCGCGACGCGGCGGGCTTCGAGCTGGTGTGCGGGCAGTACGGCGTATCGATCGCGGACGACATCGACGACCTGTGCGATCTCGCCGTCGTCGAGGCGGCCGTCCAGCGGTCCCGGAAGGGCGCCCTGGCGGCCCGTGCCGGCGGCGTCGCCGTCTTGTCGTCGTCGGGTGGCGCCGGTGCGCTCGCCGCCGACCTGGCCACGTCCGCCGGGCTGCCGCTTGCCACCCTCAGCGCGGAGACGCGCGCACGGATGGCCCGGCACATGCCGTCCTTCGCCTCCACGCAGAACCCGGTCGACGTGACCGCCCAGCTGTTCACAGGTGCCCCGGAGGCATTCGGCGAGGTCTGCTCCGCACTGAGCGAGGACCCTGACGTTTCGGCCATCGTCGTGATCCTCTCTCTCATCCTCGACCCGGCGGCCGAGCAGCTCGCCCGCCGGTTCGTGGCGGTGACGGAGGATCTCGGCGTGCCGCTCGCCGTGGTCTACCTGGCGGCGCGGGACCGCACGACCGGAGCCCGCTCTGTGCTCGGTGCCGGTGGGCTCCCGGTCTTCGACTCCGTGCGGCGGGCCGTCGGCGCGCTCGCGTCCGGAGGGTTTCACGGCCGGGCCCCGTCCGAGGCGCCCCCGTCCGCGGACGATGAAGCGCTCCCGCGGACATCGTCGGATCTCGCGGTGCTGGACGACATCGGTATCGCGCGGCCGGCCGTCGAGCACGTCCGCACCGCCGCGGAGACCCGCCAGGCGATCGAACGCCTCGGCGGCCGGGCCGTCGTCAAGCTCGGCGGCTCGATCAGTCACAAGACCGAACTCGGCGCGGTCCGCGTGGGCGTTCCCGCCGGTGCCGCCGCCGAGGTCTTCGCCGAGTTCGACGGCCTGGCGGCCGGGCTGGGGCCGGACGCGGGCGTGGAGGTGCACGAGATGGCCCCAGCCGGTGTCGAGCTACTGGTCAGCGTGCTCGGCGCACGCGACGGGTATCCGCCGCTGCTCACCGTGGGCTGGGGCGGAACGCTGGTGGAACTGCACCGTGACACGGTGACCTTCCCCGCTACCCTCGCGCCGCCGCGGATGGCCGAGCGGTGCCGCGAGCTGCGTTGCTGGCGGCTCATCGAAGGATGGCGCGGTGCGCCGGCCCATGACGCCCAGGCCGCACTGGAAGCTGTTGCCCGCCTGGCGGCCTGGGCCGCCGAGCAGGGGTCGGCACTGCGCGAAGTCGAGATCAACCCCCTGATCGTGCACGAGACCGGGGTGACCGCCGTGGACGTCGTGCTGGGCAGAGAGGAGGACGGCCATGCAGATCGTCGTTAACGCCAACTCCGCCGCCGGCCCCGAGATCGCCAGGATCGCCGTCGCCGCCGAGGACGCGGGGGCGGACGCGGTCTGGGTACCCGAAGCCTACGGGTGGGAGGCGATCGCCCGCCTCGGCTACCTGGCCGCGGTGACCGAACGAGTACGCCTGGCGACGGCGATAGTCAACGTCTACAGCCGGTCGCCGACCCTGATAGCTCAGGCCGCGGCGACCCTCGACGCGCTGAGCGGGGGAAGGTTCGAGCTCGGGCTCGGCACCTCGGGACCGCAGGTCGTCGAGGGCTGGTACGGCGTGCCGTTCGAGCAGCCGCTCGCGCGCCTCGCCGACACCGTCGAGGTGTGCCGGAAGGTCTGGCGCCGCGAGGTCGTCCGGCACACGGGGACGGCGGTGACGCTCCCGCTGCCGGACGGCCGGGGGACCGGTCTGGGCAAGCCCCTCAAGCTCCTCCCGGAGCCGGTACGGGACGCCGTCCCCGTCTGGGTCGCCGCTCTGGGGCCGCGGAGCGTTCGGTTCACCGCGGCGACGGCGGACGGCTGGTTTCCCATCTTCTATCCCATGAGCGGCCCGTTGCCCGATGTGTGGACGTCGGCGCTCGCGGACGGGCGGGGTGAAAGAGCCGCGGAGCTCGGTCCGCTGCGGATATGTGCGGGCGGGCCGGTCGTGGTCAGTGACGATGCGACCCTGATCGAGGCGGCCCGGGAGAGGTGGCGGGAACGCATCGCGCACTACGTCGGCTTGATGGGCGCCCCGTCGCGTAACTTCTACCGGTCCCTCGTCGAGCGTCTCGGATACCCGGCCGAGGCCGCGGAGATCCACCGGCGGATGCGGGCCGACGGCCCGGTCGCGGCGGCCGGCGCCGTCCCGGACGGGCTGGTCGACGCCGTCTCCCTGTGCGTCGAGCCGACAGCGCTGGTCGGACGGCTGCGGGCCGCGCACGGCAACGGGGTGACCCACCTGCGAGTCGACACCTCGGGCGCCGACTGGCAGAGCACGGTGGCGGCACTGCGCGCCGCCGTGGACGCGGAGCGCGCTCGGGAGTAGCCGCCACCCGGTTCGGCGAACTGGAAAACGGGGTGACCAGGCCCGATCCAAGCCCGCGAGCAAACATCGAGCAGACAAGGGAACGAAGCGGGACGAACCGGGCGGGGGGCAAACCGGGGCAATCTCGTGTTTGCCCTGGTCGGGACGGGCGGGTCGCGTGGGACTCGAACCCACAGCCTACGGATAAAAATGGCGCGGTCAGCAGTGCTCGACCGGTGCTGATACCGCGGCGCTGCCCGCTCGTTGTCGTGCCCCATGCGTGCCATCAGGTTGCGCAGGTCATGGAGGTGCAGGTTCGGGACGCCGAGCGCCTCACGACCGCTTTCCACCGGGTCAGCTTGTTGAACTCGCACACGATCCAGCGCCCTGGACTTGGCCGCCCGCGGCATTCGGGTGGACGCCGTGGCCCCCGGTCCAGACCGGGCCGGATGGACGAAGATCTGCTTGCCCAAGTCAGACGGACCGTCCCGAGGGTACGGGTCGGCGACCCCGACGAATCGCAGACGCCGTGGTGTACCTGGCCTCTCGTCAGGCCGCTGGATCCGACGCGGCGATCTTCCGGCCCACGACGACGCGCGCGGCCGTGGTCAGGGCAAGTACCGCGCCCTGCGCGGCCTGGGAGCCCGCTGGGTTCGCGTGCTCTGACGCTGCTGGACCGACCACGTCCCCTACGACCCCGACGAACACCAGGCCGTCAAGCAGGACGTTAACGCGCGACAAAATTTTCGGGGTCGTTCGGTTGGGAAGGTGCGGTGTGGGTCGTGTCGGGTAGGCGCACCCGGGCGTCATGCCGATCCGCTCTCACAGGAAGGGTGAGCCTGGTGGCGTTCAACCCGCTCGAACACCGCGGTATCCCGCTGGACGACCAGCTGCGCAATTGGGGCCAGCTGGACGTCGCGCCCGTCGATCCCGACACCTCCGATCCCTACACCAAGTGCCGCATCATCGCGATGAACGGCATCGAGGTGGAGGCGATCATGTTCAGTCACCACTTCAA
>NZ_SMKH01000109.1 GCF_004348515.1 Actinomadura sp. KC345 | reverse complement strand
GTCCAGGACTCCCCCAGTCCGCAGACACCGAGACCGACCACGCGCCTGACCCTCATCGACATCTCCGGCGCGCCGAAGGTCGCCGGCACCATGACGACCCACGCCGACTACCTGGACGCGCGGCAGAGCGGCTCGACGGTGCGCGTCGTGATGCAGTCCCGGCCCGACATCCACTTCCCGGGCGGCAACGACGCCGAGCAGGCCGCCGAGGCGAACAGGAGGGCCGTGGTGACGGCCCCGCTCGACGCCTGGCTCCCCGCCTTCCAGGTCGAGGCCGGGAACGGCACCCCGGCCAGGACGTACCAGGTCCCCTGCGACCAGGTCAGCCGGCCGTCCTCGTCCGCCGGGTCGTCCATGCTGAGCGTGCTGACGTTCGACCTGTCCCAGGGGCTCGGCGATCCGCGGGCGATCGGCGTCGCCGCCGACGGCTCGACCGTCTACGGCAACGGCACGAGCCTGTACGTCACCGGCACTCCCCCGAAGCCGTCCATGTGGACACCGCGCAAGAAGCGCCCTGAGGTGCGCACCGACGTCCACAAGTTCGACGTCAGCGGC
Organism: Actinomadura sp. KC345; assembly: GCF_004348515.1. GTDB lineage: Bacteria > Actinomycetota > Actinomycetes > Streptosporangiales > Streptosporangiaceae > Spirillospora. Next base: position 22,631 of record NZ_SMKH01000109.1, on the reverse strand, counting down.
CAGGGACGTCCCCGCTATGTGGCGTCGGGTTCGGTCAAGGGAGACCTGCTCAACCAGTACTCCATGTCGGAGCACGATGGGAAGCTGCGCCTGGCCACGACCACCGGCCAGTTCTCCCGTGGGGAGAAGCCGTCCCAGAGCTCGGTTCACGTCCTCGCCCAGGACGGCGGGCGCCTCGCCGAGATCGGATGGATCGACGGTCTCGGCAAGGGCGAGCGGATCTACTCCGTCCGGTTCATCGGCACGACCGGCTACGTCGTGACGTTCCGGCAGGTCGACCCGCTGTACGTGCTCGACCTGGAGGATCCGCGCCGGCCCCGCCTCACCGGCGAACTCAAGATCACCGGCTATTCGGCGTACCTGCATCCCACCGGGCACGGCAGGCTCCTCGGCGTCGGCCAGGACGCCGACCGCAACGGCCGGACCAAGGGCCTCCAGGTCTCCCTCTTCGACGTCTCCGCCAAGCAGCCCCGCAGAATCGACGACCACACCCTCCCCGAAGCGACAGCACAGGCGGAGTTCGACCCGCACGCCTTCCTGTACTGGCCCGACACCGGCCTCACCGTCCTCCCCGTGGCCCCCAACGGCGAGGCCCTGGCCCTCAAGGTCACCGACGCGTCCATCACCGAGATCGGAACAGTCCGCCACCCGGGCGACGGCACCGGCATCCGCCGCTCCCTGATCATCGCCGACACCCTGTGGACGTTCTCCGACAAGGGCGCCCGAGCCACCAACGCCGCCACGCTAAAGAACACAGCCTGGCTGCCGTACGACTAGAACACGTCCCGCAACGACCCCGACACCGCACGCGAGCGCGCTAACTGACCGGTGAGGCGACGCCGGAGGCGAGCCTCACCGGGAAGATCGCCGGTGATGGCCGAGCGAAGCTCGTCGTTTGGATGGTGGTGGGTGGGGGCTGGAGGACGGTTCGCGCTCGCACCAGGAACGGTCCTCGCACCAGGAACGGTCACGGAGCGAGCCGCAAGGCGAGCGCAGTGGGCCGTTACTGCAATAAGCACGCGAGCCGCAAGGCGAGCGCAGTGGGCCGGGCCTGCAAAACTAGCGCAGTCCTGTGGAGCGGGTCGCCGCCGTCCGGATGAGGCGGTCGACCAGTGCGGAGTAGTCGAGGCCGGTCGCCGCCCACATCTGGGGGAAGGCCGACGCCGGGGTGAAGCCCGGCATGGTGTTGATCTCGTTGAGGACCCAGCGGCCGTCCGCGGTGTGGAAGAAGTCGACGCGGGCGAGGCCCTCGCAGTCGAGCGCGTCGAACGCCTGGACGGCGATGCGGCGGACCTCCTCGATCGCGGCGGCCGGCAGGTCCGGGGGGATCGCCATGCTGGTGGAGCCGTCGAGGTACTTGGTCTCGAAGTCGTAGAAGTCGTGGTCGCCCGCCATCAGCACCTCGGCGGGCAGGCTGGCCTCGGCCGGGCCGTCGTCCAGGCCCTGCAGGACGCCGCACTCGATCTCGCGGCCCTCGATCGCGGCCTCCACGATGACCTTCGGGTCGTGCTCGCGGGCCTCCTCGACCGCGGCCTCCAGGCCGGCCTCGTCGGTGACGCGGGTGATGCCCATGCTCGACCCGGCCCGCGCCGGCTTGACGAACACCGGCGTTCCGCTCGCCAGCCCCAGTTCCTTGATCTCGTCGATCTTGCGCTTGCGCTCCCGCCGCCACTCCCGGTCTCCGACCAGGACGTACGGGCCGACGGGCAGGCCGCGCGCCTGCCAGACGAGCTTCATGAACCCCTTGTCCATGCCGACCGCGCTGGCCAGCACGCCCGCTCCGACGTAGCGGACGCCCGCGAGGTCGAGGAGTCCCTGGATGGTGCCGTCCTCGCCGTAGGGGCCGTGCAGCAGCGGCAGCACCACGTCGACGTCGCCGAGCGTCTCCGGCACCTGGCCCGGCCGGACGACCATCAGGCCGCGGCTGTCGGGGTCGAACGGCAGCGCGAGGGCGTCGCCGGAGCCGGTCACCTCGGGCAGCCGGCCGTCCTCGATCGCGAGCCGCAGGTCGCCGGGCGGCAGCACCCAGCGGCCGTCGCGGGCGATGCCGACCGGCACCACCTCGTACCGGTCCCGGTCGATGGCGGCCATCACGGCCCCCGCGGTGACACAGGAGATCGCGTGCTCGGAGCTGCGTCCGCCGAAGACCACGGCCACGCGGATCCTAGAAACCTGGGACATTCGTCCGACCCTATCGGTGATCAGCCCGGGTCGGCCACGAGCGATCCGGGCACGGCGAGCCCTCCGGCGGGGCGGTCACAGCCCGTACCGCTCGGGCTTCGGGGAGCGGGAGATCAGCGAGATGGCCGCCTCCTTGATCGGCATCCCGTGGTGCAGCACGGCGGTGACCGCCTCGGTGATCGGCATCTCCACGCTGTGCTTGCGGGCCAGCTCCATCACCGCCTCCGCCGACCTGACGCCCTCGGCGGTCTGCTTGGTGACGGAGATGACCTGCTCCAGCGTCATGCCGCGGCCGAGGTTCTCGCCGAACGTCCGGTTGCGCGACAGCGGCGACATGCACGTCCCGACGAGGTCGCCCATCCCGGCGAGCCCCGCGAAGGTGTGCTCGTCGGCGCCGAGCGCCGCGCCCAGCCGGGCGATCTCGGCGAGGCCGCGGGTCATCAGCAGGGCCTGCGTGCTGGCGCCGAAGCCGAGCCCGACCGCCATGCCGACGCACAGCGCCACGATGTTCTTCACCGCGCCGCCCAGCTCGCAGCCGACGACGTCGGTGGAGGTGTAGACGCGGAAGTACGGCGTCATCGTCGCGGCCTGGAGGCGCCGCGCGGCGTCCTCGTCCGCGCAGGCCGCGACCGCCGCGCCGGGCTCGCCGCCCGCGACCTCGCGCGCCAGGTTCGGCCCGCAGAACACCGCGACGCGTTCCTCGGGGACGTTCGCGACCTCGCGGACGACCTCCGACATCCGCCGGGACGTGCCGTGCTCGACGCCCTTCATCAGGCTGACGAGGACCGCGTCCGCCGGCAGCAGCGGCAGCCAGTCGCCGAGGTTGCGCCGGAGGGTCTGGGCGGGGACGGCGAGCGCGACGAAGTCCGCGCCGGCCAGCGCCTCCGCCGGGTCCAGCGTCGCGCGGACGCCTTCGGGCAGCGGGACGCCGGGCAGGTAGTCGGGGTTCTCGTGGCGCTCGTTGACGGCCTCGACGACCTCGGGGCGGCGCCCCCACAGGACGACGTCGCCGCCCGCGTCGCTGAGCAGCTTGGCGAACGTCGTCCCCCAGGAACCGGCCCCCATCACCGCGGTGCGGAAGGTCACGAGCCGTCCGCCTTCGGCTCGCCGTTCGCGGATCGCGCGGGCTCCTGCTCGTCACGGGGGGCGTGGGGGGTCTTTCCCCCACGAGGAAACGGCCCGGTGGGCTCGAACGCCTCGCCTCCGGCCGCCGGGTACGCGCGCCGCCGCTCCTCCAGCACCCTGTGGTGGTCGTAGCGCTCTCCGGGCGGCTCCTGGCCGCGCAGCTCGCCGAGCAGGCCGGTGATCGCGGCCATGATGTCGTCGGTGGCCGCCAGCAAAGTCTCCTTGGTGAGCGGCCGCCCCTCGTAGGCCGACAGGTCGACGGGCGGGCCTGCGAGCACCTTCATGGTCTTGCGCGGGAGCGGGTGGACGCCCCTCTTCAGGCTTCCGGCGAGCCCGGTCCGCGCGCCGCGCCGGTACGGCATCAGCTCGTGCGCGCCCCAGTTCGCCACGGGGACGACCTTGGCGCCCGTCTTCAGCGCCATCCGCGCCACTCCGGTCTGCCCGGTCATGGGCCACAGTTCGGGGTCACGGGTGCAGCTGCCCTCCGGGTAGAAGACCAGGCATTCGCCGTCCAGCAGGGCCCGCTCGGCGTCCTTCAGGGCGAGGGACGCGTCGGCATGGTCGCGGTAGACGGGGATCTGGCCGGTGCCGCGCAGGACGTTCCGGATGAACCGCGCGTCGAACAGCGTCGACTTCGCCAGGAAGACGGGGTAGCGGCCCGACTCGTACACGAAGTGGGCGAGCGCGAGGGGGTCGGCTTCGGAGATGTGGTTCGCGGCGATGATGACGCCGCCCTCCGCCGGCACGCTGCCCCGTCCGCGCCAGTCCCGTTTCAGCAGCCCCGAGAGCAGCGGGCGCAGGATGACGATGGTGAGCTTCCGCCAGGCCGGCGAATACCCGTGGCTCATGCCCCGTCTCCCCTCCTTGATCCGTCCCCGAGCGAACGCAGGGTGCCCACAAGTGTCGCGGGTGCGTGCGCATAGTGTCGAGTTGCCATGTCTACCGCAGAGTTCAACCGATGGTCGCTCGTGGTGCCGGTGAAGATGCTGGCCCGGGCGAAGACCCGCATGTCCGGGGCCGCGGGCCCGCACCGCGAGTCGCTCGCGCTGGCGGTGGCGACCGACACGGTCGCCGCGGCGCTGCGCTGCGACCGGGTCCGCACCGTGATCGTTGTCACCGACGATCCCCTTCCGGCCGCCGACCTGGCGGCCCTCGGCGCCGTCGTCGTGCCCGACGTGCCGGACGCCGGGCTGAACCCGGCCCTCGTCCACGGCGCCGGTCACGGCCGTGGACTCGCCCCCGGCACCGGCGTAGGCGCGCTCTCCGCCGATCTGCCCGCTTTGCGTCCTCTTGAACTCGCGCGGGTCCTCGACGCGGCCGGCCAGGCGCCCGAGGCCTTCGTCCCGGACGCGGCCGGCGTCGGCACGACCCTGTACACGGCAGGCCCCGGCGTCCCGTTCTCCCCGGCCTTCGGCGTGGACTCCCGAGCCGCCCACCGCGCGCGGGGCGCGCGGGAACTCCTGATCCCCGGCACCGACAGCGTCCGCCGCGACGTCGACATCCCCGGCGACCTCCGGGCCGCCCTGGCCCTCGGCACCGGCCCCCGGACGAGGGAGGTGGCGGCCCGTCTCCCCGCCTTCGCCTAGGGTTCGGGGTATGCAGGGGACGGTGAAGGTGTTCGACGCTCCGACGCGCTCGGGGAGCGTGCTGCTCGACGACGGAACGGAGCTGCCCTTCGACGGGGAGGCGTTCGCGGCGGGAGGGCTGCGGCTGCTGCGGCTGGGGCAGCGGGTGAACCTCGCGATGGACGGCGACCGGATCTCGGTGGTGACGCTGTCGACCTTCCCGCTGCCCTCGCCCCCGGACCAGGGCCCCGGACACGCCGACGCCCGGGACCGTTTTGGCACGGTCCCGGGCGACGACGCGGCATTGCCTACTTCTTGCCGGCCACCAGGTTCTTGAAGTCCGCCCCCGCCTTGAACTTCGGGACGGACGTCGCGGGAACCTCGATGGTCTTGCCCGTTGCGGGGTTGCGGGCCGTACGGGCAGGCCGGTCGGCCTTCTCGAACGAACCGAACCCGGTGATCGCGACCTTGTCGCCCTTGGCGACGGCGGTCTGGATCGCCTCCAGGATGGCGTCGACGGCCTCGGCTGCGGCCTTCTTGCTGCCCAGCCGGTCAGAGATGGCGTCGACCAGCTCACGCTTGTTCATGGGTTACTCCTCTAGTTCCCCCCTTGCCCGAACGAAACTAAGGGACCCTCAGCATGGACACAATCACCTGCACGCACGAGTTGGCGTGTCGCTGGCGTTTTTGTCGCACTCGCCCCTGTCTCGCCGGGTGACCGGACCGGATCCGGCCACTGCGCACGCTAACCGACGTCGGGCGTCTCTTGGAAATCGGCGAGGAACGCCTCCAGCCTGCGGGCGGCCAGCCCGGTGTCCCGTTTCGCCAGATCGGTGATCGCCAGGAGGTGCCGGATGAGCCGCTGCCGCTCCTCGGCGGGCAGCGGCGCGACGGCCCGGTGGGCGTCACGCAGCTGCCGCGCGAGCAGCGTCAACGCGGGATCGTCCCAGTGCGGCTGTGTTTGCATGCAGTGATCTCCTCCTTCGGGCCTGGAGGCCCTCCATCGTCGATGACTGCGGTGCGATCGCTGCATCGCTCCGACTCGCCCTGGGGGCTCGCTGCGCGATCAGGTTTCTCGCAGGCTCGAAACCTGCCTTCGGACGCGATCGCGACGATTGAGGTTGTCGCGTGGTGCGGCGGTGGTTGATGTCGCTGCTTTGTGGGCATGCTAGTCGGGGCCCACTGGCGCTTGAGCCAGTGGGCCCCGTGACCAGGGTCGCCTGCTGCGCTACATCGTGACGGGGAACCAGGGACGGCGGGTGGATTCGAAATCGTTGATGGCTTCGGCGTGGCGGAGGGTGAGGCCGATGTCGTCGAGGCCCTCCATGAGGCGCCAGCGGGTGTAGTCGTCGATCTCGAAGGGGGCGGTCAGGCCGTCCCAGCGGACCTCGCGGTTCCCCAGGTCGACGGTGATCTCGACGGCCGGGTCCTTCTCGATCCGGCTCTGGAGGTCCTCGACCTGGTCGGCGGTGAGGATGACGGGCAGCAGCCCCATCTTGGTGGAGTTGTTGCGGAAGATGTCGCCGAAGCGCGGCGCGATGACGACGCGGAAGCCGTACTGCTGGAGGGCCCAGACGGCGTGCTCGCGGGACGAGCCGGTGCCGAAGTCGGGGCCGGCGACCAGGATGCCCGCGCCGTCGTACTGCGGCTGGTTCAGGACGAAGCCGGGGTCCTCGCGCCAGCCGGAGAACAGGCCCTCGTCGAATCCGGTGCGGCTGACCTGCTTCAGCCAGACGGCCGGGATGATCTGGTCGGTGTCGACGTTGCTGCGGCGCAGCGGGACCGCGCGCCCGGTGTAGGTGGTGAACGCTTCCATCGTGGCTCCTCAGAGGTCGGCGGGGGCGGTCAGACGGCCGGTGACGGCGGTGGCGGCGGCGACGGCGGGCGACACCAGGTGGGTGCGGCCGCCGGGCCCCTGCCGGCCCTCGAAGTTGCGGTTGGACGTGGAGGCGCTGCGCTCGCCGGGCGTGAGCTTGTCGGGGTTCATCGCCAGGCACATCGAGCAGCCGGCCTCGCGCCACTCGGCGCCGGACGCGGAGATGACGCCGTCGAGGCCCTCCTCCTCGGCCTGCTTCTTGACGCTCATGGAGCCGGGGACGACCAGCATCCGGACGCCGTCGGCGACCTTGCGGCCCTTCAGGACGCCCGCGACCGCGCGGAGATCCTCGATGCGGCCGTTGGTGCACGAGCCGACGAAGACGGTGTCCACCTCGATGTCGCGCAGCGGCGTCCCGGCGGTCAGCCCCATGTACTCCAGGGCGCGCTCGGCCGACTGGCGCTTGACGGGGTCGTCGTAGGCCGCGGGGTCGGGCACGGAGTCGCCGAGCGGGAGGCCCTGCCCGGGGTTGGTGCCCCAGGTGACGAACGGGGTCAGCTCGGCCGCGTCGATCACGACCTCCTTGTCGAAGACCGCGTCGTCGTCGGTGCGCAGCGACGTCCAGTACTCGACGGCCTCGGCCCAGTCGTCGCTGCCTTCATTCTGGGGGGACGACCCCCCAGGCCCCCCGGCAACTGCACTGGAGGGGGCGTGGGGGCGGCCCTTGAGGTACGCGAACGTGGTCTCGTCCGGCGCGATCATCCCGGCGCGGGCGCCGGCCTCGATGGACATGTTGCAGACCGTCATGCGGCCCTCCATCGACAGCGCCCGGACGGCCTCGCCGCGGTACTCGATGATGTGGCCCTGGCCGCCGCCGGTGCCGATCCGCGCGATGATCGCGAGGATGAGGTCCTTGGCGGTCACGCCCTCGGGCAGGGCGCCCTCGACGGTCACGGCCATCGTCTTCGGCTGGACCTGCGGGAGCGTCTGGGTGGCGAGGACGTGCTCCACCTCGCTGGTGCCGATGCCGAAGGCGAGGGCGCCGAACGCGCCGTGCGTGGAGGTGTGCGAGTCGCCGCAGACGACGGTCATGCCGGGCTGGGTCAGGCCGAGCTGCGGGCCCATGACGTGGACGATGCCCTGCCCGTCGTCGCCCATCGGGTGCAGCCTGACGCCGAAGTCGGAGCAGTTCTTGCGCAGGGTCTCGACCTGGGTGCGCGACACCGGGTCGGCGATGGGCTTCAGCAGGTCCGTCGTCGGGACGTTGTGGTCCTCGGTGGCGATCGTCAGGTCGGGGCGCCGGACGGGGCGGCCGGCCATCCGCAGGCCGTCGAAGGCCTGCGGGCTGGTCACCTCGTGGACGAGGTGCAGGTCGATGTAGAGGAGGTCCGGCTCACCTTCGGCGCGCCGTACGACATGCGCGTCGTAGACCTTTTCGGCCAGTGTTCGGCCCATCACTTCCACCTCACCTGCTGAACTGTCGTCTGCGTCCCCTGCCGGTCGCAGGCGCGCCGTGGTCCTGGTCACCTTGACTTGCATCTCAAAATCCGAGACGGCAATATCAAGACATGGACAACTCTAGCGGAGTCGGCGTACTTGACAAAGCCGTTCTCGTCCTGAACGCGCTGGAGGCGGGCCCGGCCTCGCTCGCCCAGCTCGTCCAGACGACCGGGCTGGCCCGCCCCACGGCCCACCGGCTGGCCGTCGCGCTGGAGCACCACCGTCTCGTCCACCGGGACACGCAGGGACGTTTCATCCTCGGGCCGAGGCTCGCCGAGCTCGCGGTCGCGGCGGGCGAGGACCGCCTCCTCGCGATCGCCCAGCCCGTCCTCGCCCACCTGCGCGACCTCACCGGCGAGAGCGCCTCGCTGTTCCGCCGCCAGGGCGACGTCCGGGTGTGCGTGGCCGCCGCCGAGCGCACCAGCGGGCTGCGCGACACCATCCCGGTCGGCGCCGCGCTCCCGATGACGGCGGGTTCGGCCGCGCAGATCCTGCTCGCCTGGGAGGAGCCGGACCGGCTGCACCGCGGCCTGCGCAACGCCAAGTTCGAGGCCGCCACGCTGTCGTCCGTCCGCCGGCGGGGCTGGGCGCAGAGCGTCGGTGAGCGCGAGCAGGGCGTCGGCTCGGTCTCCGCCCCGATCCGCGGCGCCGGCGGGCGGGTGATCGCCGCCGTGTCGGTGTCGGGCCCCCTGGAGCGCCTGAGCCGCGCCCCCGGCCGCCTGCACGCCGCCCCCGTCGCCGCGGCGGCCGAGAAGATCTCCGAGGGCATGCGGCGCACCGCCTCCTGACCTCCCCCAGAAACCACCGCAACCCGGACAGACATTGGATAGTGCCGGTATCTAATCGGCCCACCCGGATAGCGTTAAACGTCCGGTCAAGGGGGGGGTGCGGCGGTGCAGATCTCCGAGCTGAGCGATCGCAGCGGCCTGACGGTCCAGACGATCAAGTTCTACATCCGGGAGGGCCTCCTCCCGAAGGGCTCGGCGGTGAGCGCGACGCGGTCGGAGTACGACGTGCGCCATCTGGAGCGGCTGCGGCTGATCAGCGCGCTGCGCGAGGTCGGCGACCTGCCGGTCTCGTCGATCCAGCAGATCATCTCGGCCATCGACGACGACCGGGTCAGCCTGCACGAGCTGTTCGGCACCACCCAGTACGCGATCGGCCCGCACGTCGCGGCGCCGCACGACCCGCACTGGCGCGCCGCCCGCCAGGACGTGGACGCGCTCGTCCGGGAACTCGGCTGGAACGTGGGCGACCGCGCCCCGGCCCGCGACCTGCTCGCGCACACGTTCGTGGCGCTGCGCCGCCTCGGCTTCCCGATCACGCTCAAGGATCTGCGCCCCTACGTGAAGGCCGCGGCGGAGGTGGCCGACCACGAGATCGGCAGGGTCGCCGAGGGAACGCCGCGCGCCCGGACGGTCCATTCGCTGCTGGTCTCGACCGTCCTGTACGAACAGGTCCTCACCGCCCTGCGGCGCCTGGCCCAGGAAGACGCCTCCGCCCGCCGGTTCGGCTGAGCTCGTCGCAGGGACGCCGGGTAGGATCGCGGTCATGCGGGACAGCCGTTCGTTCGTGAGTCTGGCGACCGACTTCGGTGCCGCCTACACGGCGATCTGCGCGGGGGTCGTCTCCACGATCGCGCCGGCGGCGAACGTGCTCGTGCTGAGCGACGAGATCACCCCGTTCGCCGTCCGGGAGGGCGCGATGCTGCTCCGCCAGGCGCTCCCGTACATGCCGGCCGGCGTCCATGTGGGGATCGTCGACCCGGGTGTCGGCACGCCGCGCCTTCCCGTGGCGATCGAGACGGGACGCGGGGACGTGCTGGTCGGCCCGGACAACGGCCTCCTGGTCCCGGCGGCGGCCGGGCTGGGCGGCGTCGTCCGGGCGCACGCGCTGGAGAACCCGGCGTACCGGCTGCCCGCCGTCTCCACCTCGTTCCACGGGCGCGACATCTTCTCTCCCGCCGCCGCCCACCTCGCCACCGGACTGGACGTCGCCGACCTCGGGCCCGCGGTCGAGCCTCTGCCGCTGGACGTCCCGTCCGCGGTGGCGCGCGACGGGGAGCTGACCGTCCCGGTCCTCTACACCGACCGGTTCGGCAGCCTGGTCCTCGGCGGCGAGCCGGCGGACCTGGCCGCCGCGTTCGGCCCGCTCCCGTACGGGACTCCCCTGGACGTCGCATGGACGGATCCGGCGCCCGGCTCCGCACGGGTCACGTTCGAGGAGACCTTCGGCGGCGTCTCCCCCGGCGCGCCCCTCGTCTGGGTCGACTCGTCCGGCTGGCTCGGCCTGGCGGTGAACCAGGGGTCGGCCGCCGAGGTCCTCGGCCTCGCGGGTGTGGAGACCGTCGTTCTTCGCCGCCCGAGCGCCCGATGATCACGCGGTGCCCTCCATTCGCGTACGGGCAGTGACCGGCCAGGCCGTTACTCGACGGTCCACCGAAGGTCAATCACCGGTCAACGCCCGCTGTACTGCCGTTTCCGCTGGTGAACCGAATATGATTCCGCGGTCACAGCAGGAACATTTTTACGGGGGGACCGTATGGCAGAGGTGCATCACTTTTCCTACGGGTTGGTCACGCCGGTGACGGCCTATGCCATGTCGTTCATCGGCTCGCTGCTCGGCCTGCTGTGCACGGCCCGGGCGCGGGCGACCCGCGGTCTCTCACGCGCCTCCTGGCTGGGTCTCGCGGCGCTGGCCATCGGCGGCACCGGGATCTGGGTGATGCACTTCATCGCCATGCTCGGCTTCACCATCGAGGACCACGAGATCCGCTACGACGTGCCGCTCACCCTGCTGAGCTGCGCCACCTCCATCGCGGTCGTCGCGATCGGGCTGTTCATCGTCGGCTTCGCCGGCGCCCGCGTCCCCGTGATCGTCATCGGCGGCGTCATCATGGGCGCCGGGGTGGCGAGCATGCACTACACCGGTATGTCCGCCATGAACATGGCCGGGCACATCGGCTACCAGCCGGTCCTGGTCGGGCTGTCGGTGCTGATCGCCCTGGCGGCGGCCACCACGGCGCTCTGGTTCAGCATCCGCGTCAAGGGCATGTGGGCGACCGCCGGCGCCGCCGCGATCATGGGTGTCGCGGTGACCGGCATGCACTACACCGGCATGGCGGCCATGGAGATCACCATGCACGAGGGCATGGCGGACCCCACCGGCGCCCGCGCCGTCGACTTCCTGCTGCCGCTCATGGGCGGTGTGGGCGGCGTGTCGATCATCCTGCTGGTCATCATCGCGATGGCGCCGAGCGAGGAGGAGATCCGGGTCGAGGCCCGGCTCCAGGAGCGCATCCGCGTACGGCAGGAGGCGGACGCGCAGCGCACGCCGGCCGAGCCCGCCGCGCCCGCGCCGCCGCCGAACCGGTCCGCCGGCGAGTGGTTCGACAGCGGGCCGGGCCGCTGACGTCCCCCGTCAGGCGGGCCCCCTAGACGGGTTCAGGGTCGTCCCCTACGCCCGTTGCGGTATCCGGAGCGTGCGGACGGCGTCCAGGGCCGTAGGCCGGGTGCATCTCAGCGGCCGATGCCGGAACGCATGCCGTACACGCAGCATCAACGGCATGACGAACACGACGCAGACCCTCATCCGCCCCGACGCCCACGCCCCCGTCCACGCCGGCCCGCCGAAGCTCTCCCCGACGGAGCTGCGCGCCGCCCAGATCGAGACCCTCGAAACCCCGCGGCTGAAGTACGGGCTGCTGGCCCGGATGCTGTTCAAGCAGATGGACCTGGTCTACGGCCGCGACCGCACGCTCGTGAAGTTCACGATGCTGGAGTTCATCGCCCGCGTCCCCTACCAGGCGTGGGAGCGGATGGGCTACGTCTCGCTGTCGCGGCAGCGCCGCCGTTCCGCGATCGCCAAGCGCGTCTACGAGCGGATCGTCGAGACCCGCGAGGAGCAGGACAACGAGCAGTGGCACCTGCTCATCCTCCAGGACATCGTCCAGCGGGACGGGATGAGGCAGTCGTTCCTCCTGCACCGACTGGCACCGTGGCTCGTGGCGTTCTTCTACTACCACGTCTCGTGGCTGCTGTTCCTGGTGCGGCCCGAGATGAGCTACCGGCTCAACGCCGACTTCGAGGACCACGCCGAGCACGAGTACATGGCGTACGTCGCCGAGCACCCCGAGCTGGACCACGTGCCGGCGCCCGCGACGTACGCGGCCGAGTACGGCGAGTACGGCTCGGTCGCCGACCTGCTCCGCCAGATCGGGCACGACGAGCGCGTCCACAAGCTCGACAGCCTGGTCAACATGCGGGCGCCCCGCTTCCAGGAGCCCCGCCAAGGCTGATCCGGCCCGACCCGGCCGCTCAGGGCGCCGCGAGCGCGATGCCGCTTCCGGCGCCCAGGGCGACGGAGAGGGCGGCGGCCGCGACGGCGACGGCGGACGCGCCGCGTCCGAGGAGGAGCGGGCCGTCCGGCCGCCCCAACAGCGGGACGATCCACCGCAGGTAGTAGAAGACGCTCGCGACGCTGTTGACGGCGGCGACCACGGCGAGCCAGAGGTAGCCGCCGTCGAGGGCCGCGCCGAACATCAGAACCTTCCCGACGAACACGGCGGTCGGCGGCGTCCCGACGAAGCCGAGCAGGCAGACGACGAGCGCGAGGCCGACGAGCGGTGAGCCGCGCAGGAGGCCCGTGTAGCCGGCCAGGTCGTCGCGCCGGGCGGCGAGGACGACGGCGAACGCGCCCACGTTCGTCACCGCGTAGGCGGCGACGTAGAACAGCAGCGCGGGCCGCGCCAGGTCGGTCCGTCCCGCCATGGCGACCGGGACCAGCAGGTAGCCGGCCTGGCTGACGGTCGAGTAGGCGAGCAGCCGCCGGACGTTGTCCTGCCCGAACGCGGCGAGGTTGCCGAGCGTCATCGTGGCCGCGGCGATCACGGCGACGAGGGCGGGCCATCCGGCGGCGTCCGGGGGGAGCGCGTCGGCGCCGATCCGGTAGAGGGCGGCGAAGGCGCCGATCTTGGGGACGGTGGTGACGAACGCCGCCACGGCCGGCGGGGCGCCCTCGGCCACGTCCGGGACCCAGAAGTGCCCGGGGAGGGCGCCCGCCTTGAACAGCAGCCCGGCCAGCAGCGCCACCACGCCCGCCGCGACCGCCGCCTGCGGCGCGTCCGCCAGCCCGGCACGGAGGGTCCCGTACGCCGTGCCGCGGCCGACCCCGGACAGGACCGTGACGCCGCCGAGCATCAGGACGCCGAGCAGCGCGCCCATCAGGTAGTACTTCAGCGCGGCCTCGGTGCCGGGCGCGTCCTTGCCGAACCCGGCGAGCGCGTACGCGGGCAGGCTCGCCAGCAGGTACGCGGCGACCAGGACGAGCAGGTCGGACGACGCGCCGAGCGCGATCGCGCCGAGCGCCGAGAGCAGGACCAGCGTGTAGTGCTCGCTCTCGCGCGGATGGTCCCGCATCCGCCCGGCGGCGAGGGCGACGACGAGCAGCGCCGAGCCGAGGACGGCGATCCGGGTGACGTGCGTGACCGCGTCGACGCGGAACGCGCCGAACGCCGTCAGGTCGGGCCGGGTCGCGGCGACGCCCGCGACGGCCAGCCCGGCGACGAGCCCCGCCGCGCAGATCACCGCGACGCGCCACTGCCGCCGGCGGGGCAGGAACAGCCCGCAGACCAGGCCGAGCACGGCGGCGAGGAGGACGCACAGCTCGGGCGCGAGGTCGGCCGGGTTCTCGTTCATCACCGGCCCACCAGGGCGACGACCGCCGCGGACAGCGGCTCGATCGTGTCGAGCAGGAGGCGCGGCGCGACGCCGATGAGCAGCGACAGCGCCAGCAGCGGGACGAGCGCGGCCAGTTCGGGCCGCCGCACGTCCGTGACCCGCGGGGTCAGTTCACCGGGCGGGCCGGTCACCACCGTGTGCAGGACGCGCAGGAACAGCCCGGCCGTGATGAGGATGCCGAGGACGGCGAGCGCGCCGGCCACCGCCGTCGCCGCGGTTCCGGTCCCGATCGTCCCGGCGAAGATCTGGAACTCGGCGATGAAGCCGGACAGTCCGGGCAGCCCGAGCGACGCGAACGCCGCGACGGCGAGGAGAGCGGAGTAGACGGGGGCGACGCCGGCGACGCCGCCGAACCGTCCGATCTCGTAGCCGCCCGCACGCTCGTAGAGGACCCCGCACAGCAGGAACAGGGCCCCGGTCACCAGGCCGTGGCTGACCATCTGCGTCACCGCGCCCGTGACCGCGAGCCGCCGCGCGTCGGCGTCACCGGCCGCGTATCCGGCCGCGCCGAGCGCCAGGACGACGTAGCCCATGTGGTTCACGGACGTGTACGCGACGAGCCGCTTGAGGTTCTCCTGGGCGAGCGCGACGAGCGCCCCGTACAGGACGCCGGCCAGCCCGACGACCAGCATCACGAGGGCGTAGCGGCGCCAGGCGTCCGGCAGCATCGGCATCGCGGTCCGCACGAGGCCGTAGGTGCCCATCTTCAGCATGACCCCGGCCAGGATCGCCGACCCCGCGGCGGGCGCGTCGGTGTGCGCGGGCGGCAGCCAGGTGTGGAACGGGACGACCGGCGTCTTGATGCCGAGGCCGAGCCCGATGGCGAGGAGTGTCAGGCCGGCGAGCCCCGGCGACGACTCCAGCGGGGGCGTACGGGTCAGTTCCACCATGTCGAAGGTGTGGGGGTCCGCGCCCAGGTAGAGGCCGATGAACCCCAGCAGGAGGACGAGCGACCCGAGGAAGGTGTAGAGGAAGAACTTCAGCGCCGACGGCGCCCTGTCCCCGTGCCCCCACACGAGGATGACGAAGTACATGCCGACGATCGACAGGTCGAAGAAGACGAAGAACAGCAGCAGGTCGAGGGCCGCGAACAGTCCCAGGCACACCGTCTCCAGGAACAGGAACAGCGCGGCGAACGCCCGTGGCCGGTGGGTCTGCCGCAGCGAGTACACCGCGCACGCGGCGAACAGGACGGCGGTCAGGGCGAGGAGCGGCAGCGACAGGCCGTCCACGCCGACGTGGTAACCGGCGCGCACGGACGGGATCCACCGCACGTTCGTCTCGAACGAGACGCCGCCTCCCGTCCCGTGCGCGACCCACATGGCGATGACGAGGGCCAGTTCGGCGAGGGCGACGCCGATCCACGCCCAGGGCACCGCGCGGCGCGGGACGGCCGGCAGCGCGAGCGCGGCGGCCAGCGGCATGAAGATCACCAGTGTGAGCACGGGTCACCCCGCCAGGACGGCGACGACGACGAGTACGGCGAGGACCACGGCGGCCTGGGCGTAGTACGTGTGGAGCTGCCCGGTCTGCGGCCGGCGGGCCAGGGCCGCGAGTCCCCGTGCGGCGCGGCCGACCACGGCGACCAGGGCGTCCACGCGGAACTCGACGCGGCGTCCGGCCGGCCCGGCGGCCCACCGCCCGCCCCGCGCGACGCCTCGCACGGCGCCGTCGACGACGTGGTCGTCGAACCGCGCCAGCACACGCGCGACGGCGAGCACAGGGCGGACCACCACGGCCGACACGGCGCGCTCCAGGTACAGCCAGTCGGCCGCCCAGCCGGGCGCGGGAACCCGCCGGGCCACGGCGACCGCGCCGACCGTCACCAGCGCCAGACCCGCGGAGAGGGCGGCCTCCCACACGTCGGGCGTGGCCTCGTCCGGCACGCCGAGCATCCGCCGCCACCGTTCGGCCACCGGGGGGAGGCCGAGCACGCCCAGCACGGCGGCCGCGAGGGCCAGGACGGGCAGCGGCAGCCGCACCAGGACCGGGACGCGCAACGCGGAACCGCCCGCAGGACGGCGGAACAGCATGACCAGCGCCTTGGCGGCGTAGGCCGATGACAGCACCGACGCCGCGAAACCGGTCGCGAGCAGTGCGGCCGAGCTTTCACCGGCCGCGGCCAGGACCTCGTCCTTCGTGACCCACAGCGACAACGGCGGGACACCGGCCAGCGCGAGCGCGCCCACACCGAAGGCGGCGCCGACCAGGCGGTTCCGGCGCGCCGCCCCGCGCAGCTCGTCCAGCCGCCGGGTTCCGAGGGCGGTCAGCCATACCCCAGCGCAGAGGAACAGCAGGCTCTTCACGGCGGCGTGCGCGACCCAATGGGCCGTCCCTGCCGCGATCGCCCCGGTTCCCGCCGCCAGCACCATGAAGCCGATCTGCGCGGA
Source organism: Actinomadura sp. KC345 (assembly GCF_004348515.1). Lineage (GTDB taxonomy): Bacteria > Actinomycetota > Actinomycetes > Streptosporangiales > Streptosporangiaceae > Spirillospora. Next base: position 6,316 of record NZ_SMKH01000109.1, on the reverse strand, counting down.
CGTGGACGCGGCGAGCAGCTGCTTGAGGTCGCGCTGCGCGAGCGCGACGGCACCCAGCACCAGCGCGGTCAGCGCGCCCGCCCAGCAGACGAGCGTCGCGGCCCATCCGGTCGCGGCCAGCAGCGGATGGAGACGCAGCAGTAGATAGGCGCCGGCGGCGACCATCGTCGCCGAGTGCAGCAAGGCCGACACCGGGCTCGGTCCCGCCATGGCCCGCGACAGCCAGGACGAGAAGGGGAGCTGGGCCGATTTGCCGAGCGCGGAGACCACGATCCCCGCGGCGATCAGGTCACGCCACGGCGCCTCCGCCTGCGCCAGCGCGCCGAACTCCAGAGAGTGCGCTCCGGCGACCGCGAAGCCCGCCGCCGCGTAGAGGCCCATGTCCGCGGCCCGGGTGGTGAGGAACGCGACGTCCGCCGACCGCACCCGTTCCGCGTCCGGCCACACGTAGCCGATGAGCGCGTACGACATCGCGCCCATGACCTCCCAGCCCATGAGGAGCAGGAGCAGGTCCGTCGCGGTGACCGTGACCAGCATCGCCGCCGCGAACAGCAGCATCAGGACGTGGAAGCGCACGCCGTATCCCTGGCCCGCCGCGTAGACCAGCACCGCGACCAGGACGACGGCCACGGTCACGGCGAGGACGGCGGACAGCCCGTCCATCGCCGGCCCGCCCGGCCAGCCCGGCAGCAGCGCGATCCTCATCCCTTCAGATCACCCGCGTCATCGGTGAGGTCCACGTCGCGCGCCCGGAAGAGCGCGGTGACGACCGCGAACCCCATCGCCATTTCGAGGGCCATCACGGTGATGGCCACCAGCACGAGGACCTGCCCGTCGGCCGACCCCGGCGACACCCGGTACCAGAACCCGGCCGCGGCGACGATGATCCCGTTGATCATGAGTTCGAGGCCCATCATCAGCATCACGATCGACTGCTGCGACAGCGCGCCGAACATCCCGACGCAGAACAGCGCCGCGGCCAGGAGCAGGAACGCCTCAAGCGTCATCGCCGTACCGCCCCCGGTGCGTGGCCAGCACCACGGTCGCGATCATGGTGGTCGTGATGGCGATGCCGATCACCATCATGACCAGCATCTTCGGGCCCATGATCGACTCACCGAGCGCGAACGCCGGGTCGGCGGGCGGGCCTCCCGTCCGCTCCGGCCACGGGATCGCGAGGATCCCGGCGGCCAGCACCGCGAACGCCGCCCCGGATATGGCCAGCGCGCCGCGCTTGTTGTGCAGCATGCTCATCGGCATCAGCCCGGCCGGGTTCATCATGTACATGACCATGAAGACGGCCATCACCAGCATTTCCATGATCATCATCAGGATCACCAGGACGCCGAGGTAGTCCAGCCCGGCCAGCAGCAGCTCCGCCCCGACGCACAGGAACGAGGCGAGCAGCGCGAATGTGGCCCGCGCCATCGAGTCGACGACGAACACCGCGATGCCCGACCCCACGGCGGCGACGGCGAGCACCCAGAACGCGACGTCCTCCACGGTTCCACCTCCTCACACGACGACGAGCCCGACGACGAGCATCTGCAGCAGCGTGGCCGGGATCAGCACCGTCCACGCCGCCGTCATGAACCGGTCCATGCGCAGCACGGGCAGCCGGTGCCGGGTCCACACCAGCAGGGCGAGCACCGCGGAGGTCTTCACCAGCGACCATGCCCACCCCGGCAGCAGCGGCCCCGACCCGCCGCCCAGGAACAGCGGGACGGCCACGGCCGCCGACACCGTGAGCAGCCCGTACCGTCCCGCCAGGAACACGAGCCGGTCGGGCCCCGGCAGCTCCAGCGCCGCTCCCCCGGCCAGATCCCCGCCCACGGGATGCCCGAACGGCCCCCAGAACGCCATCGCGAGCGCGGATACCAGGTAGGCGGCGAACGCGACCGGCATCCAGACCGCGAACCACAGCCCGTCCTGCGCCTCGCCGATCACCCGCAGGTCCAGGGAGTGCGCGGCCAGGCCGGCGGTGATGAGCGCGAACATGTGCGGCAGCTCGTACGCGAGTCCCTGCGCGAGGAACCGGTACCCGCCGACCAGCGCGAACGCGGAGTTGACGCCCCAGCCTGCCAGCCACACCGACGCCCAGGCCACGACCTCCATCGCGTTGAACCAGACGACACCGACCGGCGAGTCCACCGCCGCCTTTTCGCCGACCGGCACGACCAGGGCCGCGAGCGCCGCCGCGACCGGCAGCGAGATCACTCCGATCCTGGCCAGCGGCATGTCGGCACGAACCGTGACGCGCCGCTGCATGGTCAGCAGCCGCGCCGCCTCCCGGAACGGCTCCGCGGGACGGCGGCCGGCGAACGCGGCGTTCAGCGAGGCCGCCGCCACCGCCAGCGCACCGAGGACGAGAACCTCAGCCATCGGGGGCCGTCCCGAGGTCGGGATCGAGGCTCGCCACGATCAGCCGCGCCTCGGCGAGCCCGGCGCCTTCGAGCAGCGGCGGCAGCACCTCCAGCAGCTCGCCCCACGGGCGGCGCGGACGGCTCCCGCCCCCTTCGAGGGCGGTTCCGATCTCCCGCAGCCACTCGTCCAGCCGGTCCTTGACGTCGATGCCGATGTCCGGGCGGCCGGTCAGGGTGCCGACGCCGCGCGTCATCCATCCCAGGGTCCGTGAGCGTCCGACCATCCGGGCGAACGGGAGGAAGCGCGTCGCGAGCGCGCCGTCCGGGATCCCGCCGAGCGCCTTGTCCCTCAGGACGGCCGCCTCCTCGCCCGCCGCGTCCCAGCCCGCCACGCGCAACAGCCGGGAGACGCTGTCGAGCCGGGACGCGGCCGGGTGCGCGTCCCAGAACGCGCCGTCCGCGGTGTCGACCGCGGCCGCGTCCGCCGCCTGGACGACGTCGCCCTGCAACGTCAGATCGATCCGCAACCCCGCGGGCCAGTGGGGCAGCACGGGCCCGAGCGGCACGTGCAGGACGTCCAGCCGCAGCCCGTCCCGGTCGTCCGCCCGGTCCGCCATGCCGGCGTCGTCCGGATCCGCGGAGCGCCGGGCGCCACCGGCGACGCCTTCCAGGGCGGCCGAGGCTCGGACGCGCGGTTCGGGCATGTCCCGCCACACGGTCTCGATGGCGTCCGCCAGCGCCGGCCCAGGGGTTCCGCAGACGACGAGCATCCCCGTCTCCGCGGGCGACAGCGCGGGACGCCACCCGCGCGACCGGACCTCCGCCTCCACGGCGACGCGGTCGCGCGTCCCGTCCGCCGCCGCGACGACGAACGGGCGCGGAGCCGCGAACGCCCTCAGGCCCACCGCAGCGCCCCCTCGCGCCACGCGTACAGGACGCCGACCAGGATCAGCGCGAGGAAGAGGAACATCTCCACGACGGCCTTCACGCCCACGGACGCGACGACGAGCGCCCACGGATACATGAACACCATCTCCATGTCGAAGGCGAGGAAGACCATCGACACCGTGTACCAGCGGACGTGGTACCGGGACAGCGCGTGCTCCGCCGGACGGGCGCCCGACAGGAACGGCCCGCTCTCGAACGTCCGGGGCGCAAGCGCGAACGAGACCGCGTAGACACCGGCGACGGTCGCCGCCACCAGCCCGATCACCGACAGGGCGACGGCGTACGGCGGCATAGCCCCTCCCGGTACCGGCGATGTGGCTGTTTGGTGTCTACCTGATCACCACCCGGGGAAACCTCGTCCGCCGAGAGGATCGCGCCACGGAATGGGACACTCGGGACGTGGCCCATCTCTCCCTCGCCGGAATGCTGCGCAGCACCGTCGCGACCTTCGTCAACCTGCTCGTGGGTGTCGCGCTGGTGGGGGTCTCCGCCGTCCTCCTCGCGACGCACGGACTCACGGGCGGACCACCGGCGGAAGGGCCGGTGCCTTCGTCCGGTGCGAGAAGATGACGACGGCACCGGACCCGTCCCACGACGCGCACTAGGCGCTTTGCCCGCCGTGCCGCCGCCGGTCGGCGGCCGCGGCGCCGAGGATCATCTCGTCCACGACCCACCGCGCCTCCGGAGACAGGTCGACGAGGGCGCGCAGCACCTCGGGCCTGATGACGCCGTGCTCCACGTCGCGGCGCAGCGCCAGGAGCGTGAGGTCGTCGCCGATGGGGCCGGACTCACTGGGGAAGCCGAAGAACCCGATCGGCACGCCGAAGAACGTGGCGAGCGCGGTGAGCGTCTTGAGCTGCGGGTTGTCCTGGCGTCCCGTGCGGAGCTTCCACACGGTGGTGGACGAGATGTCCTCCCCCGTGGCGCGGGCGATGGCGGCGGCCGTCTCCACGTTGTTGCGCGGCGGCCCCGCGTCGGCCGGCCACAGATTCCGGATCAGCCACTCGACCTTCTCGGCCAGCGTCGCCCCCGGCGACACCTCGTCCATGTGATCGCGCATCGTTCCCCTCCCGCCGACCTCAGTGACTTTAGTTGACCACAGTCGAGTCCGGTGGCCAATGACCCACGACTTCTCCGGATGTCGCGGGAGGCCGCGTCCCGGACCGCAGAGCCAGGCGCCCGCTCCTCCTCAGGTCGCAGGTCCCTCCTCCGCTGCGGTGAAGTTTGCCAAGAACCGTTGCAAAGGGTCTTTGCAACTCTTAGCGTCGCGGGCATGAAGGAACAGCCGCCGCCCCGGCCGGTCACCGATCCGCAGCAGGTGCGGCTGCTCGCGCACCCGCTCCGCCGGCGCATCGCCGAGATCATGCGGCGCGGTCCCGTCTCGTCCACGACCCTCGCCCGCGAGCTGGGGCAGAGCACCGGCTCGACGAGCTACCACCTGCGGCAGCTCGCCAGGCACGGGTTCGTGGAGGAGGCGCCGGAGCTGGCGCGCGGCCGCGAACGCTGGTGGCGGGCGATCCCCGCCGACCGGCGCTTGCCCGTGTACAGCGAGCAGTCGCCGGAGATGCGCGAGGCCGTGGAGGACATGACCCGCATGGAACTCGCGAACGAACTGGAGGCGCTCACGTGCTTCCAGGAGGAACGCGACGCGATGGGCCCGTGGGCCGACGCCCTGCTCTTCTCGTTCTCCACGATCACGCTCGCGCCGGAGCAGGTGCGCCCCTTCTTCGAGGAGTACATCGCGCTCCTCTACCGCTACAAACGCGACGACGACGAACCGCCCTCGGACGCGCGCACCTTCCACGCCAGGTTCCTGGCGTTCCCGGAGGTCTAGAGCCCGGACCGCCGAGTTGCCGCTCGGCGGCCCGGACGGGCGGAAGCCCCGCATCACCACGCCGCAAGGCGTGTTCGCACGCGACACGGAACCCCCACGGAAAGGAGAGCATCACATGCTGCTCTCAAGCAAACCATCGGCCCGCCTGCTGAAATGGGCCGTCCTCCTGGGCTGGGTCGTGATCACGATCATGGCCGTCCCGGCCGCGAGCCGCCTGCCGGACGTCGTCGAGGCCACGTCGTCCGCCGAACTCCCCCGCGGCGCGCAGTCGACCCGGGTGGAGGAGCTGACGTCCCGCTTCCCGGACGGCGAGCCGGCACCGGGCGTCGTCGCCTACGTCCGGCCGTCCGGCATCACCGGCGCGGACCGCGCGAAGGCCGAGGCCGACAGGCGCGCCGTCGCGCCCCTCGCCGCCGGGACGGTCGAGCCGCCGCAGCCGTCCCGCGACGGGAAGGCGCTCATGCTGAGCGTCCCGCTGCCGGACGACGACACCCTCGCGGACAAGGCCGGGAAACTCCGCGACACCTCCCAGGCGGGCGCACCACCCGGCCTGGAGGTCCGCCTGACCGGCCCCGCCGGCGCCGCGCTCGACGTCGGTGACGCCTTCGAGGACGTCGAGACGCCGGTCTTCGTCGTCACGGTCCTCATCGTCACGGCCGTCCTGCTGCTCACCTACCGCAGCCCGGTCCTGTGGCTGCTGCCGATCGTGAACGCGGCGATCGCCCTCCAGGTCTCGGGCGCCGTCGTCTACCTCCTGGGGAAGCACGCCGGCCTCTACGTCGCGGACGGCATGTCCACCATCCTGAACGCGCTGGTCTTCGGCATCTCGACCGACTACGCGCTGCTCCTCCTCGCCCGCTACCGCGAGGAGCTGCGCCGCCACCCCGACCGCCACCGCGCGATGGCGGTCGCCCTCCGCCGCGCCGCCGCGCCGATCATCGCGTCCGCCGCGACGGTGTCGCTCGGCCTGCTGTGCCTGCTCGCCGCCGACATGGGCTTCAACTACGCGCTCGGCCCGATCGGCGCCATCGGCGTGCTCGGCGGCCTGGTCGTCGTCATGTCATTGCTGCCCGCCCTGCTCGTCATCTTCGGACGCCGGATCTTCTGGCCGCGCATCCCCCGCCACGGCGACACCCCGCCCGCCCGCGGCGCGTGGGACCGCGTCGGGCAC
>NZ_SMKH01000108.1 GCF_004348515.1 Actinomadura sp. KC345 | reverse complement strand
GGCCTGGGGCAGCATGAGGAGGTCCGGCGAGCTCTCTGCTGCGGCCGAGTAGGCGGCCGGCGTCATCCGCGGGGCGGCGGAGGGCTGGGCCCAGCCTCGCGGTGTCTCCACCGGCTGGACGACCTGGTGGGGGGTGCCGCCCTCGGTGACCACGCGGCTGTCCACGGCCACGAACGCCGTGAAGCGGCACAGGACGCCGAAGCGGAGGGACGTGTCGACGATGCGCTGTTCCAGTTCGTCCGCACCGCCGACCGTGTAGCGGTCTTCAAGGTCGCGCAGATGCGCGCGGGCCCAGATGGATGTGGTGGCAGAGTTCTCGGTGACGGTGCCCGTGGCGTGCTGTTCCCACGCCGCCCCGGTGGATCCGGTGCCGCGGATCGACAGCGAGCCGGAGGGGGCGCCGCGGAATCGCCCCGTGACCACCAGCGGTACGCCGGGGAACAGTGCGCCGAGCCGGCCGGGGGCCACGGAGTCCGGAACGAGGTCCAGGTCGTCGGTGTGGAGGGTGAGTTCGGTCGCGAGCGGCGCGGCGATCCGGTGGTGGATCTGCTCCATCGCCTCGTCGAGGCGGTCCTCGGACTCGACCAGCTCGCAACGCCCCTGGCCGAGGGCGGCGAGGCGGTTCAGGAACCCGGCGTTGACGGCCTGGTCGATACCTACCGTGTGGACGCGGACACCGCGCAGGTGAGGTTGCAGGCGGGCGAGGATCTGGTCCTCGTTGCCGATCTGGCCGTCGGTGATGAGGACCAGGACCCGGTCGCGCGCCGAGTCGGCGAGCAGGCGGCAGCCCTCGTCCAGGGGACCGAGCATCTCGGTGCCGCCACGGGCGTTCAGCGCCGCCAGATGCTCGACCGCGCGGAACCGGTTGCGATCGGTGCCGTCGGCCATTCCGGCGCCGAGGTCGCGGGGGCGCTCGATGACGGTGTCGAAGGACAGGACCGCGAATCTGTCCTCGGGGCGGAGCGTGTCGACGATGCGGGCGGCGGCGCGGCGGGCGGCGACCATCTTCCACCCCTGCATGCTGCCGGAACGGTCGAGGACGAGCACCACGTCGCGCGGGCTCGGCCGGGCCTCTCCGGAGGGCAGCACTGTCAGGCTGAACGTCCCCTCCTCGCCCGACTCGTCCGGGACCAGGGACAGGGCCGCGCTCTCGTGCGGCGCGTAGTCCAGACGCAGGATGAAGTCGCGGTCGAGGCGTTCACCCGGCCGCAGCCGGACGGTGGTGCGTTCACCGTCGCCCTCCTCGGCCACCACGTGCAGCGCCGAGCGGATCTGGGTCAGCGGCAGCCCGGCCGGGTCGATGTCGACGGTGACGGCCAGCCGTACCGGGGCGGGAAAGCCCGGCAGCAGGACGGGCGGGCTGATCCGGGACGCGTCCGGCACGGAATCGGTGTCGTCGGCGACCCCGGAGCCGGCGCGCCCACCGTCCAGCGGCGTGCCCGGGATGTAGCGGGGCGCGACGACGAGCGGGAATCGGAACGTCGCGCTGGAGGACGACTCGTGCGGCAGGGGCTGGGTGAGCGTCAGCCTCACCGTGACGCTTTCACCGGGAAGGATGTTGCCCATCCTCATGCTGAAGACGTCCGGGCGGTCTTCCTCGGCGATCGCGGCGCGCTGTCCGGCGGCGATGGCGGCGTCGTAGTCCTGCCTGGCGCGGCCGCGTTCTTTCAACGTGCCCTCGATGACCCGGTCGGCGGCCTCCATGCGCAGCGCGGTGACGGCGGCGCGGTCGGGCAGCGGGAAGATGTAGGTCGCCTCCAGCGGCATGTCGAACGGGTTGCGGAAGCCCTGGACGACCTGGATACCGGCGGCGAGTCCGGTGATCGAGGCGTGCACGTCGACGGAGTCGAGCGGCAGGTTGCCCTTGTCGGTGGTGAGTGCCCCGATCCCGCGGTCGGTCGCCGGGGGGTCGGTGTCGGGTAGCGGCAGTATGCGCACGGTCACTGGGACCTCCGGGATGAGTCGGCGGACAGGAACGCGGGGGGTGCTGCGGGCGTGAGAAGACCGCGCCGCCGCAGTTCGTCGAGCAGCGGGCGCGCGGCGGCCTCGATGGCGGCGAGGTCGTCGCCGTCCAGCGCGGGCACGTCGAGCAGGAGGGTGAGGCCGGGTGTGAGGCGGACCCCCTGAACGACGGAGGTGCGAGCTTCGGCGGTGTCCGGCCTGCCGTAGTCATCGGCCACGGAGGCCGAGGTGTAGGACACGTCGGGCCGTGTACTCCAGAAGGCGGTGCGGGCGGGAGCGTTCCCCGGCTCCGGGTCCGGCGGCCCTGTCGCTTCCGCCGAGCCCGCTCCGTCGTCGCCGGCTCCCGCGGCGACCTGTTCGAGGGTCGCATCGGTCGCGGCGGCCAGTTCGAGCTGGATCTCGGCGATCGAGCGGCCCGCGGCCTGGCGGCGCTTCACGGCGACGAGCTGCAAGAGGTGGCGCGGGCCGTACAGGGCGGTGCGGCCGCGGCGGCCGAGCGGCGGGTCGACAAGGCCGATCGTGGTGTACCAGCGGATCAGCCGCTCGTTGGGCAGATCGCGCACCCGGCCGCTGACCTGCGCGGATCCGTCCGCGGAAAGCGCCGCGGCGGCGCGCTCCGCCAGCTCGCTGATCGTCCAGGTCCCGTCCATGGGCACGATGATGACACTGTCACGATGACAGTGTCAAATCCGATCGAAGATCAAGTTTCGGAAATCCTTGCTGGAAGGGCCGGGCTGCCGCACGCTTGTGCCTCCAGGTGCGGCTCGGGGGTCGAGGAAAAGGGGCCTTGCGGTGCGCAGCAGCGGTGTCGGCGTGTCCAGCGCCGGGGCCTCGGCCCTGTACCGCTACCGTGCGCTGGCCGCGGAGCATCGCTGGGAGCGACGTGCGATAAGAGCGGTGGTGGCCGGCGGCGCGGGAGTCGTCGCGGCCGGCGTGAGCGTCTGGTGGGCGGGGCTCCTGGCCGCTGTCCTCACCTTCGCCGCGCACGCGGCGTACGGGTGGCTCCGGCCAGGGCCGGTGACCAACTGGCGGCGGGGGGCCTTGGCCGAGCGGAGCACCGGCCGGAGGCTGGCCCGCCTGGATCCCGCGGGTTTTCACGTCCTGCACGACCGGGCCTTGCGGGGCGGTGCCGCTCCGACGGCGAATCTCGACCACCTGGTGGTCGGCCTGTCCGGTATCTACGCGATCGCAAGCCGGCGGTTCCGGGTGGGGGCTCGGTTGCGCACCGAACAGCGCCGCCTGTGGGTGGGACGCCGACCCGTCGTCGGTGTCACGGGTGTGGCCGCACGGGCCGCCGACACGGTGGCCGAACTCCTCTCCGAGGAGTTGGACCAGGAAGTCCACGTCACGCCGATTGTGGTCGTCCATGGCGCCCGTGTCGGGCGGGACGGTGTAGAGCATGAAGGGGTGCTGTTCTATCCGGCGAGGGCGTTCTCACGTGTGATTGCGAGGGAGCCCGTCATCTACACCAGCGCCCAGGTCGCCTCCATCGCCGCGGCGGCTGAACGGGCGCTGCCGCCGATGATGGAAATCCTTCTGCCTGATTGACCGGTTGAAAAGTGAAGCGTTGGGCGCCCGATCACGTGCCGCCGTATTCGATCACCCCTGCTGGCGTGGCTGCTAGATGATCGATCACTTTGGTTGGAGAACTGCGGTCGAAACCCCCTAAAACTCTCATGCCCGACACTCTCCCAAAAGTGTCCCTGAAGAGTAAGAATGGTGTTCGGTATCCGAGTTCGATCTCTTGAATTGGCCAGTAAAGAGCGCCCTGAACCTTTACCTTTTGTGGCATGCACGACCATCTCCTGGTCGAGGCGCTACGCGAGCGTGATCCCGACGCCCTGGCCGCCTTGTACGAAGCCCACGCCGGCCGGCTCTACGCCTACTGCTGGTTTCAATTGCGGGACCGGGACGCCGCCCAGGTGGCGTTGCGCGACACGTTCATCGGCGCGGAGGCGCACATCGGCAGGCTTCGTGACCCGGGCAGGTTCGCGCCGTGGCTCTACGCCATCGCCCGGGTGGAATGCGCGCGCCGGCTGCCGTCCAGGGAACAGCCGCCCGACGTTCCGGTCGCCAGCCACGACCAGGACGACGTCGACCAGCGCATCATGGCGTGGCAGGCGGTGCTGGCCCTGCGGCCGGTCTCCCGGGAGATCCTGGACCTGAGGGTCCGGCACCAGCTGTCCGTGCCCGATCTGGCCGCGGTGTTCGATGTACCGCTGAAGGACGCACAGTCATCTCTCGACCGCGCGCACGGCGAGATCGAAGAGGCGCTGACGGCCGAAATGCTCGCGTACCAGGGGCCGTACGGCTGCGCGGAACGTGCCGTGCTCCTGCGGGAACGGCACGGTGCGTTCACCCACGACCTGAACAGCCGGTTGATGGAGCACTCGGAGAATTGCTCCGTCTGCTGCGCTTTCCGCCCGCGTACCGTATCCGCGGCCAAGGTTTACGGGCTGTTGCCGGATCCCGCGCTGGCAGCCGAGCTCCGGCTACGGGTGATGAGCTGTTTCCTCGATCCGGAACTGGTCGGCTACAGACTCTTCGTCGCCACCCGCATCACCGAGTTCACGCCCGACGGGTTCCCCGTCCAAGGCACGCAGCCGGCACGGACGCCCTGGCCGGCGGACAAGGATGGACGGTCGTGGCTGCATCGCTTCCGTAGAACGCGTTCCCCGTCGAAGGAGCCGAGGCTCGGGGCGCAGGCCGTCCGTGTCGCTCTGGTGCTCACGGTGGTGGCCCTTCTGGCCGGCGGTGGGATCGCTTCTATGTACGGGTTCTTCGACACCGGAGAACAGGACGCTGACACTGTCGCCGGGCCACGTCCGACTGCTGTTCCCGGCATCTCGCAACGACCGGAGGATGGGCGGCGGTCGGACCGCCCGGAAGTTGTCGGCTACCTCAACGCCTCTCCCGTCTCCGCCACATTTCCGCTTGGCGCGAGGGCCCCATCCGCCCCGCCGACCGCGCTGCGGACATCGCCGCCGGCATCGCCGCCCGTGAATGCCCCTCCGGGCCCTGCGGCCAAGGGCGCTCTTGCGGTATCCCCGCTCTTTCTCGACTTGGCCGGGAACTCGGACGGGTCCATAGACCTGCATGCAGAAGGCGGACCAGTGACGTGGCAAGCGAAGACGTGGGGAGGCGTACAAGTTCACCCGGCGTCCGGACGGCTTGCGGCCGGGCGGAGTGTGACCGTGCGCGTCCACGTCCCGCGACGATCGAACTCCCACGGGGACGGCGGCATCACGTTCGCGCCAGGTGGGACTCAGGTGCACGTCACCTGGCGCCCTAACGATCCCGACCCGGGCCCGACGCCCACACCCACGCCGACGGGGCCTGGCCAAGGGAATCCGTCAACGCCACCGGAGACACACCGTCCGGGCGATCCTTCCCCTACTCGGCCTGATCCTTCGTCCTCTCCAGAACCGCCCCCCTCCGGGCCACCGCCCTCTGGTGACGGACCGGAGCCGCCACCGCCTCCAAAGCCTTCATCACCGCCCCCGTCCACCTCTCCCGGTACGAGTTCTCCCAACACGGGTCCTTCCAGTACAGGCACGACATCCAGTCCTTGACGGGAGTGGCGAAACTACCCGCCATTGCCTGAGTCAACTACTCTTCGTAGGTGATCGTTTGCGCTAAGCAGTACATGCCGGGGGGAGGACGTGCTCATGTCTCCTGGCGCAGCACAGACTCGTCGCGTGACCGCGTCCCCCACCCGCGGTGTGGTCCTGCGGCTGGCCGCCTTCTCGTCCAGCGTGGCGATCGGGATGGGCCTGTTGGCACCGGCCGCGTCGGCCCGCTCCGCCGCAGCCGATCCGACCCCAGGTCCGGAGGACGTTGAGCACAGCGAGCAGGAGGTCAGGGACCGGGCCGCCGAGGTCGGCCGGACGAAGGCCAAGCTCGCGCAGGCGGACGGTGAACTGGACCGGCTCGCCGTAGCCGCCGCAGCGGCCGTGGAGCGTTACCACGGCGAGCGACTCGAACTCCAACGTTCCCAGCGGGCCTACCAGGACGCCCAGGCGCGTCTGGCCGAGGCCGACCGGAGGACGGAGCAGACGCGCGCCGGCCTGGCGTCGTTCGCCGCGCAGCTCTACCGCACCAGCACCGGCTACGACCAGGTCTCGTCGGCGCTCGTCGGCCAAGGGGGTCCGCAGGGCTTCATGGACCGTGCCGCGCTCCTCGAGATGCTCGCCGAGAGACGAGCCGCGGTGGTGCGCCGGGTGGAGGCGTCCAAGAGCGTCGCCGATGTCTTCCGACGCCAGGCGCAGAAGGCGCTCGATGAGCAAGGGGCGGCGACGAAACGTGCCGAGGAGGCCAGGCGGCTCGCTCAGGAGGCGGTGGTCAGCCAGCAGGAGTCCGTGCAACACATCGAGGCGGAAAAGCGGCGGCTGGAGCGTCGGCTTGGGAGCGCTCAGGCGCGAGCCGTCCGGCTCAAGCGCGCGCGGGAACGAGCCTCGGAGAAGGTGGAAGCGCGCAAAGCCCGCACCGCGTTCATCGATTCAGGACGGCCCCAAGAGGGGCCGGCGACATCCGTCGCGCGTGGTGCCATCGCAGCGCGAGCGGCCTTGAAGTGGCTCGGCACCCCGTACTCCTGGGGCGGAGGCACGACAGCCGGCCCAAGCCACGGCATAGCGCACGGTGCGGGAATCCGCGGCTTCGACTGTTCGGGCTTGGCGATGTACGCCTGGGACAAGGCCGGCGTAGGGCTCGACCACTGGACCGGCACGCAGTGGACGTCAGGCCCGCACATCCCCATCGACGCGTTGCGTCCAGGTGACCTCGTCTTCTTTGCGAAGAACACGTCCGACCCCGGCACCATCCACCACGTGGGGATCTATATCGGCGACGGCCAGATGGTGGAGGCGCCTTTCACCGGTGGGCGGGTGCGCGTAGCCGGCATCCACCGAGGCGACCTGATCGGTGCGACCCGCCCCTCAGGCTGATACTGCGAGGGCCCACGCCGACCCTGGGGTGTGGAAGGCGAGAACCCTTCCGCGCGGCGTCCGTGCGGAAGGGTTCTTCACGTGCCGTGTCGCGGGGCGCGGGAGCGGATCGGCGCCGTCCGCGACTCCCGGCTGTGGGCGCGGCTCCACCGGTCAGGCGTGGCCGGTCGGCTGAGGCGGCCGTCCGGCGGGCCGGACGGGGGGCGCTCAGTGGCCGCCCTGGTCCGCCGCGCGCTTGAGCGACCGCTCGATCTCCAGCTCCGCCCCGTCGCGTCCCACCCAGCTGGCGCCCTCGACGGACTTGCCGGGCTCCAGGTCCTTGTAGACCTCGAAGAAGTGCTGGATCTCCAGCCGGTCGAACTCGGCGACGTGGTGGATGTCGCGCAGGTGCTCCATGCGGGGGTCGGTCGCGGGGACGCACAGGACCTTGTCGTCACCACCGGCCTCGTCGGTCATCCGGAACATGCCCACGGCGCGGCAGCGGATGAGGCAGCCCGGGAACGTCGGCTCCTGCAGCAGCACCAGTGCGTCCAGCGGGTCGCCGTCCTCGCCGAGGGTGTTCTCGATGAACCCGTAGTCGGCCGGGTACTGCGTAGAGGTGAACAGCATGCGGTCGAGCCGGATGCGCCCGGTCTCGTGGTCCACCTCGTACTTGTTCCGCTGGCCCTTAGGGATCTCAATGGTGACGTCGAAATCCAAGATGTCCTCCGCTCCCTGCACGCTGCAGTGAATAGTCTGGGAGCCCGTGGGCGAGGCCGTCCCCACTGGGTGTTCCCTTGTATAAGGATGTCGCACGTTGGTGAGTGCTGAGTGGGAGAGGGTCGGTCACGTGCCTGGGCGGGGCCGTGCCCTCATGGTCATGTCGCTGTCCCTCCTTAACGTTTTCACCGTCACCGCCGCGTTGGCAGTGGCCAAACTCACACCCGACCGCCACCTGTCCCCGCAGCCGCCCAGCGTGGCCGTGCGTGACCTCGTCCCGGTCCCGGCCTCGCTCGCGATCCCCGCGGCCGACCCGGCGTCGGGGCCGCTACCGGACGCGTCCACGCTGGCCGGACGGCTCTCGGGCCTGATCGGCGGACCCCACGCGAAGATCAATGCGGTGGTGATCGACGCGGCGACCCGCCGTCCGCTGTTCCAGCGGCGGGCCGACCAGCCCGCGACCCCGGCCTCGACGACGAAGCTGGTGACGGGGGTGGCGGCGCTGGCCTCGGTCGGTCCCGCACACCGGATCACCACACAGGTCGTGCAGGGTGCCGGCGGCCGGATCGTACTGGTCGGAGGCGGGGATCCTACCTTGACGGCACTTCCTGCGCGCCCTGGGGCCGGTCATCCACGGTGGGCGTCGCTCTTGGCCCTGGCTCAGCAGACGGCCACGGCGCTGAAGGCGTCCGGGGTGAAGCAGGTACACGTGGACTACGACGCGTCCGCCTATCGGGGCTCCCGTACGGCCCCCGGGTGGAAGCCCAACTACGTACCTGACGGGGAGGTCGCACCGGTCAGCGCACTGACGGTCGACGAAGGACGGGTTTCGCCAGGGGACTCGTCCAAGAGGACGCGGGTTTCGGATCCACCCGTCGCTGCCGTGAAGCAGTTCGCACAGTTGCTTTCCAAGAACGGAGTGGATGCGAATCCCGGGCGCAGTACGACCGCGCAGGAGGGAGCGGCGCGGCTCGGTGCTGTCCAGTCGCCGCAGATGTCCGTCCTGGTAGAGCACTTGATGACCGAGAGCGACAACGACGTGGCCGAAGCGGTGGCCAGGCAGGTCGCCCTCAAGCAGGGCCGTCCGGCGACGTTCGAGGACGCCGCGCTGGCCGTGGAGGAGGTCGTCGCCAAGCTCGGTGTCACGGAAGGCGTTTCGGTCAATGACGGCAGCGGCCTGTCCATCCTGAACCGCATCACGCCTCTCGCGCTCGCCCGCATCACCTCGCTCGCCGCCGGGGACGACCATCCGGAGCTCCGCTCGGCCGTTACCGGCCTTCCGGTCGCCGGGTTCTCCGGCACGCTGAGCCCGCCGCGCTTCGGCCTCCCCTCCAGCCAGGCCGGGGCCGGGGCGGTCCGCGCCAAGACCGGCACGCTGGCGGGCGTCAGCACGCTGGCCGGGCTCGCCCACGACGCCGACGGCCGGTTGCTCGCGTTCGCCTTCATGGCCGGGGACGGCAAGGGGCCGGTCGATCCCGGCAAGCTCGACCGGCTCGCGGCCGCGGTCGCGGCCTGCGGCTGCGGTGGCGCACCGTCAGCCGGAGGCTGAACGGGGTGTGGTTGGGGTCATATGGGAGATAACCAGGACGGTTGTTCGTTGAACGACTGAGCAGAGGCGCTCCGGCGCCGCGTCCGAAACGTACGGTGGAGTACATGAGCGCCTCAATGATCGACTGGAACGTGGCCGTCCAGGCCGGGACCCGGCTCGTCAGGCCGGGACCGCAGGTCAGCCATGCCGAGGCCCGCGAGGTCGTGGCGGAGCTCCGTGATCTGTCGAAAATCGCCCACGGGCATGTGCGGGACTTCACCGGCATGGCCTCCGAACTCGATCCCGACCCCGCGACGATCGTGGACAGGCCCGGTTGGATCCGGGCGAACGTGGACGGCTTCCGGGTGGTGCTCGAACCGCTCATGGAGCAGATGAACGAGAGGCGCGGTCCCGGACCGCTCGGCGGTGCGGGCAACGTGGTCGTCCAGGCGGTCGGCTCCCGCGTCACCGGCATGCAGGTCGGCGCGATCCTCGCCTACATGGCCAGCCGTGTGCTGGGGCAGTACGAGCTGTTCCTGCCGCCGGACCCGTCCGGCCAGGCCCCGACTGGACGGCTGACCCTGGTCGCGCCCAACATCGTGCACGTCGAGCAGGAACTCGATGTGGTCGCGCACGACTTCCGCCTCTGGGTGTGCCTCCACGAGGAGACACATCGTGCCCAGTTCACCGGTGTGCCGTGGCTGCGCGAGTACGTGCAGGACCAGATGACCCAGTTCCTGCTCGCCTCCGACCTCGACCCGGGTGTGATGCTGGACCGCATCCGGGACGCGGCCGAGGCCGTCGCAGACGCCGTGCGCGGCGGCGAGGCCAACCTCATCGACGCGATCCAGAGCCCCGAGCAGCGCGAGATCCTCGACCGTCTCACCGCGGTGATGACGCTGGTCGAAGGACACGGCGACTACGTGATGGACGCGGTAGGCCCGGAAGTGGTGCCGTCGGTCCAGCAGATCCGATCGCGCTTCCAGGGACGGCGGGACGGCGGTTCCAGGCTCGACAAGACGATCCGGCGCCTCCTCGGCATCGACCTGAAGATGAAGCAGTACGCGGAGGGGTCGCGCTTCGTCCGGCGGGTCGTGACCGAGGTGGGGATGAGCGGGTTCAACCAGGTGTGGCAGTCCCCGGAGACGCTGCCCACGCACGACGAGATCAAGGAGCCGGCCCTCTGGATGAACAGGGTCGTCGGTCCCCGCGCCCTTGATGCGCCCCCCGAAGCCAACGAAGCCTGACCCGACCGAGCACGACCCGTCATTGCGCCGGGGCTGGTCGCTGTGCGTGCGGGACGCCGGGCGGTGGTAAAGGTTCTGCATGGGGCCTGATCCGGCAGTGGCGGCGGTACGTCTCGCGGTACGGCGCGTCCTGGCGGACCTCCCACCGCGCGAGATGGTGCTGGCCGCGTGCAGCGGCGGCGCAGACTCCCTGGCGCTCGCCGGTGCACTCGCGTTCGAGGCGCCCAGGGCGGGACGTCCCGCAGGCGGGATCACGATCGACCACGGCCTCCAGGAGGGGTCGGGCGAGCGCGCCGACTCCGTGGTCCGTGTCTTGGCCGACCTGGGCCTGGACCCAGCCGGATCGATCGCTGTCACCGTCGACGGAGCCGGGGGCCCGGAGAATGCCGCCCGTGACGCCCGCTACACGGCGCTTGACGAGGCCTCCGGCCGACTGGGAGCCGCGGCGGTTCTTCTAGGCCACACCCAGGACGACCAAGCCGAAACCGTGCTGATGGGGTTGGCGCGTGGTTCCGGAGCCCGGTCGCTGTCAGGTATGGCGCCCGAATTCCGGCGCCGGTCCGGTGTCCACTACCGGAGGCCGTTGCTGGAGCTCGACCGTGCGACCACACGCAGGGCGTGCGAGGCGATGGGGCTGGACCCCTGGGACGACCCCCACAATGCCGACCCTGCCTACACGCGTGTGCGCGTACGCCATGAAGCGCTGCCCGCTCTGGAAAAGACCCTCGGCCCCGGTGTTACGGAGGCTCTGGCGCGGACCGCGAGGATGCTCCGCGATGACGCGGACTACCTGGAAGAGCTCGCCGCGCAGGCTTTCGCCGACCTGGACGCCCCTGAGGACGGGCACGGCGTGGCCGTCCTCGTGGAAGGGCTCGGGGACCTGCCCAGAGCCGTCCGAACCCGGGTTCTGCGGATGGCCGCGGTCACGGCCGGCAGCCCACCGGGTACGCTCGCGGCCGTCCATGTCGATGCGGTGGAGCGGCTGGTCACGGCCTGGCACGGCCAGCGGCACGTGGACCTGCCCGGGGGGCTACGAGCCGTCCGGCGGTATGGGAAGCTGCTGTTCGGCCGGACGGGCGAGGTCTGAGCGATGAGGGTGGGGTAGTGGACGAGAAGGACCTGGGCACGGACCTGGCGAAGGTGCTGATCCCCGAGGCGGACCTGCAGGCCAAGGTGCGGGAGCTCGCCGAGCAGATCGACGAGGACTACACCGGCAAGGACCTCCTGCTGGTCGGAGTCTTGAAAGGCGCCGTCATGGTCATGGCGGACCTGGCGCGCGCGCTGCACACGCCCGCCTCGATGGACTGGATGGCCGTGTCGTCGTACGGCTCGGGAACGAAGTCGTCAGGGGTCGTGCGCATCCTCAAAGACCTCGACACCGACATCCTCGACCGGCACGTCCTGATCGTGGAGGACATCGTCGACTCGGGCCTGACGCTGTCGTGGCTGGTGAGCAACCTGCTTTCCCGGGGCCCCGCCTCGCTGGAGATCTGCGCGCTGCTGCGCAAGCCCGAGGCGGTCACGACCGACATCGACGTGAAGTACATCGGATTCGACATCCCCAACGAGTTCGTCATCGGCTACGGGCTCGACTACGGGGAGAAGTACCGGAACCTGCCGTTCGTCGGCACGCTGGCACCGCACGTCTACGGTGGAGACGGCGCGTAGCCGCGTCCCGGCGCAGGGCCCAGTCCACGTACCGTTGAGGTGTTCGCACCGCTGAGGCGCCCCCGGGGCGCCTCCGGGGAACAAGAGACCGTGACGAATCGTTGCAAAGGTCGTTGACGGGTATATGGAAAGGATGCAGGGGAACGGCGTCGGCTGCGCCTTCTGCGCCCTGCGGTGTACCGTCGGTGTCCCGGACCCTCGGGTTGGGGAGCCACATGAGGGAAGCCGCTGTGGTGGGTCCGGAGCCCCGGGCGGCGGAGCCTCGTGAGTCGCATTGTTGGTCGCCCCGGCGTCCGTCCCCCGGGATGGACGAGGACTGTACACAGACGTTGGTCAGGAGGGACGGGCCCCGGAGGGGTAACCGGATAAATGGACGTGAAGCGCTACTTTCGCGGGCCGCTGCTGTGGATCCTGCTGTTCGGCCTCCTGGTCGCCCTTCTCATGTGGGGCATCAACCCCGGTCCTTCGTACGAGAAGGTCGACACATCGAAGGTCGTCCAGGAGATCAACGCGGGACAGGTGAAGTCCGCCAAGATCATTGACAAGGACCAGCGGATCGAGCTGACGCTCAACAACGGTGAGCATCAGGAGACGTCCTGGGTCGGGGGCCAGGGTCACCAGCTTCAGCAGGCGCTGCAGAAGCAGGCCGACGCGGGCAAGCTGTCCGGCGGCTACGACGTCGAGGTTCCACAGCAGAGCTTCTTCATGAGCCTGCTGTTCAGTCTGCTGCCCATCATCATCATCGTGCTGATCTTCCTGTTCATCATGAACCAGATGCAGGGCGGCGGCTCGCGGGTGATGAACTTCGGCAAGTCCAAGGCGAAGCTCATCACCAAGGACACTCCGACAACGACGTTCGCTGACGTGGCCGGGGCCGACGAGGCCCTGGAAGAGCTGGAAGAGATCAAGGACTTCCTGCAGAACCCGGCCAAGTTCCAGTCGATCGGCGCCAAGATCCCCAAGGGCGTCCTGCTGTACGGGCCGCCCGGCACCGGTAAGACGCTGCTGGCGCGCGCCGTGGCCGGCGAGGCCGGGGTGCCGTTCTACTCGATCTCCGGCTCCGACTTCGTCGAGATGTTCGTCGGCGTGGGCGCGTCCCGTGTCCGCGACCTGTTCGAGCAGGCCAAGACCAACGCCCCCTCGATCATCTTCATCGACGAGATCGACGCCGTCGGCCGGCACCGCGGCGCGGGCCTCGGCGGCGGCCACGACGAGCGCGAGCAGACCCTCAACCAGCTGCTGGTCGAGATGGACGGCTTCGACGTCAAGGGCGGCGTGATCCTGATCGCGGCGACGAACCGCCCCGACATCCTGGACCCGGCGCTCCTGCGTCCCGGCCGGTTCGACCGCCAGGTCACCGTGGACCGCCCGGACCTGGAGGGCCGCAAGGGCATCCTCAAGGTGCACGGCCGCGGCAAGCCGTTCGGCCCCGACGTCGACCTGGACACGATCGCGCGCCGTACTCCCGGCTTCACCGGAGCCGACCTGGCCAACGTGATCAACGAGGCGGCGCTGCTCACCGCGCGCTTCGACCGGAAGCTGATCGACATGGACACCCTTGAGGAGTCCATCGACCGCGTCATGGCCGGGCCGGAGCGCAAGACCCGGGTGATGTCGGAGAAGGAAAAGAAGATCATCGCCTACCACGAGGGCGGGCACGCCCTCGTCGCGCACGCGCTGCCGAACTCCGACCCGGTGCACAAGGTGACGATCCTGCCGCGCGGACGGGCCCTGGGTTACACCATGACCCTGCCGATGGAGGACAAGTTCCTCACCACGCGGTCGGAGATGACCGACCAGCTCGCCATGCTGCTCGGTGGGCGCACCGCGGAGGAACTGGTCTTCCACGAGCCGACCACCGGTGCGGCCAACGACATCGAGAAGGCCAGCTCGATCGCGCGCAACATGGTGACCGAGTACGGCATGAGCGAGCGCCTGGGAGCGCGCAAGTTCGGCTCCGGGCAGGGCGAGGTCTTCCTCGGCCGCGACATGGGCCACGAGCGTGACTACTCCGAGGACATCGCGTCCGCGATCGACGACGAGGTCCGCCGCTACATCGAGGGCGCCCACGACACCGCGTGGGAGATCCTCGTGGAGTACAGGGATGTCCTCGACGAGCTCGTCGTCAACCTCATGGAGAAGGAGACCCTGTCCAAGGACCAGGTCCTGGACATCTTCGCGCCGATCGAGAAGCGGCCGCACCAGAACTCCTACACGGGCTACGGCAAGCGTCTCCCGTCCGACCGGCCGCCCATCCTCACGCGCAAGGAGCTGGCCCTGCTCGGCCCTCAGGACGTCGCCGACCTGACCAAGGGCAACGGCCAGAGCGGCGTCCCCTCGGAGGCCGGCGACCCGGCGCAGGGTGAAAGCTGACCACCTTGGCTGAACCGCAGGACGAAACGGCTGCGCATGGCGAACCTGGTGGCGGGTCACCGCCCCCAGGTTCGCAGGCCGGCGCACAGGCCCGCTGGACGGCTGACGACGCCGCGCAGGACGCGGGGCGTGCGTTCGTCGAGGGCGAGGCACGGATCCTGGAGGAGCCGCCCGGGTTCGACCACGCGCGGATCGAGAAGGCGGTGCGCGAGATCCTGATCGGCATCGGGGAGGACCCCAACCGCGATGGGCTCCGCGAGACGCCGGCCAGGGTGGCGCGCGCGTACGCCGAGCAGTTCGCCGGCCTGCGCCAGACGCCGGAGGACGCGCTGACCACGGTGTTCGACGCCGACCACGAAGAGATGGTCCTGGTCAAGGACATCGAGGTGTACTCGGTGTGCGAACACCATCTGGTGCCCTTCCACGGAGTGGCCCACGTGGGGTACACGCCGAACAAGAAGGGCCAGATCACCGGACTGTCGAAGCTGGCCCGGCTGGTGGACGTGTACGCGCGCCGCCCGCAGGTCCAGGAGCGGCTGACCAGCCAGGTCGCCGACGCGCTGATGAGCGTGCTGGAGCCGAGGGGCGCGATCGTGGTGATCGAGGCCGAGCATCTGTGCATGACCATGCGCGGCGTGCGGAAGCCGGGCGCGAAGACGGTGACGTCGGCGGTGCGCGGCGATTTCCGCGATCATGCGGAAACGCGGTCCGAGGCGATGAGCCTGATTCTCGGCCGCTACTGACCGCGCACCCCGGTTTCGGGACGGCGAGCGACGGAACGGGCCTCAGCGACGCGCTGAGGCCCGTTCCGTCGTTGTGAGGCGCGAGTGCCGAGGGTGACTTACGTCAACATCTGCGCCGGACGGGTCGGCTCCTGAGGCGGATGGCCGGGGCGCGGCATGGGCCGCCGGTGGCGAGCCCGATCCGGTGGACCTGGGCGCGGGCGTGGCGGGTCGGATATTCCGGGTATGGCAAGCGCGACCGGAGGGCGTGCCGGATGCGGATCGGCGGCCGTCGTCGTCGCTTCGGGGGGTTGAGATCAAGGCATAGGGTTGGGTGTCATGACCAGTGCCGTCGTTCCGGGCCTGCCCGCGCCAGGGCGGTGCCTCGTCATGGGCGTGGTCAATGTCACCCCCGATTCGTTCTCTGACGGCGGGGCCTGGTTCGACCCGGAGAAGGCCATTCGTCATGGCCTGGACCTCGTCGCGGAGGGCGCCGACATCGTGGACGTGGGCGGCGAGTCCACCCGGCCTGGCGCGCAGCGCGTGTCACAGAGCGAGGAACTGCGTCGCGTGGTCCCCGTCATAGAGGCCCTCACGGCTGAGAACGTCCCGGTCAGTGTCGACACCATGCGCGCTGAAGTCGCAGAGGCCGCGGTCGGCGTGGGCGCCCGCCTGGTGAACGACGTCAGTGGCGGGCTGGCCGATCCGGCCATGCCTCGCGTGGTCGCCGCCACGGGCGTCCCGTACGTGGTGATGCATTGGCGAGGCCACAGCCACGACATGCAGACACGCGCCATCTATGCGGACGTCGTGCGTGAGGTGCGCGATGAACTGCTGCGCAGGGTCGACGCCGTACTGGCCGAGGGTGCCGATCCGTCCATGGTCATCCTCGATCCCGGCCTGGGGTTCGCCAAGCGCCCCGAGGCGGGGCACAACTGGTCCCTCCTCGCCCATCTGGACGCGTTCACGGGCACCGGGTACCCGGTCCTGGTCGGAGCGTCCCGCAAGGGGTTCCTGACCAGGCTGCTCGCCGACCCGGACGGGACGCCCCGCCCGTTCATCGAATGCGACGACGCCACCGTGGCCGTCACGTCTTTGGTGGCGGCCGCCGGTGCGTGGTGTGTGCGCGTCCACCGTGTCCGCCCGAACGCGGACGCGGTACGGGTGGCGGCGGCCATGCGCGCGGCACGTCCCGGCAACCGAGAGAGTCCTGAACAAGCCGCGGCAGACGATCGCGCCGACCACGGGAGTTCCCGCCTATGAGCCGTGCCGTGAACCGCACCGACGTGGACGAGGTACACGCCGAGTTCTACGCCGCGTTCGAGGCCGGTGACTTCGACCGCATGTCGGACGTCTGGGCGGACGGCCCGTACGCGGACGGCGTCTCCTGCGTGCATCCCGGCTGGACGATGCTGCGCGGCCGCGAGGAAGTGCTCCGCTCCTGGGCGCTCATCATGGCCAACACGACCTACATCCAGTTCGTGTTGACCGACGTCGAGACCGACGTGTACGGCGACCATGCCGTGGTGACGTGCAAGGAGAACGTCCTCACCGCCGACGAGGACACCGAGACCGGATTCCTCGCGGGGGGAAGCATCGTGGCGACGAACGTGTTCGTGCGGTCGGACGGGGAGTGGCGGCTTCTGCTCCACCACGGTTCACCCGTCCTCAACGTCGTGGATGCAGAGGAAGAATGAGTCTCGACCGCATCGAACTGCGCGGCCTGCGGGCGCGGGGGCGGCATGGATGCCTGCCCGCGGAGCGTGAGCTGGGGCAGGAGTTCGTGGTGGACGCGGTCCTCGGCCTCGACACCCGCCCGGCCGCCGCGGGGGACGACCTCTCGCGTACCGTCGACTACGGAACGCTCGCCGGCCGCCTGGTCGCCGTCGTCGAGGGGGAGCCCGCCAACCTCCTTGAAACGCTGGCCGACCGGTTGGCGACAATATGTCTGGAAGATACGACGGTGAGCGAGGTCGAGATCACCGTCCACAAGCCGAGCGCCCCGGTGCCGCACCCCTTCACGGACATCGCCGTGAAGATCAGGAGGAGTCGCCAATGACAGCGTCCGACCGCATGCACGACCGCACCGCCACAGGCGGCCACATGCTGGTCCAGCACCGCGTCGTTTTCTCGGTCGGCAGCAATTTGGGCGATCGCCTGGACAACATCCAGGAGGCGGTTGACGCGCTGTTCGACGCGCCGGGCCTGAGCTTCGTGGCGTTTTCCCCGGTCTACGAGACGCCGCCGTTCGCCCCGCCCGGCGAGACCATTCCGGAGCAGGGCGACTTCCTCAACGTCGTTCTGGTGGCCGACACCCGGCTGCCACCGGAGAACCTGCTCGAACGCGTCCTGAACATCGAGAATTCGATGCGCCGGGAGCGTGTGGTCCGCTGGGGGCCCCGCACACTCGACATCGACATCGTCGTGTTCGGGGACATCACGTCCGACGACCCCGATCTGACGCTCCCGCACCCGCGCGCGCACGAGCGGGCGTTCGTGCTCGTCCCCTGGGCCGACATCGAGCCGGACGTGCTGCTCCCCGGGCACGGCCGTGTCGGTGACCTCGCCCAAGCCAAGCAGTCGGAGGGTGGGCCGTCGGCCGTTCGGCGCCGGGAAGACCTGGCTCTCCAGCAGCCTGCATGAAACCGTCCCGGCCGCTGTTCCTCATCGCCCTGGTGGTCGTCGTCGCGCTGATCACCTGGGCGGTGCTGCGTTCGACCTACCTGTCATTGCCGCCGCTGCCGTGGACCGCGGTGCCGACGCTGCTGCTGCTCGCCCTCGGTGAGGGGTTCACGGGCGTGAACGTGCTGCGCCGGCTCCGCCGCAAGCGCGGAGAGGGGCTTCGGCCCGAGCCGGGCCGTAAACCGCCCCCCAAGCCGCTGGAGCCCATGGCGGTGGCGCGGATGGCGGCCTTGGGGAAGGCCAGCGCGCACTCCGCCGCGGTCATCGCGGGCGTCTTCGGCGGGTTCGCCGTAAGCCTTGCCTCGTCGCTCGACAAGCCGACCCCCCGCCACGACTTCTTCGTAAGCGGCGGCACGTTTCTGGCCGCGGCCGTCCTGGTGGGGGCTGCTTTCTTCCTGGAGTACGCGTGCCGCGTGCCCAAGGATCCGGATGAAGAGGAACGCGACCGCGGCGCGTCCCGTGCCTAGCGCGACCTAGGGTGCGCCTAGGGCTTGAGCAGGTACGGGACGCTCGCGGTCAGGAAGCGGCGCGGGAACTCGTCCCGTAGCCGCCACAGGCCGGCGTCGATGACGAAGTGGGCCATCACCGCGCCGAGGTAGGCGCCGTAGAGCGCCCGCTCCCAGATCAGCGGCGAGCCGTGCATGTGGGACGCCTGGTGGAGTGCGATACCGCCCGCCAGGGCGATGGTGGCCATGATGCACAGTCCGCTCAGCCCTGAACGGCCCCGCCTAGGTGCGCCTGACACCAGGCCGACGATGAGCAGGTACTGGTAGCCATGCGCGATGGTGAGCCCGGCGACCGCCGCGTACGGGGAGTCGAAGACGAAGACCGGGGTGAAGAACAACAACGAGATCAGGTAGATGGACGTGAACGCGATGGGTCGTCCGTCTCGCCTTGCGAGCGCGTACAGCCCGATGGCGACACCGCTGGCGAACACGGCGAACGCCACGGGGAACAGGAATCTGAGCGGCGGGTCCACGCCGAGCTGGAGAAGTTCCGGGTGGACGAGCAGCGCCGCGATACCGCCCGCCCCGGCAAGCATGATCGCCCGCCGTTCGAGCGGGCGGACCGATCCGGTCTTCTGCGCGACCCCCGCCAGCGCCGCCATCCCGAGGTTCTGCTTCTGGAAATGGAAGAACTGCCAGGCCAGGTAGACCAGCAGCGCCCATTGCAACTGCTCGAAAGGGACGATCACCGCGGTAAGCGCCGTGCCAAGGATCAGCGCCGCCGGTGCTATCACGTACCGGCCTCGGTGCACCGCGGCGTGGGCGCGGACCTCCGGCAGCGTGAAGAACCAGCCGGTCGAGGCCACATGCACGGACGAGCCGAGGAACAGCAGCGTTCCCAGCGCCCGGCCGGGCTGCTCCGAACCGTCGGGGGCGAGCACGATCGCCCCGGCGAAGGCGGCCGCCGACAGCAGGGCCGTTCCCAGCAGCCAGGTACGGCGCAGCGTCCGGAACGTCCGGGCGGGCCCCGGCTCCTGGGCGGCGGCCTGCCGCCCAGGAGCCGGGGTCGCGGTGGGCCTGACGGTGATCGCCGGTGCCAGGCCCTCGCTCGACTCGGTCACGGCGCCGGTCATCCGCCGCCGCAGAGCGCGGCCGCTCCAGCCGGATCCGCGACGACCAGGAACAGACCGGCGACGACGAACAGAGCAGCGAGCACACCCAGGGGGAGGAACACGGCCTTGGGAAAGCCCCGCTTCGGCTTGCCCTCGCTCCAGGACGTCCGGGCCCGGCCCCAGTCGGTCCACTGCTGTTCCGGCGAAGCCCAGTGCTGATCTCGCTGGGCCCAGTGCTGATCCGGCTGCGCCCACTGCTGTTCGGGCGGGACGGTGTGCGCCCCGGGCGACGGACCCTCGGTCATCATCTGCGTCATAGGCGACTCCTCACGTCATGTCCTCTGACGCGAACAGCCCACTGTCGGTTCAGGAATACCCTTACGGTCTCCGGTCGTGGGGCGGAGTCGTCATTTGTCGATGTCGCCCACGACGAAGAACATCGAGCCCAGAATCGCGATCATGTCTGCGACCAGGTTGCCGGGCAGGAGTTCTGTCAGTACCTGGATGTTGTTGAACGACGCGGACCGCAATTTCAGGCGCCACGGGGTCTTCTCTCCGCGTGACACGAGGTAGTAGCCATTGATGCCTAGGGGGTTCTCCGTCCAGGCATAGGTGTGGCCCTCCGGAACCTTCAGCACCTTCGGGAGCCGCTGGTTGATGGGGCCGGGCGGGAGTTCGGCCATACGGTCGAGGCAGGCGTCGGCGAGGTCGAGTGACGCGTGGACCTGGTCGAGCAGGCACTCGAACCGGGCCAGGCAGTCGCCTTCCGACCGGGTGACCACGCGGACGTCGAGGTCGCCATAGGCGAGGTACGGCTCGTCCCGGCGCAGGTCGAAGTCCACCCCGGACGCGCGCGCGATGGGGCCCGACACGCCGTACTGCAGGATCTGCTCCCGCGTCAGGACGCCGACGCCTCTCGTCCGGGCCCGGAAGATCTCATTGCCCATGATGATGTCGTCGATGTCGCCCATGCGGGCACGGACTTCGGACACCGCGGTCCGCGCGCGCGCCGTCCAGCCGGCGGGAAGCTCCTCCTTGAGCCCGCCGACCCGGTTGAACATGTAGTGCATACGTCCGCCGGAAATCTCCTCCATGACGCGTTGCAGCACTTCACGCTCACGGAACGCGTAGAAGACCGGCGTGATGGCGCCCATTTCGAGCGGATAGGAGCCGAGGAACATCAGGTGGTTGAGGATCCGGTTGAGCTCGGCCAGCAGCGTCCTCGTCCATACGGCGCGGGCCGGAACCTCCATGCCGAGCATCCGCTCGACGGCGAGGACGACGCCGAGTTCACTGGAGAACGCCGAGAGCCAGTCATGGCGGTTGGCCAGGACGATGATCTGCCGGAAGTCGCGGACCTCGAAGAGCTTCTCCGCTCCCCGGTGCATGTAGCCGACGATGGGTTCGGCCGCCGAGATCCGCTCGCCGTCCAGGGTCAGCTTCACCCGCAGCACGCCGTGCGTGGACGGGTGCTGGGGGCCGATGTTCAAGGTCATGTCCTCGGTGGCGAGCTCCTTGGCGCCCGCACCGATCCCGACGATCCGTTCGGTGGTCATGGTCGCGCCTCCGCCGCTCCGATCACCGCTTCATGGTCCCATGGCGATCGGCACTCGTTATCCGGTTGACTAGGGGGCAATGAACGCGAGCCACGGCGAACCGCCTTACGAGCCCGCCGCGAACCCTGGGCAGCAGGGCGCGGCGCACCCGCCCGCGCCGCCGGGCCCGGGTCATGGGGGTCAACCGCCAGGCCAACCCCCTCAGCCGGGTCAGCCCGGCCAGGGGCAGGTACCGGCACACTACCCGCCGCACCAGCAGGCGTCCGGGGCGCCCGTCTACCAGGCGGAGCAGGCGTTCGCGCCCGGTGGCGGCCTTGAGTGGTACCCCATTTCCAAACGCCACGCCTGGCACAGGCTCCTCTCCGCCGCCCTGTGGTCCATCCCGGTCGGGGGTGTCGGCGCTCTCGTCGTGTGGGGGAACGGTGGCCTGATCCCCGTCGTGATGTGGGTCGCCGCCGTGGTTCTGGGGGTCATCCTCGCTTGGCTGGTGGCCGAACTCGACCGACGGGCTTACGGCTATGTCGAGCGCGCGGACGACCTCATCGTCACGCACGGAGTGTTCGTCAAGCGCCTCATCGTCGTCCCCTACGGGCGGATGCAGTTCGTGGACGTCACGGCTGGGCTCCTGGAGAGGTGGATGGGCATCGCCACCATCCGGATGCACACCGCCGCCGCGGCGACGGACGCGACCATCCCTGGTCTGCCGACCGCCGAGGCCGCACTCCTGCGCGATCGCCTCGCTCATAAAGGCGAGGAACGGAGCATGGGCCTATGAGCGGCCCCTATGGCCCACCTGGACCACCGGGCCCGTACGGGCCCTACGGTCCCCAGGGCCGTCCGGGGCCGCACGGTCCCCCTGGCGGGCACGGTCCTCCGGGGCCGCAGGGTCGCCCCGGGCCCCCTTACGGCCCGCGTCCGCCTTACGGCCCGCGTCCGCCTTACGGGCAGCAGCCTGGCCCGCCCTATGGCCCGCCTCGTCCCCCTTATGGCTACGGGCCACCTCCGGGGCGGCGTCCGCCTATCCGGTTCTCCGAGGGAACGCACAAGCTCCACTGGGCGACGGTGCCTCTGCGTGCGTTCATCATCCTCATCATCTATTTCGTCCTGGTGGGCTTTCCCCTCCTGCTGACGCAGACGGACGACACCATCGCCCTGGAGCTCACCCCAGAGGTGCTGGCCAGATTCTTGATCGTGACCGTCCCCATGGTGCTGATCGCATTCGGAACGGGTCTCTGGTCGTGGCTGGGCCTACGCTTCCGTGTCGACGGTGACGACCTTGTCGTCGAGACCGGTCTGCTTCGCAAGAACAAGCGCCGGATCCCGCTTTCGCGCATCCAGGCCATCGACCTCGTCCGTCCTCTGGTGACACGAGCGTTCGCCCTGGCCGAGGTCCGGGTCGAACTGGCCGGGGGCGAGCAGAGCGAGATCGTGCTCCGCTACCTCGGGCGGCGCTCCGCCCACCAGTTGCGCGCCGAACTCCTCGCCCTCGCCGCCGGGCTGCCGGGCCACACGCCCGAGGCCCCCGAACGGCACCTGTGGCGCGTCCGGTTCGGCCCGCTTCTCGCGTCCCTGCTCATCCGGCTGCCCGTCCTCGGCACGGTGCTTCTTTTTCTCGCGTCCGTGGTGTTCCTCCTGATGTACGCGGAGGGCGGCATGCTGGCCGTCACCATCCCCGTCCTTCTGGGGCTCATCCGGGCGGTCGTCGCACCCCTGGTGATGTACGCGAACTTCACGGTGGCGATGTCTCCGGACGGCATCCGCCTCCGCTACGGATTGCTGGAGACCAGGATGCAGACGCTTCCTCCCGGGCGCGTCCAGGCCGTCAGCATCGTCGAACCGGTGATCTGGCGCAGCCTCGGCTGGGCCCGCGTCGAGGTCACCGTCGCGGGTTACGCGGGGGAGCGGCAGGCGCTGTCCTCGACGCTGCTGCCCGTCGCGCCCCGGCAGGTCGCCATGCATCTCGTCTCGCAGGTCTTCCCCGGGACGCACGTCGACGCCGTGTCCCTCGTCCCCGCTTCCTCCAAGGCCGTGTCGGTCGACCAGGCGGACGGCGCCGGCACCGACGACGTGGTCTTCGTGACCCGGCATGGCTGGCCCTGCCGTCGCACCGACGTGATCGCCCACGCGCGAGCGCAGTCCGTGCGCCTCACCGCGAACCCGCTCCAGCGCCTGTTCGGCCTCGCCACCGTCCATGTCGACGCGCCTCCGGGACCCGTCCAGGTCACCGCCACCGACCGCGAGCTCGGCGAGGCCCGCGCGATCGTCGAATCGACCGCCCGGCGCGCCTTGGCCGCCCGCCGCGGCGGCGGCGGAGACCCGACGCGCTGGGCCCGCTGACGGACTTATCCACAGGACCGCGTTCTCCTTCCCCGTCCCGCCGGTCTCGACGAGCATGGAACCGGTTCGGCCTGCTGGACGGGGAGGACGGGCCGGACCCGCGGTGAC
>NZ_SMKH01000107.1 GCF_004348515.1 Actinomadura sp. KC345 | reverse complement strand
GAGGGACTGGGTCGAGGTCCGGCGGGGGGGCTACCACGATTCGGTCACGCTCATGCGAGTGAGCCGGTCGCTGTCGGAGCGGCCCGGGGTGGCCGCGGCGATGGTGGCGATGGGCACCGGGCTCAACCGCGAGATGCTCGGGCGGATGGGCTTCGACGTTCCGGCGGACGCTGGGCCCGACGACCTGGTCGTGGCGGTCCGGGTGGACGGCGGCGACCTCGGCGAGGCGCGCGAGGCGCTGGACGGGCTGCTGCGCGACGCGTCCCGGACTCCCCCGGGCACCGGGCTGCTGGGGGCGCCCGCGCCGGCGCGGACGACGGGGTCGGCGGCGGCGCGCGCCGAGGCGACCGTCGCGCTGCTGTCGGTGCCGGGCCCGCACGTCTTCCCGGAGGCGATGGACGCCCTCGACGCCGGGCTCAACGTGATGATCTTCAGTGACAACGTGCCGCTCGCGCAGGAGATCGCGCTCAAGGAGGCGGCGGCGCGGCGCGGGCTGATCGTGATGGGGCCCGACTGCGGGACGGCGGTCGTCGGCGGCGCGGGCCTCGGGTTCGCGAACGCGGTGCGCCCGGGGCCGGTCGGCGTCGTGGCGGCCTCCGGGACGGGCGCGCAGCAGCTGATGTGCCTGCTGGACGCCGCCGGTACCGGCGTCAGCCATGTGCTGGGCGTCGGCGGCCGGGACCTGTCGCCGGAGGTGAGCGGCCGGTCGGCGCTGTCCGCGCTGGCGGCGCTGGACGCCGACCCGGCCACCGAGCTGATCGTGCTGGTGTCCAAGCCGCCGGCGCCCCAGGTCGCGGACCTGATCCGGGAGGCGGCACGGCGGCTCGACACGCCCGTCGTCTTCGCGCTGGCGACGGCCGGGGAGGGCGACATCACGGGCGCGGCGGAGAAGGCGCTGAAGGCGCTCGGCCGAAACGTCCCGGAATGGCCGCGGTGGCCGGCGGCCAGGCGTCCGGCACCGGCGCCCGGCAAGGCGCTGCGCGGCCTGTTCGCCGGCGGGACGCTGCGCGACGAGGCCGAGATGATCGCGCGGGAGGCACTGGGGTGGGACGCGGTGGCGCGGGGCGCGGAGGCGCCGGGTCACCGGTTCACCGACTTCGGCGACGACGCCTACACCCGGGGCCGCGCCCACCCGATGATCGACCCGGCGCTGCGGCTGGAGGCGCTGCGGGACGAGGCGTCCGACCCGGGCAGCGGCGTCCTGCTCCTGGACGTGGTGCTCGGCTACGGCGCCGAGCCCGATCCGGCGGCGTCGCTCGCCCCGGCCGTCGCCGGCGCGGTGAAGGACCGTCCCGGCCTGGCCGTCGTCGTGTCGCTGTGCGGGACGCCCGCGGACCCGCAGGACCGCGACCGGCAGGCCGCGGCGCTGCGCGAGGCGGGCGCGGACGTGTTCGCGTCCAACGCCGAGGCGACCCGCCATGCCCTGTCGCTGGTGGAAGGGACCGCGCCGATGGTGGAAGGGACGGCCGGATGAACGACGAGCGGTACCGGCTGGGCGGGCTGCTCACCCGGGAGCCCAGGGTCGTCGCCGCCGGGGTGGAGGTCCTCGCCGGGGCGCTCACCGAGCAGGCCGTCCCGGTGGAGGAGGTCGACTGGCGCCCGCCGCCCGCCGGGACCGAGCAGGCCCTCGCCGCGGTGCTCGGCGGCCCCGGCCACGCGGACGCCAACGCCCGCGCGGTGCGGCGCATGGTGACGGCACGTCCCCACCTCGTGGACGTCCGCCCGGCTCGCGAGGTCCTCGGCCTGGACGCGGGAACGTTCCTGCACGCGGGCCCGCCGCTGGAGTGGGGGCGCGCGTCCGGCCCGATGCGCGGCGCCCTCATCGGCGCGATGCTCCTGGAGGGCCTGGCCGAGACGCCGCCCGGCGCGGAGCGCGAGCTGGAGCGGGGGGCGGCGGCGCTGGAACCGTGCCACCACCACGCGACGGTCGGGCCGATGGCGGGGGTCGTCAGCCCGTCCATGTGGATGTGGGTCGTGGAGGACGCCGAGCACGGCGGCACCGCGTACTGCTCCCTCAACGAGGGGCTCGGGAAGGTTCTGCGGTACGGGGCGTACGGGCCGGAGGTCGTCGAGCGGCTGACGTGGATGGGCGAGGTTCTCGGCCCCGCGCTCCAGGCGGCGCTCCGCCGGCACGGGCCGCTCGACCTGACCGCGCTCATCGCGCAGGCGCTGCAGATGGGCGACGAGCTGCACAACCGGAACCGGGCGGCGACGTCGCTGCTGCTGCGCGAGCTGGCGCCCGACCTGGCCGCCGCCGAGGACGTGCCGCGCGGCCGGGCCGCCGAGGCGCTGCGGTTCGCGGCGGGCAACGACCACTTCTTCCTGAACGCGGGGATGGCCGCGGCGAAGGCGTGCGCGGACGCGGCGCGCGACGTCCCCGGCTCCAGCCTCGTCGTGGCGATGGCCCGCAACGGAACCGACTTCGGCATCCAGGTGTCGGGGACGGGCGACCGCTGGTTCACCGCCCCCGCCGGGGTCCCGGACGGCCTCTACCTGGGCGACTACGGCCCGGACGACGCCAACCCCGACATCGGCGACTCGGCGATCACCGAGACGGCCGGGATGGGCGGGTTCGCGCTCGCCGCCGCGCCCGCGATCGTCCGGTTCGTCGGCGGCGAGGTGCCGGATGCCGTGGCCGCCACCCAGCGGATGTACGAGATCACCATGACCGAGCACCCGGCGCTGCAGATCCCGCTGCTGTCGTTCCGGGGCACCCCGGCCGGGATCGACGTCACCCGCGTCGTCCGCACCGGGATCCTGCCGGTCATCGACACCGGCATCGCGGGCCGCGAGGCCGGCACCGGCCAGGTCGGCGCGGGCCTGGTCGAGCCGCCGCCGGAGGTGTTCGCCGGGGCCCTGCGCGCCCTCGCGGAGATCGCGTAGTGGTCGCGGCAGCGGGTAACGTCCCCGGCATGAGCGAGTCGATCACCGGGGAGCAGTACGCCCTCAGCGCCGGGCCGTACCAGGCGGTCATCACCGAGTCGGGCGCGAGCCTGCGGGAGCTGACCCACGAGGGGCGGCCGCTGGTGCTGTCGCACGGCGCCGACGAGCCCGCGCCGGCGGCGTTCGGGCACCTGCTGATCCCGTGGCCGAACCGCGTCGACCGCGGCCGCTACGACTACGGCGGCGCCTCGCACCGGCTCGACATCTCCGAGCCGGAGCGGGACTGCGCGATCCACGGGCTGGCCCGCTGGGCGCCGTGGAGGGCCGCCCGGCACGAACCGGACCGGGTGCGGCTGACCCACCGCCTCCTCGCGACCGCCGGCTACCCGTTCCGCCTCGACCTGGAGGCCGAGTACTCCCTGGACGCGGCGGACGGCCTGCACGTCCGCATCACCGCCCGCAACGCCGGGACCGCGACCGCGCCGTACGGGCACGGCTCGCACCCCTACCTCACGACCGGGGAGCCCATCGACGCCTGCGAGGTCACCCTCGGCGCCGACCGCTACATGCCCGTGGACGAGCGGATGATCCCGTCCG
The DNA here is from genome assembly GCF_004348515.1 of Actinomadura sp. KC345. Lineage (GTDB taxonomy): Bacteria > Actinomycetota > Actinomycetes > Streptosporangiales > Streptosporangiaceae > Spirillospora. The sequence continues at coordinate 20,019 of NZ_SMKH01000107.1, read as the reverse complement.
GGCCGTCCCTCGACGTCACCGGCACCAAGTACGACCTGCGCACGGGTCCGATCCTCAGCGACCGGGTGATCGACACCGCGTTCACCGATCTGAACCGCGAGGGCGACGGCCGCGTCTGGGTGGTCCTTTCGGGTTCCGCCCGGACGGTCCGGCTCTGGGCGGACGACGCGCACCCCTGGATGATGATCTACACCGCCGACAACGCCCCGTCCCCGCGCGCGGGGCTCGGCGTCGAGCCCATGACCTGCCCGCCCAACGCCTTCGCGACCGGCGAGGGCCTGGTCCACCTGGAGCCGGGCGCCGAGTACACCGGCACCTACGGGATCCAGGCGGTCTCCTGACGCGGTGGCGGCGCCCGCGTCCCCCGGAACTGCCGGTTCGTGGGCCACGGGTGGGCCGAACGGGTTTTCCTCCCGGCGGGGGTTGGGGGATCATGGCGGGGTGAATCTCAGCGTCTCCTCGTTCGACGACCTGTCCGCGCGCATCGCCGCCGTCCGCGACGAGCACGGCGAGCGCTTCCCCGGCGGCGCCGACGGCCGGCAGCCGGTGCACACGGTGTACGTGCCGGCCGACCGCTTCTCCCGGTCGACGCCGGCCGACTTCGGCGCCGAGGCCCTGCGGCTGCTGAACACGCACACGCCGGGCGCCGGGTCGTTCGGCGCGGCGTTCGGGCTCGATCCCGAACTCGCCGGGGTCATCCGCGAGCGGGTCGCGGCGAAGCTGGCCTCCGAGCCGGTCGAGGACGTGCGGATCGACTTCGAGGACGGCTACGGCGTGCGCCCCGACGCCGAGGAGGACGCGCACGTCGATCAGGTCGTCGAGGCCGTCGCCGCCGCGTACCAGGTCAAGGGCCTCCCCCACTACTGGGGCGTGCGGGTCAAGTCGTTCGCCGACGGCGGGCACGAACGCTCGATGCGCACGCTGGACGGGTTCCTCACCGCGCTGCGCGACCGGCTCGGGCGGCTGCCGGGAGGGTTCACGATCACCTTCCCCAAGGTGGTCACGGCCGAGCACGTCTCGCTCTTCGTCGAGTACCTGGACCGGCTGGAGACCGCGCTCGGCCTGCCGTCCGGCATCCTGCGGTTCGAGGTGCAGGTCGAGACGGCCGGGTCGATCCTGGACGGCGAGGGCCGGACCGGCCTGCGCGCCGTCGCCGGCGCCGCCGGCGGCCGCCTCACCGCCGCCCACTTCGGCGTGTTCGACTACACCGCCGCGCTCGGGCTGCCCCCGCACGAGCAGCGCCTCGACCACCCCGCCTGCGACTTCGCCCGGCACGTCATGCAGGTCTCGTTCGCCGGAACCGGCGTGCGGCTGTCGGACGGCTCCACCAACGCCATTCCCCGCAACGACGGGCCCGACGAGGTCAACGCGACGTGGGCGACGCACGCCGCGCACGTCCGGCACTCGCTGCGGCACGGCTTCTACCAGGGCTGGGACCTGCACCCGGCGCACCTGCCGAGCCGGTACGCGGCCGTGTACGCCTTCCACCTGGAGGGCGTCGACGACGTCATCGGGCGGGTCCGGGCGTGGCACGAGCAGACGGCGGGCAACGCGGGCGTCATGGACGAGCCCGCCACCATCAAGGCCCTCACGTCACGCCTCCGCCGCGCCGTCGACTGCGGCGCGCTGGACGAGAGCGTCCTGCCCGTCCCCTAGTTCTGCGGCCGCTTCGCGCGCCGGTCCAGGGCGGCCAGGTCCTCCGGGGTGTCGATGTCGTCGGGGGCGGCCACGTCGTCGCACGGGACGCCGGTCACCAGGCCGGGGTGGGCGCGCAGGAAGCCGCGCGCACCTGTGTCGCCCGCCGCCGCCTCGGCGGCGCCGGCCAGGTGCGCGGCACGCAGGAGGACGGGGTTGCGCGGCGCTCCCCCGTACGTCGCGACGGCGATCTCGGCGCCCTCCTCGTAGGCGCGGATCAGCCGTTCCACCGCCGCCGGGGTGACCAGGGGCTGGTCGACGAGCGCGACGACCACCGCGGGGCAGGCGGGCGGCAGCGCCGCCAGGCCGGCGCGCAGCGACGAGCCCATGCCGTCGCGCCAGCGCGCGTTGGGGACGACGACGGCGCCGATGACCTCGACCGGCTCGGCCCCGGCCACCACGAGGACCGGGGAGCAGCCCGCGTCGCGCAGCATCCGCACGCCCCGGTCGACGAGGCGTTCGCCGCCGAGTTCGAGCGTCGCCTTGGGGCGGCCCAGCCTGCTCCCCTCGCCCGCCGCGAGCAGCAGGCCCGCCGGAGGCTCCGCGCCGTGCCGCTCGGAAAACCGCACCGTCATCCCGCGAGGGTAGTGCCGTCAGGGCGCGTCGGCGTGGATTCTGCCGGTGGTGTCGGTGAGCGGTCGCCCGGAGCCGCCCCAGCGGAGCTGGACGAGCTCGGCGGCGATCGAGACCGCCGTCTCCTCCGGGGTGCGGGCGCCGAGGTCGAGGCCGATCGGCGAGCGCAGCCGCCCGAGTTCGGCCTCGGTCATCCCGGCCTCGCGGAGCCGGGCGAGGCGGTCGTCGTGGGTGCGGCGCGAGCCCATCGCGCCGACGTAGCCGGCGTCCGTGCGCAGCGCGACCTCCAGCAGCGGGACGTCGAACTTGGGGTCGTGGGTCAGGACGCAGACCGCCGTCCGCTCGTCGATGGCGGCGCCCGTCTCCTCCAGGAACTTGTGGGGCCACTTCACGACGACCTCGTCGGCCTCCGGGAAGCGCTTGGGCGTCGCGAACACGGGACGCGCGTCGCACACCGTCACGTGGTAGCCGAGGAACTTGCCGACCCGGGCCACGGCGGCGGCGAAGTCGATGGCGCCGAACACCAGCAGGCGGGGCGGCGGGGCGAAGGCGTGCACGAAGACGGCCAGGTCGTCCAGCCGCCGCTCGCCCTCGGCGCCGTAGTGGCGCTGCCCGGTGAGCCCCTGGGCGAGCATGCCGCGCGCGTCGTCGTCCACCGCGGCGTCGAGGCGGGCGGCGTGGGGGGCGCCCGGCGCGAGCGATCCCGAGGCGCGGTCCGGCCAGATGACGCGGCGGGCGCCGAGCCGCCCCGGGCCGGCCACGACGGTGGCGACGGCGACGGGCTCGTGCCGCTCGATCGACGCGGCGACCTCGGCGAACTCCGGGAACGTCTCCGGCCCGACGGGCTCGACCAGCACGTCCAGGATCCCGCCGCAGGTCAGGCCGACGGCGAACGCGTCGTCGTCGCTGACCCCGTACCGCTGGACGACCGGCTCGCCGCTCTCCAGCACCGACTGCGCCAGGTCGTAGACGGCGCCCTCGACGCAGCCACCGGACACGCTCCCGGCCACCTCCCCGCCCGGCGACACGGCCATCGCCGCGCCCGGCGGGCGCGGCGCGCTGCGGAAGGTGTTCACGACGGTCGCGAGCCCGAACGTCTCCCCCGACGCGTACCAGCCGGCGATGTCGCCGAGGACGTCACGCATGTGCGCTCCCCTTCCCGGAGTGACCGGGTCCGCCCGGACGCCGCCCGCCGCCCGCCACCAGGCGGGCCAGCTCCTCCAGCGCCGCGAGGCTGTGCCCCGAGGTGAAGTCGTCGATGTGCGGGAGCGCCGCGGCCATGCCCGCGGTCAGCGGCTCGTATCCGGGCCGCGCCTTGTGCGGGTTCGCCCACACGACCCGGTGCGCGAGCCGGTGCAGCCGGGCCATCTGCTCGCCGAGCAGCTCCGCGTCGCCGCGCTCCCAGCCGTCCGACGCGATCACCACGATCGAGCCGCGGGCGAGGCCGCGCCGCCCGAACCGGTCGAGGAACTCCTTCAGCTCCTCGCCGAGGCGGGTGCCGCCGCTCCAGTCCGGGATGGCCGCCGACGCCGCCGTCATCGCGGAGTCCGGGTCGCGGTGCCGCAGTTCCCGGGTGAGGCGGGTCAGCCGCGTCCCGGCGCTGAACACCTCGACGTCCCGTCCGCCGGAGCGGGCGGCGGCGTGCGCGAACCGCAGCAGGGCGTCGGCGTACGGGCTCATGGACCCGCTGACGTCCACGATCAGCACGACGCGGCGGGGCCGGGTGCGGTGCGCGCGGTGCCGCAGCAGGGACGTCTCGCCGCCGCGCCGCAGGGTCTCCCGGACGGTCCGGGCGGGGTCGAGCCGCCCCGTCGGGGCGGGCGCGTACCGCCGGGACCTGCGCCGCTCGGCTCCCGCGTCCAGCACCGCGATCAGGCGGGCGACCTCGGCGCGCTCGGCGGCGCTGAGCCGCGCCACGTCGCGGTCGCGCAGCACCTCGACCGCGCTGGCGGTGGCGGCCTTCAGCTCCCCCGCGCGCTCCTCCCCCGCGTCCGCGCCCGGATCGGGCACGGTGATCCGGCGGACGACCACGGGCGGCGGCGGGCGGCGCCCCGGGCGGACGGCCGCGCCCGAGAAGTACGCGGCGAAGCAGCGGTCGTAGCGGGCGAGGTCGTCGGGATCGGCGCAGAGCGTCAGGCGCCCCGCCCAGTAGACGTCGGACGGGTCGAGGACGTCGAGGTGGTCGAGGGCCGCCAGCATCGCCTGCACCCGCTCGGGGTCGGCGTCGCCGCCCGCCGCGCGCACCGTCCTGGCGAAGCCGACCATCGTCTCGGTGACGTCCCGCTGCACGCCCGGCTCACCCCCCGTTGAGCAGGGCCTCTAGGCCGCCGAGCACGCGCTGCTGGTCCTCGCGGTACTTCAGGACGGCGCCGAGCGTCACCGCCGCCGTCCCCGGGTCGAGCTCGCGGACGCCGAGGGCCACGAGCGCCTCGGTCCAGTCGAGGGTCTCGGCGACGCCGGGCGGCTTCAGCAGGTCTGTCTCGCGCATCCGCTCCGCGGCGCGGGCGACCTGCCCCGCGAGCCGTTCCGCCGCGCCGGGCAGCCGCCTCCTGATGATCGCGACCTCGCGGTCGAACGACGGGTGCTCCAGCCAGTGGTACAGGCAGCGCCGCTTCAGCGCGTCGTGGACCTCGCGGGTCCGGTTGGAGGTGACCACGACGACCGGCGGCCGCCCGGCCCGGATCGTGCCCAGCTCCGGGACGGTGATCGTGAAGTCGCTGAGCACTTCGAGGAGGAACGCCTCGAACTCGTCGTCGGCGCGGTCGAGCTCGTCCACCAGCAGGACGCTCGGCGAGGTCTCCAGGGCCTGGAGCAGGGGCCTGGCCAGCAGGAACCGCCGGTCGTACAGCTCGCCCTCCAGCCGCGCCACGTCGCTGACGCCCGCGGCCTCGGCCGCGCGCAGGTGCAGGAGCTGGCGCGGGAAGTCCCAGTCGTACAGGGCCTGGGACGCGTCGAGCCCCTCGTAGCACTGCAGCCGGATCAGCGGTGCGCCGAGCCCCCGCGCGAGCGTTTTGGCCAGCTCGGTCTTGCCGACGCCGGCCTCGCCCTCCAGGAACAGCGGACGTCCCATGCGCAGCGCGAGGAAGCACGCCGTCGCGAGCCCCTCGTCGCACAGGTAGGCGTGCCTGTCGAGCAGGCCCGCGAGCTCCGCGGGCGATCCGGCCTGGTCCATCGTCACCTGGTCCGCGGTCATCGGCGCCGTCTCCCCACGGCTCTCAGGCTACTCAGCCCGCGGCGCAACTCACATGGCCGGAGGCCTTGCGTTTTCCCAGCCCGGCCCCTTCCCCGTCCGCGACCGCCCCCCATGGACGCCCGGACGTGGCGGCCAGGCCGTCGGGCGGCGGACGCTGCTCCTTCACGTTTCAGCGGGGGCCGGGGTACTACTGTGCACCGTCCTGGAGCGTGCAGGTGTAACCCGCAGGGCCGTAGACATCCTCTCGCGCGGGCTGGACGCTGACTGCGTGTGCAACGGCGAGCGTCCGAACCGCACCGCCCGCTTTCTGATCCGCTGAACCAGCCACGGGAGGACCGCCATGGCACTGTGGAAGCCGGACCCGACCTTCTACGCCTCCTCGGACTCCTCCTGTCACCCGTGAAAGAGGGGTCGCTCGCCGCTCTCGTGGCGCTCGGCGCGTTCCACGGCGTCAATCCCGCGATGGGCTGGCTGTTCGCCGTGGCCCGCGGCCTCCAGGAGCGCAGCAGGTCGCTGGTGCTGCAGTCGCTCCCGGCGATCGCCGGGGGCCACGCCGCCTCCATCGGCGTCGTCGCGATCGTCATCGCGTTCACGCAGTCCGTCGTCGCGACCAGGGCGGTCGCGATCGGGGGCGGTGCCGTGCTCGTCGCCTTCGGGCTGTGGCGGCTGCTGTCCCAGCGCCACTTCCGCTGGGTCGGCATGCGGATCTCGCTGTGGCAGCTCGCCGGCTGGTCGTTCCTGATGTCGTCCGTCCACGGCGCGGGGCTCATGCTGCTGCCGGTCCTGACCTCGTCGGGGACGGCCGTGGCGGGCCATGACCACGGGCTGGCGTCGGCCTCGGGAAGCGCCCTGTCGACGGGCGTGTTCGTGACCGCCGTCCACACGCTGTCGATGTTCGCCGTCGCGGGCGCCATCGCCGTGGTCGTCTACGAGGTCGTCGGCCTCGCCGTCCTGCGCCGCGCCTGGTTCGACCTCGACCGCCTCTGGGCCGCCGCCCTCATCACCGCCGGCGCCGTCACCCTGTTCACGAGCCTGTAGACACACACGTCCTCGGAGTCGCGCCCAGCGGAGGCTATGCGCGCTCACCGACGGCCGTCAGGTCGATCTCGATGTCGAACGGCACGGTGAGCTTGAGCCGATATGGCCACTTTCTGCAATTGCCTCGACACTCTGAGCGCTCATGAAGCCACTGTCGCACATGAGCGCCTCTCGATCTGGACAAACAGTCCAGAACCAATGCCTCGACCAGGGACGAAAGGTCAGGTGAGGTCGGGGGCTTCGCCTCGGGTGTGGAGGAGGGCCTTCAGTTCGGCGAGCTGGCGGGCGGCGAGGGCCTTCTCGGTGCCGTTGATGCCCATCGCGCCGACCGAGGTGCCGTCGGCCAGGTCGAGGGTGGGCCAGGGTTCGCCGACCGACATGGTGACGTCCACGACCTCGGGCCATTCGAGGCGCCGGGTGCGGAACGCGTTGACGAGGGTGAGGCCCGCCTCGTCGGCGACGACGCGGCAGCGGGCGAGCATGTGCAGGATCCACGCGATGGCGCCCCCGAACGCGACCATGAGGATCCGGTCGAAGAGCTTGAACTGGGGCGCCACCACCACGGCGAGCACGATCAGGCCGAGCACGATCACGCCCGCCGTGATGTAGGCGACGATCCGGGTGGTGCGGGGGCGCCACACGGTCGGCAGTGCCGGAACGTCAGTCAACGATCTTCGCGATGGGGATTTCGAGGATGTCGTGGGCGCCGGCGGCCTTCAGCGCCGGGATCAGCGTGTTGACGCCGCGCTTGGCGACCACCGACTCCACGGCGTTGGACTCACCGCCCGCGAGGGAGGTGACCGTGGGCGAGGACATCGACGGCATGATGTCCAGGACGTTCTGCAGGTCGGCCTGGGCGACGTTCAGCTTCAGCAGGACGTTGCCGCGTGCGCGGATCGCGCCCTGGAGAAGGAGGGAGATGTCCTCCATCGCCGCGCGCTTCTCCGCGTCCTCGTAGGAATCGCGGTTGGCGACCAGTTCGGTGTAGCTGGTCAGGAGCGTGTCGAGGATGCGCAGGCCGTTCTTGCGCAGGGACGAGCCGGTCTCGGTGAGGTCGACGATCACGTCCACGATGTCGGGGACCTTCGCCTCCGTCGCGCCGTAGGACGGGACGACCGTGGCCTTCACGCCGTGCTTCTCGAGGAACCGGCGGGTCATCGCCGGGAACTCGGTGGAGACCCGGACGCCCTCCGGCAGGTCGGACACCTTCTGCCAGGGCGCGCCGTCCGGCACCGCCATGATCACGCGGACGGGGTCGGACGTCGCCTTGGAGTACTGCAGCTCGCCGAGGCTCGCGACGTCGGAGCCGGTCTCGGTGATCCAGTCGCGCCCGGTGATGCCGAGGTCGAACAGGCCCTGCTCGATGTAGGTCGGGATCTCCTGCGGGCGCAGGACGCGGACCCGGTCGATGCGGGGATCGTCGATGGAGGCGCGGTAGTCGCGGTCCGACGAGCGCCGGACGGTCAGGTCGGCGGCGTCGAACAGCTGCATGGTCGCCTTCTCCAGCGACCCCTTGGGCAGGACGAGTGACAGCACGGAAATGCCTTTCGAAGAGATGGGAGTGCGGTACCGGGGCGGTTCAGGAGCCCGAATGCTCCAGGCCGTGCCCGGCGTGACCGTGATGCCGCAGACCTCGCAGGGTCAGTGCCGTGTCGAGTGCGGCCACAGTCGCCTCCCATCCCTTGTCCTCGGAGCTGTCGGGCAGCCCGCTGCGTTCCAGTGCCTGCTCAATGGTGTCACATGTGAGGACCCCGTTGCCCACCGGAGTCGCCTCGTCGAGCGCGACCCGGGTCACACCCGCGGTGACCGAGTCGCACACGTAGTCGAAGTGGGCCGTCGCGCCGCGGACGACCGCACCGAGGCAGACGACGGCGTCGTGGTCGCGGGCGAGCTGCTGCGCGACCACGGGCAGCTCCAGCGCGCCGGCGACGCGGGCGACGACGGGCTGGTCGACGCCGCACGCCTTGGCCGCCGCGAGGGCGCGCTCCAGGAGCCGGTCGGTGATCCGCCCGTGCCAGCGGGTGCAGACGATGCCGAGCGTGACGCCGGCAGCGTCGACGGTGACGTCCTCGGGGCGTCCTGCGCCGCTCATGAGATTCCCTCGATCTGGTGTCCGAGACGGTCGCGCTTGACCGTCAGGTAGCGCCGGTTGTGCTCGGTGACGACGACGGGCATCGACTCGCGGCCCCGCACGTCCAGTCCGAATCCGTCCAGGCCCTTGAGCTTGTCCGGGTTGTTGGTGAGCACCCTCACCGAGCGTACGCCGAGGTCACGCAGCATATGCGCCGCGTTGGAGTACTCGCGCGCGTCGGCCGGGAGCCCGAGCTCCAGGTTGGCGTCGACGGTGTCGGATCCGTTGTCTTGGAGCGCGTACGCCTGCAGCTTGGCGAGGAGGCCGATGCCGCGTCCCTCGTGCCCGCGCAGGTAGAGGACGATGCCGCGTCCCACTTCGGCGATGCGTTCCATGGCGGCGTCCAACTGGGTCCCGCAGTCGCAGCGTTCGGAGTGCAGGACGTCGCCGGTGAGGCACTCCGAGTGGGCCCGGACGAGAACGTCCTCGCCGTCGCCGATGTCGCCGAGCACCATCGCGACGTGCTCGCCGCCGTCGATCGCGCTGGAGAACCCGACCGCGCGCCACGTGCCGTACCGGTTGGGCAGGCGGGTCTCGACGACGCGGGTGACCATCGCCTCGGTGCGCCTGCGGTACTCGGCGAGCTGCTCGATGGAGATGAGCTTGAGCCCGTGCTCCTTGGCGAAGACCTGGAGTTCGGGGAGCCGGGCCATGGTGCCGTCCTCGTTCACCACTTCGGCGAGGACGCCCGCCGGGCTGAGACCGGCCATCCTGGCGAGGTCGACGGCGGCCTCGGTGTGGCCCCGCCGGCGCAGCACACCGCCCTCGTGGTACCGCAGCGGGAAGATGTGGCCGGGCCGGACGAGGTCGCGCGGTTCCGACGCCGAGTCGCACAGGGTCCGGATCGTCCTGGCGCGGTCGGCGGCGGAGATCCCGGTGCTGACCCCGAGCCGCGCGTCCACGCTGACCGTGTACGCGGTGCGCATGCGCTCGGTGTTCTGCGCGGTCATCAGGGGGATCTGCAGCCGGTCGAGGTCGGCGCCCTCCATCGGCACGCAGATGACGCCGCTGGTGTGGCGGATCGTGAACGTCAGCAGCTCGGGCGTCGCCTTCCCCGCCGCGAAGATGATGTCGCCCTCGTTCTCGCGGTCCTCGTCGTCGACGACCAGGACGGCGCGTCCCGCCGCGATGTCGGCGACCGCCGATTCGATGGAGTCGAAGATTCCCGTGTCGCTGTCGTTGCCGCTCATCACGCGGTCACCGCCTTCTGCCTGGGGGTGTTGACGGCCTGGGCCTGCCAGGGCCGCCTGCTGGACCCGTCCCTCACGCCGGAGCTCTTCATGAGCGGTCACCGAGCATGCGCTCGACGTACTTGGCGACGACGTCCACTTCGAGGTTCACGGGGTCGCCCGGTTTCTTGTGGCCGAGCGTGGTGAGCGCGAGCGTCGTCGGGATGAGGGCGATGCTGAAACGGTCGGCGCCTGCCTCCACGACCGTGAGGCTGATGCCGTCCACGGTGATCGAGCCCTTGTCCACCAGATAGCGGCTCAGCTCCGGGGGCAGGGACACCGTGACGACGTCCCACCGCTCCCCCGGCTCGCGGGAGAGGATCTCGCCGACGCCGTCCACATGGCCCTGGACCAGGTGCCCGCCGAGCCGGTCGGACAGCCGGACGGGACGTTCCAGGTTCACCTTGGAGCCGGGCTCCAGCGCGCCGAGGCCGGACTTGTCGAGGGTCTCCTTGATGACGTCGGCGGTGAAGGACTCGTCCTTGACGTCCACCACCGTGAGACAGACGCCGTTGACGGCGATCGACGCGCCGTGCACGGCGTCCTGGGTGACCAGCGCCCCGCGGATCGTGAGCGCGACCGAGTCCCCCTGGGGCTCGATCCCCACGATCTCGCCGAGTTCTTCGACGATGCCGGTGAACATCCCGGGCCTCCTAGATCAGGGCTCCGGGGGACGTCCATACATCGGCGCACGCCCCTGACCAGGGGCGTGCCGCGCGCCGCCTCCCATCCGGACTTTCACCGTCGGTCCCGGAGTTCCACCGGGTCAACCGGCCGATGGCTTCGGCCGGGTCGCGGACTGTCACCGCCGGTTCGGAATTTCACCGACCCCGGAGCACGCGTTTCTGCTTGCCAACCAGTGTGCCACGCGATGCATTCCCGGCCGGTGTGACCATCGCCACGAAGCCTCCCGACCCCGGACATATCGCCCGCTTATTTCAACGTTCAACGATCTTCGATGTGGGTAGGTGAAGGGACGCAAGTGACGCATGACACCTATTCCCCCAGGAGGCAGTCATGGACGTCGTCGCTCTCCTCGCCCGCGTCGTCTTCACGGCGATCTTCATCGGCGCCGGCATCGGCCACCTCACCGCCACCGAGGCCATGGCCGGCTACGCGGGCGCCAAGAAGCTCCCGCGGCCGAGGCTCGCCGTCCAGGTCTCGGGCATCTGGATCATCCTCGCCTCGGTCCTGCTCATCCTCGGCATCTGGCCCGACCTCGCGGCCCTCGCCCTGGTCCCGTTCCTGCTGATCACCGCGTTCGTCTTCCACGACTTCTGGAAGCACGAGTCCCCGGAGGCCCGCCAGCAGGAGCAGCTCCAGTTCCTGAAGGACCTCTCCCTCGCCGGCGCCGCCCTGGCCCTCTTCGTCCTCTACGCCTCCGACGGCCACCCCGGCCTCACCCTCGTGGGCCCCCTCTTCGGGTAACCCACTCCCCTGGGCCGACTCAGGCCCTGGCGAGGCGGAGGCCGGTCGGGGTGGCCGTGATGCGCGTCAGGTCCTCGACGGCGTGGTGGGCGCCGGTCAGGGCTCCAGGCGGATGGCTCGTGTGGACCGCGAGAACGGTGGCGCCGGACGCACGGCCCGCGGCCACGCCCGCGGGGGCGTCCTCTATGACGATGCAGGCGGCCGGGTCCACGCCCAGGCGGCCCGCCGCCAGAAGGTAGCCGGACGGGTCGGGCTTGCCGTCTGGGACGTCTTCTGCGGTCACCACCGTGGCAGGGACCGGGATGGCCGCCACTTCGGTCCGGGTCTGCAACTGCGTCCTGTCCATGGAGGTGACGAAGGCGTAGGGCAGGCCGTTCATGTTGGTGAGGAGGTCGACGGCGCCGGGGAGGGCGGTTATGCCGTCGCTGCGGGTGGCCTCCAAGGCGTCCAGGCGTGCGGTGGCTTCGGCTGCCTGGCCGGGTGGGAGGAAGTCGGCCACGCGGTCGGCCGTCCGGCGGCCGTGGGCGTCGAACAGGAATTCGTCCGCGTCGACGCCGTATTCGGCGGCCCATTCGCGGGCCGCCCGTTCGACGAGCGGGGTCGAGTCGACGAGGGTGCCGTCCACGTCGAACAGGACCGCGGCGCAGGGCAGGATCACCAGCCCGCCTTCGCCGTCGCCTCCTCGGCCTGGCCGCGGAGCCCGCGGACGGCCTCGGCGGGGTCGTCGGCCCCGTAGACGGCGCTGCCCGCGACGAACACGTCGGCGCCCGCCTCGGCGCAGCGCTCGATGGTCTCCGCGCTGACCCCGCCGTCGACCTGGAGCCAGACGGGGAGGTCGCGGCCCTTGATGAGCTCGCGGGCCCGGCGGACCTTCGGCAGGACGACGTCCAGGAACTTCTGGCCGCCGAAGCCGGGCTCGACGGTCATGAGGAGAAGCATGTCGATCTCGCCGAGGAGGTCTTCGAAGCCGTCGACGGGCGTGGCCGGGTTGACGCCCAGCCCCGCGCGCGCGCCGGCGGCGCGGATCGTGCGCAGAGTGCGGATGGGGGCCTTCGCCGCCTCCGCGTGGATCGTGACGCTCTTCGCGCCGGCCTCGGCGTACTCGGGGGCCCAGCGGTCCGGATCCTCGATCATCAGGTGGCAGTCGAGGGGCAGGGCGCTGTGCTCGATCAGTGCTTGGACCACCGGCAGTCCCAGGGTGAGGTTCGGGACGAAGTGGTTGTCCATGACGTCGACGTGGACCCAGTCGGCGGCGCCGGCGATGCGGGCCACGTCGTCGGCCAGGCGGGCGAAGTCCGCGGACAGGATGCTGGGTGCGATCTGAGGAGCCATGATCTCGCGAGTCTATTGGCGCAGTTCCGACCGCTCGTCACCCGGCCGGGTGACCGCGCGGGTGGGACGGGCCGCCAGGCGCAGGCGGACGAAGGACTCCGGTGCACCGGCCGTGACCCAGAAACCCAGCACCGCCTGGACGATGAACGCTTGAAGCAGGCCGGTCCCGTCGAGCAGGAGGACGGGCAGGTAGACGACCGCCGCGCCGGCCAAGGCCACGGGGACGCGCGCCAGGCGCCGCCAGGGCGTGCCGCCGGGGTCGAACCAGCCGCGGGCCGCCAGCAGGGACAGGCCCGCCAGGACCCCGAAGAAGCCCCCGGCGGCCATGGACGACTCGATCAGGTCGACCGAGTCGGTCTCGCCTCCGGACGCCCGGATGGCCCTGGCCCAGGCACTCGGCCAGCGCCAGTCCTCGATGGGCTGAAGCGCGACCCACGCGGCCCCCAGCAGCACCAGAGACACCACCAAGGCGAGCGTCATCTGGACGGCCAGGTGGTGGCGCGTCCACCAGGAGACGATGAAGGGTTCGGCGTACAGGGCGACGACCAGAAACGTCAGGCCGATGCCCCAGCCGGCCAGGACCTGGCCGATCGAGTGGACGCCCAGGAAGACGCGGGAGACCCCGATCAAGGCGACGATGACGGCCGCCGCCGCCCACAGGGACCGCCGCCGTGTCTGCGCGGCCCAGAAGCCCCAGGCCACCGGGGCGTTCTGGGCATGGCCGGACGGCATCCCGAACGACGAGTGGGGCTGCTCCCCTTCGATCGTGGGATCCGTCCAGTAAGGGCGGGGGTCGTGGAAGAGGAGCTTCAGGAACGTGTTGACGAACGCACCGAAAAGGAGGATGACCGCGGCACGCGCTGCCTGGCGCGGGGCCACACACCAGAACACGACCAGGATCACGGGAACGTAGAAGGCCGAGCTGCCTAGGAAGGACACGACGTCCCAGAAGCCGGTCAGCACGGAACCCCCAGAGGCTAGGTGCGGCGCAGTAGGGCCAGGAACATCGCGTCCGTTCCGTGGCGATGCGGCCAGAACTGCGCGTAGGGGCCGTTCCCCAAGCCGGTGATGTCATGCGCGAGTGACGCCAGGAGAGGCGGCGCGTCGAGCCGCTCGACGTCGTCGCGTCCGCGCAGCACGTCGTCGACCACCACGCGGGTTTCGGCCAGGTGGGGTGAGCAGGTGACGTAGGCGACCACGCCGCCCGGACGGACGGAGTCCAGGGCCGAGCCGAGCAGCCCGCGCTGAAGGGGACCGAGTTCGGCGACCGACGCGGGCCCGCGGCGCCAGCGGGCCTCCGGGCGGCGGCGGAGCGCGCCCAGGCCGGTGCAGGGCGCGTCCACCATCACGCGGTCGAAGGACGCGGGACGCCAGGCGGGCGCCATGCCGTCGGCGGCGACGACTCCGGCGCGGTCATCGACCGCGCGCCGGACGAGCCCGGCGCGATGGGGCGCGATGTCCGCCGCAAGGAGCCGCGCTCCGCGTTCGTTGGCCAAGGCCGACAGGAGGCCGGCCTTGCCTCCGGGGCCCGCGCACGTGTCCGCCCAGTGAGCGTCGGAGCCCTCCAGGGGCGCTTCGGCGAGAGCCAGAGCGACGATCTGGCTGGCCTCGTCCTGGACGGCGGCGCGCCCATCACGGACGGCGGCGATGTTCGCCGGGTCTCCTTCGGCGAGCACAGCCGCGTAGGGCGAGTACGGCGCGGGCTCTGCGCCCGCGTCATAGAGCTCCTGGACGGTCGCTCGTCCGGGGCGCGCGACCAGCGTGACACGGGGGCGGACGTTGTCCGCCGCGAGGAGTTCTTCGATCTCGCCCTTGCCGACGGCGTCCCGCATGGCGGACACGATCCACTTGGGGTGGCTGTGCGCGACCGAGAGGCGGGTGGTCGCGTCGGCGTCGGCGGGTGCCACGATCTCCAGCCAGCCGTCCATGTCCCGGGTGGTGACCTTGCGGAGCACGGCGTTGGCGAACTTGGCCTGGCCCGGGCCGGCGACCGAACGCGCCAGCTCGACCGCGGTCCCCACCGCGGCGTGCGGCGGGATGCGGGTCGCGAGGATCTGGTGCGCGCCGAGGCGCAGGACGTCCAGGAGCGGCCCGTCGATCCGGCGCAGCTCACGGTCGCTGCACAGCGCGAGCACCGCGTCGTAGGTGCCGCGGCCGCGCAGCGTGCCGTAGGTCAGCTCGGTGGCCAGGGCCGCGTCGCGGCCGGTGAGGTCCCGGTCCCGCAGGCGGGCGGGAAGCAGCAGGTTGGCGTAGGCGTCACGTGTCTCGACCGCGCGGATCACGTCGAACGCGGTGCGGCGGACGAGATCCTGGGGACGGCCCGTCTTGCGGGGGCCGCCCGGCCTGCGGTTCTGGGCGTGTCGGCGGTTACGGGCGGGAGGCATCAGTTCGGGGCGTCCCTGCTGGTGGAGTCGGCGCCGTCGGTGGAGTCGGCGCCGCGGGCGAAACCGTCGCCGGCGGCGAGGTCGACACCGCGGATCCAGTCGGCGGCGGCCATCGGGCGCTTCCCCTGTGGCTGGACGTCGCCGAGGACGACGGGGTGTGTGGCCGTCCCCGCCAGTACCTCGTTCTTGCCCGCGCGCAGCTCGCCGGGGGCCAGCTTCTCGGCGTCGGGTGCCGGGCGGACCGGCCCCAGTTTGACCCGCGTGTCGCGGAAATGCGTCCACGCCCCGGGGGCGGGCGTGCACGCGCGGACGAGGCGGTCGATGTGCAGGGCCGGGGTGTTCCAGTCGACGTGGCCGTCCTCGGGCGTCAGCTTGGCCGCGTGGGACACGCCCTCCGTGGGCTGGGGCCGCGGTTCCAGGACGCCCTCTTCGATGCCGTTCATCGTGTCCAGCAGGAGGCTCGCTCCGGCGGCGGCGAGCCGCCCCAGGAGATCACCGGTGGTGTCGGCCGGACGGATCGGCTCGGTGAGGACGCCGTAGACCGGGCCGGTGTCCAGGCCCTCTTCGATCTGGAACGTGGCCGCGCCGGTGACGTTGTCGCCGTGCAGGATCGCGCGCTGGACCGGGGCGGCGCCGCGCCAGGCGGGCAGCAGCGAGAAGTGCAGGTTCACCCAGCCGTGCCCGGGGATGTCGAGCGCCTCGCGGGGCAGCAGCGCGCCGTAGGCGACGACCGGGCAGCAGTCCGGCGCGATCTCGCGGAGCCGGTCCAGGAACTCCGGATCACGGGCCTTGGCGGGCTTCAGCACCTCGACACCGGCCTCGGCGGCCAGTGAGGCCACCGGGCTGGCGCTCAGCCGCCGCCCACGGCCCGAACGCCCGTCCGGCCGGGTCACGACCGCAGCGACCTCGTGCGAGGACCGCAGAAGCGCTTTCAGGGCCGGGAGCGCGGTCTCGGGCGTCCCCGCGAACACGAGGCGCACCTAGATCGCCTTCCCGAAGGTGCGGTGCGGCGACTCCTTGACGACGGGCGCCGGGTCGCCGAACCACTCGGCCTCCCGGATCGCCTTCATCGCCGCCTTGCGCTGCTCGGGGTCCATCCGGTCGATGAAGATGATCCCGTCGAGGTGGTCGGTCTCATGCTGGACGCAGCGGGCCAGCAAATGGGTCCCCTCCAGCGTGATCGGCTCCCCGTGCATGTTGAAGCCCTTCGCCACGGCCCGGACGGAGCGTGCCGTGGGGAACGCCAGCCCGGGAAGTGACAGGCAGCCCTCGTCGTCGGTCTCCTGCTCGTCCGACAGGTCCAGGGTCGGGTTGACCACGTGGCCCAGGCGGTCGTCGACGTAGTAGGTGAACACCCGCAGACCCACGCCGAGCTGAGGTGCGGCGAGGCCCGCGCCGGGGGCGTCGATCATCGTGTCGGTGAGGTCCTTGACGAGCTGGCGCAGTTCCTTGTCGAAGTCCTTCACCGGCTCCGCGGGAGTACGCAGCACGGGATCACCGAAAAGGCGGATGGGCTTGACGGCCAACGGGGACTCCGTTTCCTGCAAGGTTCGTACGAGTTGCCTGGGGGTCCGTGTTTCAGCACACAGGGGTCTCTGCCCAGTCTAGGGAGACGTTCCGTGAACATTCACACGCTGCGACGTGTTCCCTCAGGCGAAGAGCGCGCCTTGTAGGCGGCCGTCCGGGCGGCCTTGGCGGTCGCCTTGTCGGGGTGGTGGGCGCCCAAAGCCTCCAGGACGTCCGCCACATCGGGGTGGTCGGTGCGCCACATGTCGTCGACCATCAGCTCCAGCTCCGCTCCCGGCGGCGCGTCGATGAGAGCCGCCTCGACGGCATCCTTGGGTTCGGCGGTCTCCATCATCCCGGCGACGGTGTCGACGAACACCCACAGGTACTCTTCCCTGGCCAGCTCGTGCCCGGACGGGTCTCCCGCGGCGTTGAGCCAGAGCGCGGCGTAGGGCGAGACCAGCGGATGCTCCCGCGCTGCGCGGACGACGGCGGCCGCCTCGGGGCCGATGCGGCGCAGGACCGCCGCGGCGAGGTTGCGGGCGCCGGGGCCGCCGGTGCGCATGACGTCCAGGAGGTCGGCGGCGGCGTCCTTGGGGTCGTGCCTCGCCAGCCAGCCGCCGATCTCCTCGTCGGCGGCCTCCGGCCGGTACCAGGTGAGGCCCGCGACGAGCTCGGACGCCCTGGCTCCCGCCAGATCGCCGATGACCGGCGCGACGAACCCGTCCGCGAGCAGCAGTTCCCGGACGGCCCACACGCCCAGCGGAGTGAGCGCCCGCCCCTTGCCGGACGTCTCGGTCACGCCCCACGCCTCAAGGGCCTTCAGTTCCAGGTAGAACGCGTCCGACACGAGCTCGGGCATGGTGTCGGCGTCGGTGAGGTCGTAGGACTCCTCCACGTGGTCGAGCAGCGCGCCGAGGAGGGCCTCGGGCTCCGTCGGCCCCTCCTGCTCGTACAGGTGGATGAGGACTCCGGTCATCTCGTTCTGGACGAGTTCGACCGCGTCCAGGCCGTCCGCGTAGTCGTGGCCGGGCACGACCAAGGCGTCGAACAACGGCAGCCACGCACCGAGCAGTGACGCGTCATCACTCGACCGGAGCCCGTCCAGGGCGGGGCCGGGGGCGGCCTTGCCGTTCTCGGCGGTGATGACCTCCGCCTCCACGGCGGCCCACCAGAGGCGTTCCAGCTCGCCCGCGTCCTCCATCTGGCCGTGGCGCCGCGGGACCTCCAGGCCCAGGGCGGTGCCCGCGCTCTCCGCGTCGGCCTCGGTGAGCGTGTCGTGCTCGGTGAGGTCGCGCTCGCCCGTCCATTCGGCCAGGGCGAGCACGTTCTCGGTCAGCAGGGAGCGGCGCACTCCGCCGGCCAGTTCCGCCTCGGGGGCGATCCGCACGGGCGGGACGACCAGTTCCTCGACCTGCCGGAGGTATCCCTCGGTACGGGCGTAGCGCTCCTCCTCGGGAAGCGCCTCGAAGTCGCGGATCCACGCCTCCACCGCGTCCTGGTCGTCCACGGAGACCCCGTCGGCCTGCATCAGCCCTCCGATGACCTCCGCGGCCGCGTGCCGCTCCTCGGTGTCGACCTCGGCGACCGTGTCCGTGAACTCGGGGCCGATCCGGTCGATCTCGGCCTTCAGCGCGGCGGCGTCGCTCTCGGTGACGGCGCCCGTGTCGCCCAGGTACACGGCGATCCGTCCGAGGACCTCCAGGACCGTGGGGACGTCCTCGCGCCCGGCGACCACGGACTCGGGGAACACGCGCAGCAGGAGTTCGCGAAGACCCTCCGGGGTCAGCTCGTCAGGGCCGGTCAGGCCCATCTCCTCCCGCGCCAGTTCGAGGAGTATGCGCGCTCCCGGCTCGTCCAGCGTCTCGCCGCGTTCGTCCGTCCACCGCCGCAGGTCGCCCACGGTGGTCTCTACCCAGTTGTCGGCCACCCGAGAACCCTATTGGTCAGATCAGCTCCAGGGGGTCGATCTGCACGCGTACGGTCTCCGCCGCTTTGCGCGCGCTGCGCACCCCTTGGGCTTCCTTCAGCGCGCGCGCCAGAGCCTGTCCCGCCGCCCTCGGCACGCGGACCAGGGCACGCTCCCTCTCCGGAGCGTCGGCCGCCGCCTGGGGGCCGGGTGCCGGCGGGACGGGGACAGGCCCGAGCACCTCCGCCCCGTCGGGCAACCGGGCATCGGCCAGAAGCTCCCGGATGGCGGCGGGGGGCGCGGTGAGGGAGGCCATGCGCGCGGCGGGCGGAAAACCCACCTCCCTGCGCTCGGCGAGCTCCCGCTCCGCATACGTGACCGGGTCCCATCGGACGAGGGCCTGGACGGCGGGGAGGGACCCCTCGGCGGCGACCACGACGGGCCCTTGCGGACGGACCAGCGCCGCGGCGTTCATCCAGCGCCGCAACGTCTCCTCCCCGGCACGCAGATCCGGCCGTCCGAGCAGCACCCAGCCGTCCAGCAGGAGGGCGGCCCTGTAGCCGCCCTCCGCGGGGGGCTCGGCCCCCGGTGTGGACACCACCAGAGCCCGTTCGGGGCCGGTCCGTTCGAGGACCGCGTCCCGCCCGGAGGTCCGCACCGGCACGCCGGGGAAGGCCCTGCCCAGTTCCTCCGCGGTGCGCTTGGCGCCGACCACCACGGCACGGAGCTGGAAGAAGCCGCATTCCGGGCAGTGCCAGTCCCCGGCGATGCGTCCGCACCAGCGGCAGTACGGGGCGGCGTGGGACGACGGAAGCGACAGGGGCCCCTCGCACGCCACGCACCGCGCCGGTGTACGGCAGCGGCCGCACGCGATGCCGGGGACGTATCCGCGCCGGGGAACCTGCACGAGGACGGGCCCGTCCTCCAGCGCCCGCCGGGCCGCCTCGAACGCGACGTTCGGCAGGCGCGCGGTACGGGCGGCGGCGTCGCGGGCGAGTTGCGCGTCCTCCCCCACGTAGCGGACGCGGGGCATCGCCGTCCGGACGCGGGCCCGGTCCGCGGCGAGCGTGTGCGCCCAGCCGGACTCGACGAGCTGAGTGGCGTCGGTCGTCCTGGTGAACCCGCCGACCAGCGCCGCGGCGCCCGTCCTGTGGGCGCGCAGGGCCAGCACGTCGCGGGGGTGCGGGTAGGGGGCGTGCGGCTCCGCGTGGACGTCGTCGCCGTCGTCCCACAGCACCACCAGCCCGAGGTCGGCGACGGGCGCGAACATCGCGGCGCGCGTACCGACCACTGCCCGCGCGGTTCCGCGCAGGACCGCCAGCCATCTCCGGTAGCGCTCCGCCGGGCCCGCCTCGGCCGTCAGCGCGACATGGAGGCCCTCCCCCAGCTCCGCCCTCAGCGCGGCGTCCACGCGCGCCACGTCGCGGCCGTCCGCCACGATGACCAGTGCGCCGCGTCCGCCCCGCAGGGTCACGGCCACGGCGCGCGCTATGGCCGCCGTCCAGTCGGGCCCCGGGAGCGCCGTCCACACCGCCCGCGGCCCCTTGCCCCCCGCCAGAGCCTTCAGGAACGACTCCCCCGCGGGGTAGCCGCCCCACACC
>NZ_SMKH01000106.1 GCF_004348515.1 Actinomadura sp. KC345 | reverse complement strand
GAATGTCGGCAGGGATGGTCTGCCGCGCAGCGGCGGTCATCGTCGTGCTGGTGCTCGCGCCGGCCTTGCCGGGTGCGGCATCGATGGTGCGCGGGGAGCCCGTGGTCGGCGCTGCTTCGGCCGGGACCGGTGCTGTGGATCGGAGCGCCGCTCCTGCTGGCCGGCGGCGTCGCGCTGATCTTCCTCCTGCTGATGCGCACCCGGCGACCGAGATAACGAACTACGGAGGAATGCATGCAGTTCACCGCACGTACCGGTCTCGTTCTCGCCGCAGCCGTCGCGACGGTCACGTCGGCCGCTCCGACGGCCCGGGCAGCGCAGGATCCGCCTCCCGACCCCGCACCGGGCGGCCCCCAGCGGCCTTATGAGCCGGACGTCGAAGGCCCGGAGAACCTGGACGGGATCTCCGTGACCGCGACCCGGAGCGCCGGGCGCGGCGTCACGGTCGCGTTCGACCGCCGCAGCCGGACCGCCGACGGCTCGGTGCCCTGGTCGTGATCCCGGAAGGTGGCGTGATCTTGGAGCAGACCTTCGAGAGGGCGTCGGCGCCGTACCGGCACGAGCACCGCTGAACGCTGGATGAGATCCTGCCGCCCACCCCGGTGCCGCCGGAGCAGCGCGCCGGCACCGCGCGCTTCGAACTGTCCTTCGGCGCCACCCGCGTGGCCGACGGCCGGGCGGTCGGCTTCGCCGAGACCACCGCACCCGCGGGCGCGGAGCTGCGCTTTGGCCTGTGGAGCGAGTTCGTCACCGGCCAGATAGCGCTCCCGACCGACACCGCACTCCTACGGTAGAGCATAAGGAGACGGCTACTGGTGGAGCGCCGTCATCTGGTGCCTCGGCATCCTCGCCGTCTCCGCCACCGCGTCAGGCGCGCTCTGGCGCCGATCGCGCAACCGGTAGGGCCCACGGCCGGGACTCCCCGCGTGGACCCCCGGTGGGTGCCCGGCCGGGAACGCCGGTCGGCTTTATCGCGGCTTTCGCCCCGGGGGGATTCGGTGGCCTCGAAAGGCTGGGAGGTTCGATGGGCAAGCGCGCAGCGGTCGTCCACGAGTACGGCGGGAATGATCTGTGGCGGCGGTCGGCGGACTGGGACGGCCTGGGCGTCGACCACGTCCGCTGGCGGGTCGCCGACGGCGCCGAGGGCCTCACCCGGCGCCCCGACCACCTGCTGTTCATCACGCTCTCCTGCGACGGCGGCCACACCACGGCCGCCGTCGAGGGCGAGCGCCCGGTGGAGAGCGCCGACTTTCCCGGCGCGACGACCTTCATCCCCGCCGGCCGTGCCCGCCGCACCCTCTACCGGGACTCGACGATCACCTATGCCGCGCTGCGCCTCGCCCCGGACCTCCCGGAGGCCCTGGGCCCGCTCGGGGACCCCGCGCGAATCGAGTTCATCCCGCACACCAACCGGCCCGACCCGTTCCTCCATCAGATGGCCGCCGCCCTGGTGGAGAGAACGGCGGAGGGTACCGGCGACGGTCCCGCCGACCGGCTCTTCGCCGACAGCGTCTCCACGGCCGTGCTGCTGCACCTCGTGCGGCGCTACTCCGGCCGCGCGGCCCGCCGGGCGGCCCCGCCGCGGCCCGCGCGCCTGGACGGGCGGACGTTGCGCGCGGTCCTCGACCACATCGAGGACCGGCTCGGCGAGAACCTGCGGCTGGACGCGCTGGCCGGGGTCGCCGGGATGGACCGGTACGGCTTCGCCCGCGCGTTCCGCGCCGCGACCGGCCTCTCGCCTCACCGGTACGTGACCGAACGGCGGCTGGAGCGGGCCGCCCGGCTGCTGCGCCAGCGCGCCGACCTGCCCATCGCCGACATCGCGTACCGGGTCGGGCTGTCCAGCCAGAGCCATCTCACCACCGCGTTCCGCCGCCGGTACGGCGCAACCCCGGCCCGCTACCGCGCCGGTGCCCCGAGCCTCGCGTCTAGAGCTTCACCTGCCCGCCGGTGAACTCCTTGCCCGGGTACCACGGCCGCCCGTCGAGCTCGGCGAACCCCGAAATCGACTCCAAGTACCGCACCATCCGGGCGCGCGTCTCCTGGTCGGGCAGTGGGCCGCGCATGGCCGCCGCGTTCTCCTCGGCGTGCGCGGGGACGGTCGTGGCCGGAAGAACGCACGTCACCGCCGGGTGCGACAGGACGTACTTGAGGAAGAACTGCGCCCATGTCGAGCAGCCGATCTCGCGGGCGAATCCGGGCAGCCGCCGCCCGCGGACGAGCTCGGGCAGCCGTGCCTTCTCCAGCGGCATGTTGACCATGACGGCGGTGCCGTGGTCGGCCGCCGCGGGCAGGATGCGCCGCTCCGCCTCCCGCATGAAGATCGAGTAGCGGACCTGCACGACGTCCAGGTCCCCGGTGCGGATCCAGCGCTCGACCGCCGCCGCCTGCTCGGGGATCTCGTGGTGGGTGACGCCCAGGTAGCGGATGCGTCCCTCCTCCTTCAGCTCCCGCAGGAACGGGAGCACCATCGGCGTGTTGGTGAGGCTGTGCACCTGGACGGCGTCCAGCCGCCGCCGGTGCAGGCGCCGCAGGGACTGCTCGAACTGCCGCCGCGCGTGGGAGACGTCGTTCAGGTAGTCCCCGCACACCCAGCTCTTGTCGGTCACGAACAGCCGGTCGGTGATGCCCAGCTGCCGCGCGAACAGCCCCACGTTCGTCTCGGACATGCCGTAGAGCGCGGACGTGTCGACGACCCGGCCGCCGGCGGCGTGGAACCGGCGCAGCACCTCGCGCAGGTGGGCGCGCGGGGTGTGCGGCAGCCGGTCGAACGTCATGAACGTGCCCAGGCCGACCGCCGGGACCCGCTCGCCGGTGCCCGGGAACGGCCGGGTGAGCAGGTCGCGCGGGCCGGCCGCGGCCGCGGCGCCGCCCGTCCCCGCGGCCGTCCAGCCGGCCGTCGCGAGCGCGACGCCGCCGGCGCCCTTGATCACTGTCCGCCGCGATGGGTGGTCCGCCATCAGGTCTCCTCGCAGGTGAGAACGTTTCTCTTCCGCTTTCGATGCTGCTGGGGAGGCCCCCTGGGCGTCTTTCACCACCGTGCGGGTTGCAGGATCGTGCGGTGTCTCGGCGGCGTCAGTGACCCCTGCGTCGTTAGGGTGATCCCGCAATGCCGGGCTGGCGTGGACGACCCGGCTCGAAGACCGGGCGGGAAGGTGTGAACGTGACCGGTTCCGGCGCTCGGCCGTCCGATCTACGACGAGCCGGCGAGGACCTCGCGGAGCCTCTGCTGTGGGGGTGTTCTCCGGCGGAGAGACCTGCTGGTGGCTGCCCTTGGCCGATGATCCCGCCGAGTGGTTCGTCGTGCTCTGCGGAAACGGGGTGCAGCAACTCAACATCACGACGACCGAGTTCCTGGACGCATGGCTGGACGGACGGCTCGACCTCCCCGTGTTGTCGCTCCCACCCGTCCCACTCGGCACCGATCCGGAAACCGAGCGGTGGCGCCGGGCAGGATCGTCCCACCGCTTGAAGCCCTATAGGAGGTTGCGATGTCGCTCACGAACCAGCAGGTGGCCGGTCACACGTTTCTCGAAGGGATGTACCAGGACGACCACTACCCGGACCACGTCGTCGACAAGGGCGCGGCAATCCTGAGGAGGATGTGCGAGCGGATCGAAGCCGCCAAGCCGTCTGAGCTCGCGGCACTGTACGTGCTCACTCATGCCGCAACGCAAGAGTTCAACGCACTGGAAGCCGACTTCGACGCAGCAGGCAGTGAGATCGAGACCGTCGCGCGAGAGATGATCGGTGAGGAGTTCTGGTTCGTGGCGAAGGCCTACGGGTTCGCCGACGCCGATCACGAAGAGTTGATCGCCGGGCGGAACTGGTAACGCGAGAAGCACCCCGGCCAATGACACATCGGCGGCGTCCAGGCGCGCAAATGCGGGTTCATCGGCATCATGCTGGTTCCCGCCATCGGCTGGCTGGCCGTGGGCACACCACCCGGCGTCTGGTTCATCGATGAGCCCTGGTCCCGACGGACGGCCGCCCGTGGCTCGTCGGCCCGGACTCCCGGGACACCTGGCTCCAGGACTGAAACCGGACGGGACCAGGCCGCTCCTGCGTCAGTGCCGGTCAGCGGCCTTCCGCAGTGACCAAGTGATCGGTGAACGGGTCGTAGGCCGCGGTCGCCGGTTCGCCGGGAGCCAGCAGGCAGGCGACGCGCGCGGCCGGGTCGTGCACCACGGGGACGGACGCCGGAATTTGGCGAGAACGAAAATCGTTATCGCTATCATCGTGGAGCTCGAGAGGAGATCAGATGGCTCGCAACGAGCTGCGGCCGGTGGTCAAGCTGCGGTCCACCACCGGTAGCGGCCATACCTACGTGACCCGGAAGAACCGGCGCAACGACCCCGACCGGCTGACGCTGCGCAAGTACGACCCGAGCGTCCGGCGGCACGTGCTCTACAGAGAGGAACGCTGACCGTGAAGAAGAACGTCCATCCCGGCTACCGCCCTGTGGTCTTCCGCGACCGCGGCGCCGACTTCGCCTTCCTGACCCGCTCCACGGCGACCAGCGACCAGACCATCGCGTGGGAGGACGGCAACGTCCACCCCGTGATCGACGTGGACGTGTCCTCGTCGAGCCACCCCTTCTACACGGGCCGTGGCCGCACGCTCGACACCACCGGCCGCGTCGAGCGCTTCAAGCAGCGCTACGGGGGACGCTGACCGCCGCGCGCCGACAGTAGACCGGCGACGAGCCGGAGTTCGGCGGGAAGGCGACGCACTCGAACCGGCGCGCTCGCGCCGGTTCGCCCCCGGCGTCCGAGCCCAAGAGCTACTGGCGCCGAGGGTGCGCCCGTGCGTGCCGTGCGGCGTCATCCGGGGAGCACGCGACTCGCGGCCGAGCGGAGCTTCGCCCGTGACTACGCGGGGCTCGTCTTCACCAGCGCCGGCTCGGCGAGTGCGAGCGCGGCGGCGCGGTGCTCGGCAGGGCGCACGCCGCGGATCCTCTTGAAGGCCACGCTCAAGGCATCGCCGTCGGCGTATCCGACGCGTCTGGCGATCGCGTCGAGCGTCTCGTCGGACTGTTCGAGCCTGTCGGCCGCCAGGCAGGTGCGCCAACACGCCAGGTAGACCATCGGTGGCTCTCCGACCATTTCGGAGAACCTGCGAGCGAAAGTCGCCCGGGAGACCCCGGCCAGCCTGGCGAGATCCTCCACTCTCCAGGGGACCTCGGGTTCTTCGTGGATCCGGGCCAGAGCACAGCCGATGACCGGATCGGTCTGGGCCCGGTACCACCGAGGCACGCTCGACCCGGGCCGATCAAGCCATTCCCGCAGTGCGGTCACGAACAGCAGGCTCAGAAGGTTGTCGAGGACGGCCTGGCGACCGGGCCGTCGGTCCCGCATCTCGACCGAGACCATCTCCACCACCTGGGAGACCGAGGCCGCCCGGACGACCATCACGTCCGGAAGCCCGTCGAGGACCCGGAAACACAGTGTGCTGGGAACGGCGAAAGTCCCCGAAAGGCTCACCGCCGGCGTCCCGCCGGATTCGCCGGGAGCGGCGAACTCGAAACCGCCGCCTTTCAGCAGCACCACGTCGCCGGCTCCGAGTGCGGTCCCTTCAGCCTCCTTGGATCGCAACGCGCCATGTCCGCTGAGCAGGGTGACGAGCATCAGCGGGGCGTCCGTGCTCATCTCCACGGGCCACGGCGCATGGAGGGTCCGCTGCTCGAACGAGGCGCCGCGGGGCCGTATCTCGTGCAGCAGTGTCGAGAGGGCATCCACATGATGACTCTAGACGATCGAACGGATCATTGATCGAGTCAGCGGTTCTCCGTCTCACTCCCCGCCGACATCGTGGAGACGATGAATGAGAACGCCGCAGGACCTCAGCCGGATGAAGCCCCCCTCCGATCGATCACGCGGATGCGGGACAACGGCGAGCCAGAGGACTGGATCAAGCTCTACGACACGCAGGCCGTCGACAGTCCGGATCCGTCTGTTTCGGAGCACGTGCGGCGCTACCTCCGCACCAACGGCCGCAGCGGCTACAACGAGGGCGGGATGACCAACCTGGTGCTCACCACCGTCGGGCGGCGGAGCGGCACCCTACATCGCACCGGCCTGTTCTTCGGGACCGACCACGACCGCTTGGTCCTGGTCGCCTCCGGCTCCGCCCTCACGGAGCGCCATCCCAACTGGTACTTCAATCTGGCCGCCACGCCGGTCGCTCACGTGCAGGTACAGAGCAAGCGGCTCCTGGTGTGCGCACACACCGCCGAAGGCGGCGAACGAGACCGCCTCTGGCGCCTCATGGCCACCCTCGCGCCCGTCTATCGCGACCACTACGAGCGGCGTACCCGACGAACCATCCCCGTCGTCGTTCTCGACGTCATCCATCAGTACTGAACACGGGAGGGACCACATGACGACATCAGCACCCCGCCGAGACCTGACCGACCGCAAAGCGGTGGTGACGGGAGGCACTCACGGAATGGGCCTGGGCATCGTGCGGGCACTCGCCGACCGCGGCGCACAGGTTCTGGCCACTGGCCGCAACCAGGACAACGTCCAGAAGGCCAACAGCGAGTTCGAAGGGAACGGCGAAGTCCGATTCGTCGGCTCCGATGCCGGCAGCCTCACCGAGATCGCCGAGCTGGCGGACACGGTCGACGAGCACCTCGGCGACGTCGACTACCTCTTCGTCAACCACGGGATCGCGGAACTCGAACTTCTGCCGCGCCGGATCCGAGTCAACACGGTCGCACCCGGATTCATCATGACCCCCACCATGGGGGTCAAGGGCCTCACCGACGAACAACGCAGGGACTTCGTCGAGGAGGGGAACCAGGTAACACCACTCCGCCGGGCAGGGACCGTTGGCGAAATCGCCCAGGCGGCTCTATTCCTCGCTGTGGAGGCCACCTTCACGACCGGCGCGGAGATCCCGGTCGACGGCGGATACGCGCAAGGACTCGTCACAACCTGACCGCACCGATGTCCAGCACGACCGCGATTCATTACCCCGCACCCCGATGACCGCGCCGGTGAGGTGGCGGTGCGCGGTCGCCGTACCGACACCGAACGCGGCGGCCGGGCGTTCGGAGAAACCTACGCCGGAAAGCGGTCCGGTCCGGTGCGCCCGAAGGGTGCCGGGCCCGCCGGCCCTCCGGCTTCCGCCGAGCGCAAGGCCGTGCGCCGGAGCTGGTCGAGCGTCCATCCGCGGCCGCGCGGATCGAGCGCGGCCGTGCTCGTCTTGAACAGGTACTCGGCTCGCGAGTAGGACAGCCGACCGCGGCCCGTGCCGGGATCGGCGTCCGCGGGCGCGGGCGCCCGGCTGCCGGAGGCGGGCGCCCGCCTGCCGGTCAGGAACACCGGCCCGGACGCGCGGCCGGCCAGCAGGCGCGGCAGCAGGTCGGCCGCGCCGTCCCGCCAATGGACGTACTCGGCGGCACGCCGGACGGACGCCACCCGGGCGCACCGGGAACCGAGATCCAGATCCTCGACGTTCAGCGCCAGGAGCGCCTGCGCGTGCCCGGCCGTCTCGTACAGCAGCGTCCACAGCGTGCGCTCGCGCAGCGCGTATCCGCCGCCGGTGAGCAGCGTCCGCAGCAGTGCCTCGGGGAGGCGGCGGTCCCCGCGGCGGGCGGGCTCCCGGCGGCTCAGGTGCCGCGCCGGGTTGGCCGCAAGGATCTCCCGGCGCTGCGCCCACGCGGTGAACGAGCCGAGCGCGGACAGATGCCGGTTCCACGTCGCGGCCGCCGCGCCGTCCCAGCGCAGCATCACCGCGGCGTAGTCCTCGGGGGTCAACTCGCAGACCGGGCGTCCGGGGCCGACCACGTCGATCAGCCGCCCCAGGGTCTCGGCGTAGCAGGCGCGGGTGGTCGCCACCTGGATCGAGTCGAGGTAGTCGCCGACGGCGGCCGGGAGAGGCACCGGACCGGCGGTCCGGCCGCGCCGGGCTGGGAACGTGCTGCTGTACACCGGGACCCCCAGATGCGGTACGTAACTTTATCCAGCCGGTCAGTAAATACTGCCTGCCTGGATACAAACCCCCATTGCCGTGGCAGGTAATCCACATTATCTGCCACTTCAGCAGGGGCCGGGCGAGTTGCTCGCAGCTATATGTATGACTGGCCACGGGCACCACTAAACCTCACATCCGCACCTCCCAAGAGAACCCTTCGCCGCGGCATCGGTGGGTAAAGTCTCAGGTCGACCACTTCCCTCCACGAAACGGAGCGGTGTTAGCTGAGGAAGCGACAGGACGGAGTTGCTGATCGACGCATCGGCGAGAACGGCACTTGCCCCGAAGGGGATTGCTCTGTTTCTCACCGAACGGTCGGTAACTGCCGCCGGAGCATGCCGTATAAATGTCGGCCGGCTCCGCCGAAGAATAGCTGTCGTACCGAAGACCGGCCGCCAAGAAGGGTGGCCGGATTCCGAAAAGAAGGGAAGTGGTCCGATGTCCACGCCGACCGCCGCACCCGACCAGATCGCCGAGACCGTCATCAAGCTGAACGCCGGCTGGTACAACGTCGTGGCGCAGGCCCTCAACCTCGACACCTCGACGTTCCTGCTGGCGCAGGGGACGCTGGGCCTGCAGAGCAACGACTCCAGCGGCCTCTACCTCATGTCCGACGCGGTCATCCCGTCCGCGTCGGTGGCCTACCTCGACCCGACCGGCCTGTCCAAGCGGTCCTCGGCCTACCGCATGCTCCTCGGCGCGCTGCGTTCCGAGGGCGGGACCGATCTCCCGGCCGTGCTCGGGGACCAGTACAGCCGTTGGCTGGACTACCGCGACAATTGGTGGAAGCAGAACCCCACCAGCACGCTGACGCAGGCCACCCTCTTCGAGCAGTGGGCCGACCGCATGCTCAACCCCGGCCAGAAGGCCTCCGCCATCGCCGTCTTCAAGCAGCAGGCCAATACCCCGCTGATCAGGGCACTGGACGCGCTGTCAGCGCCCGCGGCCACTCAGGAGTTCGTCCGGCAGGACGGAGAACGGTACCGGCTGTTCGTCTACTCGGCGAATATCGAAGCCGCTCGGCAGGGCCTGAATACGGGCGGCCAGGCGACCATCGACTTCAATTCCGAATCGATGGAGTCCCGGCTTCAGCACACCACCGTCATGGGGAGTGCGAGTGGCTTCTACGACATCTTCTCCGCGAGCGCCTCCGGCAGCTTCGACCAGCTGAACAAGCAGGCCTCGGAGAGCTCGCTCACCGTCAAGGGGCGCATCGGCCAGTACTCCACCCTCGTCACTCACCCGATGGACTGGTTCCAGTCCGACGAGTACATGAGGGCCTACAACAACAAGGGCGCCGACGTCTGGGATCCGCAGGCGTCGGCGGGCGACTGGGATTCCTTCTTCGCCCAGCCCAACGGCCAGTTGGCCCGGCGCCTGTCCCAGCTCGTCCTGGTCAGTGACTACGACCTCACCGTGACCAGCCACGCCACCTACTCCCAGAGCCAGGTGCAGCAGATCACCGCCGAGGCGTCGGGCGGGGTGTGGCCGTTCTTCTCGGCGTCCGCGTCCTCCAGCCACAGGACCGAGTACCACCACAACGACGACGGCACGCTCTCGGTGGAGCACAAGCTCCCCAAGGGGGACGTCCAGATCTGGGGCGCCAACTACCAGAACGCGCCGAAGTGACACCGCGGCGGCGCGCCGACACCACCATCGCCGCCGTCCGTAGGGCGGCGTGAACAGGAAGGGGACATCATGACAACGCGGTTCACCGAGCGGGAGGCGTTCATCGCGCGCATCGTCTCGCGCGCTTGGAAGGACTCCGACTACAGGAGCCGGCTGCTGGACGACCCGAAGGGGGTCCTCGCGGAGGAACTGGGGACGGACATCCCGGCTCACGTCGAGGTCCACGTCCTGGAGGAGCACCCGGACGTCCGGTACCTGCTGCTGCCCCACCAGCGCGACCATTTCCAGGCGCTGACCGAGAACGAACTGGCGGCGGGGCGGTCCGTTCCGGTGTGCCCGACGGTCACCTCCACGGCGATCACCTCGCCGTGTGACTGCGGGTAGCGGGGGCCCGAAGTGACATCCTCCACTCTGTGCCCGCTCGACAGGGGCCGTCCGAACACCGACATCGTCGACTGGCGCGAGCTGATCGCCCGGGCGGGGCCGGGCAGGGAGCCCGCGCCACGCGAGGCCGGCATGCCGGAATGGGCGGCGGTGCTCAAGGAGAGCCTCGACCTGAGCCCCGTGGTACGAGCGGAGGACGACGAACGGGACCGTGACGAGTGCGCCGCGACTCCCTTCGCGCCGCTCTACGAACCGTTCGTCCGAGTCGCCGCCGGAAGGCTCGCGTCGCGATGCCCTTCCGGGTGGGCGAGGCTGGCGCCATCGGCCCGCCTCGACCTGGAGTCCGGGCTCCGGCGGCGACTCGGTCACCTGTGCGGACAGGCACTGGAACTGGAGTTCTCGCTGTTCCGGGTGGCCGGCGAGTCCTCGCTGGCCTGCCTGTTCGACGAGTTCCACGACGGCGGCCCGCCCACACGTCGTTACGACGCGTTCCTGGCCGAGATGACCGGCGGCGGGCTCGCCCGCTTCTTCGCCGAGTACTGCGTGCTCGGACGGCTCGTCGGTTCCGCCATCCTGCTCTTCGTCGACGCCTTCTCCGAGCTCCTGGACCATCTGGAGCGCGATCGCGGGCGCATCCGCAGCGTCTTCGGCTCCGGCCGCCCCGATCTCGGTCCGGTGGTGCGGATCCGGCCCTACCTGTCGGACACGCACCGCGGCGGACGCGCCGTCACGCACGTGTCGTTCGGCTCGGGAGTGTCGGTCCTCCACAAGCCCAAGGACCTCGGCATGGATCACGCGTTCGGTGAGCTCCTGGAATGGTTGAACGAGCGGACGGGGCTACCGCCGCTGAAGGCGCCGCGGATGCTCGCCCGCAGAACCTACGGGTGGGTCGAGTTCGTCCAGGCCCGCCCGTGGCGCGACACCGCCGAAGCGAGCCGCTACTTCCGCGAGGCGGGGATGCTGCTGTGCGTGGCGTACGTCCTGTCGGCGAACGATCTCCACTACGAGAACATCGTCCGCGCCGGCGAGCACCCCGTCCTGGTCGACCTGGAGACGCTGCTCACGCCCCGCCTGCGGAACCGGACCGGCGACGAGCCCCACGCGGGGGGCTTCGACCCCGGCCTCGACCGCTCGGTGCTCGGAACCGGGCTGCTCCCGGTCCACGACACGGGTCCCGACGGCGCCGTCCATGACTCCAGCGGCCTCGGCTGGACGCCGGGCGAGTCCGCGGGCTTCTGGACACCGCAGTGGTCGCGGATCAACACCGACCACATGTCGCTGGACTTCGCCCGACGGCCCGGACGGGGCCCGGCGGCCGACGGCGGGAACGTCCCGCTCGTCCGGCACGAGAACGACCTCATCGACGGCTTCCGGTCGATGTACGCGCAGCTCCGCCGACTCCAGGGCGAGTTGCTCGCGGCCAGGGGCCCGGTCGCCGCGATCGCCCGCAGGCGCGTCCGCGTCATCCTGCGGCAGACCCGGCTCTACGAGCTGGTCCTGCACCGCTCACTGAGGCCCGAATGCCTGCGGGACGGCGCCGCCCGGAAGGCCGAGCTGGACGTCCTGGCCGTGCATGCGCCGACCGACGCCGATCCGGCCTCGCTGGGGGCGCTCTCGGCCTGCGAGACCACCGCCCTTGAGCGCATGGACATCCCGGTGTTCTTCGCCAGGGCCGACGGAACGGACCTGTTCGGCGAGGACGGGACGAAGGTCCGCAGGGCCCTGGTCCGGCCCGGCCACCTCGCGGCGGTCGACCGACTGCTCGCGCTCGGCGACGGGGACCTCGCGCGGCAGATCGCGTTCATCCGCGGCTCGGTCGGGGCCAAGGCCGCCGCGGCGCGCGGCACCTCATACCTCTCCTCCGGAGCCGGGCGCCCTGCCGTCCCCTCGGCCGCCGACCTGGTGTCCGCCGCGCAGGCGATCGGAGACGGCTTGAGAGCACGGGCCATCGTCGCCGTCGACGGTGCCACCTGGACCGCTCCCTACCTCGGCCGCGACCGGACGATCACGCCGCGGCTCATGGGTTACGGCCTGTTCGACGGCACCTGCGGAGTGGCGCTCTTCCTCGCCGCGCTCGGCCGGCAGACGGGCCGGTCCGGCTACGCCGACCTCGCGCGCCTCGCGATGCGGCCGCTGCGCACGGCCCTGCAGCGCGGGACGTTCAGCGCGACGGCCGCGCGGATGGGACCCGGCGGCGCCGTCGGCCTCCCCGGGCTGATCCTCGCCCTGACGCATGTCGGCGAGTTCCTCGACGATCCCGGACCGCTCGACGCCGCCGACCGGGTCGCGGCCCTGCTCACCGCCGACCGCCTCCGCGCGATCCAGGAGTCCGACGTGGTCGCCGGCGCCGCCGGCACCCTGCTGTCGCTGCTGGCCCTGCACGCCCGTACCGGCGCCCCGCCGCTCCTGGCCAAGGCCACGGTGTGCGGCGACCTCCTGCTCCGGCGGCGAACCGCCGCGCCGACCGGCGCGCCGGCCTGGGCGGACCCGCAGGGCCGCCATCTCACCGGCTTCTCCCACGGCGCCGCCGGCATCGGGTATGCGCTCCTGCGCCTGTACGCCGCGACCGGGCGGGAGGAACTGCGCCGCGCCGCGCTGGAGGGCATCGCCCACGAGACGGCGCTCTTCGACCCGGCCTGCGGCAACTGGCCCGATCTGCGGCTGCCGGACGGGGGCGCGCCCGCCTTCGGATCGTCGTGGTGCCAGGGCGCGCCCGGGATCGGGCTGGCCCGGCTCGCCTGCGCCGACCTGGCCGGCGACGCCGCGAGCGGGCGCGACGTCGAACCGGCCGTCACGGCCACGCTCGCGGCCTCCGCCGAACGCAGCGACCAGCTGTGCTGCGGGGCCATGGGACGGACCGAGCTCCTGCTGAGCACCGCGAGGCGGCGGAACCGGCCGGAACTCGAACGGGCCGCGCGGACGATCGCCGGGGAGGTCCTCGACCGGGCCGAGCGCAGCGGCTCCTTCGACTTCGGCGTCAAGGGCGCGGTCGACAACCCCGGGCTCTTCCAGGGAGCGGCCGGGATCGGATACCAGCTACTGCGGCTCGCCGAGCCGGAGAGGCTGCCCGCACTCCTGCTCTGGGAGTGACGGAGCCGAACATGCCGTCGGGTATGAACAACAATGGCAGGGAGAGAGAAATGGCGAAGTACATGGTTCAGACGATGCGGGCGGGGACGCATCAGGCCGTCACCTACTACCGGAAGCAAAGCCATCATCCGAGCCACGGGGAGAGCACGCAGTTCACGAAGGACGCCAAGAACGCGTACGCCGCGAGGGTCAACGTGAACGCCGACACCGTCGAGGCCGGAAAGTACCAGAGCGATCAGGGCGTACCGAGCGATCCGGGAGCGGTGAAGATCTGATCGCCGCAACCGCCGTCGCGCCCGGCGCCGAGGACCCCGCCGTCCACGTCGACGCCGGCCCGACGCCGCCTGGTCCCACCTGGTCCGGCGGCCCCCGCTGACCCGAGCCGCGCCCGCCTTCGTCCCGTCCGGAGGCGGGCGCGGCAGGACGCCGACATCCTCGCGGCGGGTTCTCCCGCGGGGCCTTACCGGCGACGTCTTCGGGTGCGCCGCCGGATCATCACGATGCGCCACAGCACGAGCACGACCAGCGCCACAAAGCCGATGGAGAGCATGACCTTGTGACCGGCCTCGAAGTAGTAGCCCAGCGTGCGGGTCATGACAGCAAAGGTGAACAGCATTCTTCCCCCCGCGCACGCCCTACCCGGTGACAGCTACCCCATTCCCCACGGCGGCCCATGGCGACTTGAACAGCACTTTCAGGTCCGTAGGGCGTAGACCGCACTGGATCCGGGGAGTACCCGCAGGTCTCCGACCTGGGGCAGAGGGGGATTCGGGCGCGATGCCACTGGCGGTTCGAGGAGTTTTCTGGATCGGATTGTACGTTGCCGTGGCCGTCGTTCCCCTGCTTTTCGCGGTGCTCGGCGACAGTCCACCCGCGCGCGGGTTCCTCGTCGACTTCTCGGTGGCTCTGGGATTCGTCGGACTGTCCATGATGGGACTTCAGTTCGCTCTCGTCGCACGCTTCCAGCGCATGGTCGCGCCCTTCGGGGAAGATGCGGTGGTGCAATTTCATCGGCAGATATCACCGGTCGCGACGGCTTTCATCCTGGCCCATCCGCTGCTCCTGATGGTGCAGGACGCGAGCGTGGTCGGCCTCTTCAATCCTTTCACGGCGCCATGGCGGGCCCGTTTCGCGGTCATCTCCGCGGTCTGCCTGCTGGCCATTGTGCTCACCTCGGCCTGGAGGCGTCGATTGCGCCTCCGCTACGAAGCGTGGCAGATCCTGCATACCGTGTTGGCCATCGCGTCGGTGTTGTTCGCTCTTGCGCACATCGTGCTGGTGGGCCGGTACGTCGACACTCCCTGGAAACGGGTGCTGTGGACGGTGATGACGGCCGCCTTCGTCGGCCTGATCGTCTGGGTGCGCCTGGTGCGGCCGTTGCGGCGACTCCGGCGGCCGTGGGAGGTCGCGCACGTCACCGCCGAACGTGGCGCCGCCACGACGATCACCTTGCGTCCGGTCGGGCACGAGGGTTTCGGGTTCGAGCCCGGACAGTTCGGGTGGATCACGGTGGAGCGTTCTCCGTTC
This sequence comes from Actinomadura sp. KC345, assembly GCF_004348515.1. Lineage (GTDB taxonomy): Bacteria > Actinomycetota > Actinomycetes > Streptosporangiales > Streptosporangiaceae > Spirillospora. The sequence goes on along the minus strand of NZ_SMKH01000106.1, from coordinate 9,336 downwards.
GCCCTCACTCAGCACCCGTTCTCCTTCTCCTCAAGCGCGGAGGCCGAGGGCAGTGTGCAGATGAGCATCAAGGCGCTGGGCGACTTCACCAGGAGCATCACGGAGCTGCGGCCCGGTGCCCGGGCCTATCTCGACGGTCCCCATGGCGTCTTCACCCCGGACCGCAACGAGGGGCCGGGCTTCGTACTGATCGCCGGCGGGATCGGCATCGCCCCGATGCTCAGTATGCTCCGCACCTTCGCCGACCGCGACGACCCGCGGCCATGCCATTTGTTCTACGCCAGCCGGACATGTGAGGACGCCACGCTTCTCGACGAGGTCCGCGAACTGGAGTCACGGCTCGACCTCACCCTGGTGCTCGTGCTGGAAGACCCGCCTTCGGACTGGACCGGGGAGCGGGGTCGGATCGACGGACCGCTCCTCCGGCGGCGGCTGCCCGAGCGCTACCCGCGAATGCAGTTCTTCATCTGCGGGCCGACACCGATGCTCGACGCCGTGGAGTCCATCCTGGCCGAAGTCGGCGTGCCGACGGCGCATATACACACCGAACGGTTCGTCTTCGTCTGATCGGAGGGTGTACCTATGCGGCACGTCTACACGACGCGCGCCGTCCTCCTTGTCGGGGCCCTACTGGTTCTCGCCTCGGTGGTCTTCGCGGCCGCAAGGAACGCATGAGCCTTCGGTGCGCCCCCAGGCCCAGTCCCGGCGTGACGCCCCACACCGGCTCCCGCAAACCCATACGTCCTGAGTACTCCGGGCGGGCCGGCCGATCAGCGGACACCCGTCGCCTGACCGGTACCTCGCAAAGACTCGTCCAACTCGCGCGTGGGCGGCGGTGGGAGTGGAAACGGAAGGGCGATGACCAGTGCGGCCGGTCCGTCGCAGGGGAGTTCGTCATGCTCGATCCTGATCCGCCGTTCCGTCCGGTTCGCCGATGGGAGTGGCAGGGCCATCCGCGGCTGGAGGACCTGGGCCTGATCGGGGACGGCGCGACGACGGCACTGGTCGGCCTGAACGGGGCGATCCCCTGGCTGTGCCTGCCCCGCTTCGACAGCGACCCTCTCTTGTGCGGGCTGCTGGACCACGAACACGGCGGACATTTCGCCCTGACCATCGAGCATCTACGAGAAGCCCGCCAGTTCTACGAGCCCGACACCGCCGTGCTGGTGACCGAGATGCGCGGCACGACCGGCCTGGTCCAGATCACCGATGCGCTGGGACTGCGCGCGGGCGCCGATCTGTCCGATGATGCGGGAGCGAGCCGGGCCGAGCTCGTCCGGTCCGCCCGCGTCCTGGACGGGACCGTCCGCCTGCGCGCGGAGTTGCGGCCCCGGGGTGGCGCGCAGGCCCGGGCCCTGGCCAGCGGCCTGGAGGTGCGGGCGTCCCGGCGGCCGGACCTGCGGCTGCACCTGCGCTCGAACCGTCCGCTGACCGGGTTGCACACCGTGCACGAGCTGGAGCGGGGTGATCGTCTCGATCTGACGCTGTCCTGGGGACGCGTTCACCGCCACCACCGGTTCGACCCGAGGGCGGTGCTGGCCGAGACCGCCGATGCGTGGCGCCGCTGGATGCGGAACTTCAGCTACGGCGGCCCGCAGGAGCCGCTGGTGCGGCGTTCCGCGATCACGCTGAAACTGTGCGACGACTGGGTCAACGGCTCACTGGTGGCGGCCCCCACCTCCTCGCTTCCCGCGCCGATCGGCGGGGTCCGCAACTGGGACTACCGCTACGCCTGGATCCGGGACGCCGCCTTCACCGTGTTCGCCCTGCGCCGCGTCGGCTTCGGCGGCGAGGCCGACGCCTTCCTCGGCTGGGTCCTGGACGCCTTCGAGAACAGCCGGCGGCCGCGGATCATGTACACCCTGCGGGGCGATCCCGTCCCCGAGGAGATCCAGGACGCCGGACTGGAGGGCTACCGGCGCTCCGCACCCGTGCGATGGGGCAACGGCGCCGCCGACCAGCGCCAGCACGACATCTACGGGGAAGTCCTGGACTGCGCCGACCAGTGGCTGCTCGCCGGCGGTGACCTCCACCCCGCGCTGTGGTCGGATCTGGCGCGGCTGACCGAGACCGCCGCGAGCGCGTGGCGCCAGCCCGACCAGGGCATCTGGGAGGTCCGCAGCGAAGGCAGGGTCTTCACCTACTCCGCAGCGATGTGCCAGGTGGCCCTCGACCGCGCCGCGACCATCGGCGAACGACTCTCCCTCCCCGGACCGATCGCCACATGGCGCACGGCCGCCGACAAGCTACGCCGGCACATCCTGGAACACTCCTGGGACGAAGGCTCGCAGAGCCTCAGCGAGCACCTCGACGGCGGCGGAAGCCTGGACGCCGGCCTGCTCGCCCTGCCGCTGCGCAAGGTCGTCCCGGCCGACCATCCGCGGATGACGGCCACCACCGCGGCCATCGCCGAACGCCTGTCCGCCGGTAACGGCCTGCTCTACCGCTACCTCCACGACCAGTCACCCGACGGCCTGCCCGGCGACGAGGGCGCCTTCCTGCTGTGCAGCTTCTGGCTGGTCGACAACCTCGCCCTGCAAGGCCACATCGAGCAGGCCGAGGAACTGTACGCCTCGCTGTGCTCCCGGGCCAGCCCGCTCGGGCTGCTGTCCGAGCAGATCGACCCGACGACGGGCACGTTCATGGGCAACTTCCCCCAGGCGTTCAGCCACATCGGCATCATCGCCAGCGGCGTCACCCTCGCCCGAGCGAGGGAGCGAAGGACGGGATGACCGACCGGCCCGTCGCCTTCGGCGCCGCAGGCGACTGGAGGCCCGGAGTCGGCTCGGTGCGGGGCCGGGCGAGGCCCCCTGGGGCGTCTTCACCACCGTGCGGGTTGCGGGAGCGTGCGGTCGTCCCCCGCGCGCCGATCCGGTCAGCCGCGGAGGACGGCCGGGAGTGGCACGATGGTGCCCGTGGAGCGAGCTGCAGTCGAACGGTGGTCTCCGGATACGAGCGAGCGTGGCGTACGCAAGGCGCCGAGCCGCTCGCAGAGCTGTTCTCACCCGATGTCTCGTACCTGCCGTCACCGTGGGCACAGCCGATCGTGGGCCTCCCCCGGCTCGCCTCCTGGTGGGACGCTGAGCGCGAGGGTCCCGACGAGCCGTTCACGATGACGAGCGACATACTGGCCGTCGACGGCGACATCGGCGTGGTCCGGGTGGAGGTCGACTACCTGGGCGGCGACCCGTCGCGCTGGCGCGACCTGTGGGTCCTGCGTTTCGACGCCGACGGCCGCTGCGCCGGTTTCGAGGAGTGGCCCTTCGCCCCCGACCAGCCCGACGGCCACTAGCTCGTCGGCGCACGGTTCGCGCACCGCGCGCTCGGCCGCGGCCCGCCGGGCTACTCGGTCATCGAGGCGGCGCGGAACGACACGGGAGCCGGACGGCCGTCCGGTGCGACGGCCAGAGCCAGTCCAGGGCCGGACGGTCGTCCTGGTCGACCGTGCTGATCCGCAGCGCCGCTCATGTGCGGCCACCGATAACTCTGGCGGACATCCTGCCTGGCCACGCCCCCGCCACCGCTGTGGCGGTGGAGGAAGGTCCGGCCAGCACGGTTGCCAAGGCGTTCGCGTAACGGACTGTCTGGGACGTAGACCGCATTTGCGGTTCAACAAACGAGAGAAAAGGTTGAATAACATGATACTGGCTACCACGATTCTCGAGACGGGGCGTGGGACATTCCCGGTCTCATTACACGAGGACGGATCAGGCGCCCGGTGCCTCAGCATTCGTCAGGGTGATCTCGGCCTTCCGGAGACCGCTGTCAGGCTGCATTCGGCCTGTTTGTTCGGCGAATCCCTCGGCGCTTTGGATTGCGACTGCTCGGCCCAGCTCGACGCGGCGATGCGGGTGATCCAGGAGCGTGGCCGAGGTGCGGTCATCTATCTGTTCCAGGAGGGCCGGGGTGCCGGTCTGCTGAGCAAGATCCATGGCATGGAGACGCAGCGGGTCGAGGGGGTCAACTCCTTCGCCGCGTACGAGTCGATGGGACTGCCCCGCGATCTGCGGGACTACTCTCTGGCCAAGACCGCGCTCACCGATATCGGGGTCGGCGCCACGATCAGCGTGATGTCGAACCACCCGGCGAAGCGGGCGGCTCTGGAGGAGATGGGCTATTCCGTGGTCGCCCGGCTGCCGCTCTCCTACCAGGTCAGCAGTCTCGCTTATCCCGAACTTCGAATGAAGCGGGATGAGGGAGGATACGAGGTGGACTTCGGCGACATCACGTTCTCCGGCTGACCGCACGGAGTACGCGGGCGCCGATTGGGCCCTGAGCAGCCGACTACTGCTCGGTCCGCCCAGACGAGACGCTGCACCACGCTAACCGGACGGGCCCCCGAGCTGCTCCAGCTCGGGGGCCCGTCGATTTTCTTCGCCCGGTCGATCCTCAAATTGAAACGGCTGGCCGCTTCACCGCCGCTTCACATCGGCTGCGCCCCGGCAGGACCGTCCCGATATCCGCCCGGCCATCGCGATCTCGTTATAACCTGCGGGCCGTCCACCACAGAGGATCGGAAAGAGGGATGATGGTCGACGGTGCGGGTCGGGCAGAGGCGGACGAGGTCATCGCCCGGTTGAAGGCGCTCGAGTCGGACGCCGGCGGCTTGGTCGCCCTGGGGCCGAGCGTGACCGACGCGGAGATGTCCTCGTGGCCGGTCAGTCCGCCTGAAGACGTCCGCAAGCTGTTCAGGAGCGTCGGCGGCCTCACGTTCGGCCGCTTCGGCTTCGACTTCAATCACCGCGCCAATCACACGGAACCCATCGACGGGGATCACTACCCGCTCAGGGACACGTCCGCGAACTGGGTCCTGGACGACAGCATGGGCGCCTCTACGACGTACTACGTGGACATCGATCCGGAGACCGGGGCCTGGGGGCCGGTCTTCAGCTTCTGGAGGGACCCGTACGCCTCCCTGGTGGCTCCGAGTTTCGCCGGCTGGCTGGGCAACCTGGCGACCGGGCTCGCCGCCGCGCTTGAGACGTGCCGCGACGGTGACCTTTCCGAGGCGTTCAGCACGTGGATGTACGAGAGCGAGGAGTCGCTGTTCCGCGATCACGACAACGTCGTGGTCCCCCTGCCGGTGCCCGCGGCCCTGGAGTCCGGCGACCCGGAGATCGCGGAGGTCGCCGCGCTGCTCCCTGCCGACGCCTACCTGGCGGACCTTCGAACCGCGGCCCCTCCGACCGAGGTTCCGTTCGCGACCTTCATGCCGGAGGCGTTCTTCAGCCGTTTCCGCGGCGGGCGATTCCTGGCGGCGACGCCTTTCCCCGAGGATTGACCGGATCCCGCCGCTCCCCGTGCGGACGGTCCGGCTCGCGCGTGACCGCGCAGCGCCCGCGCCGGGGGTGATCGCCATTCCGGCACGTTTCTGTGAGTTCTCGCGCCGGGAAGACGGCTCCGCGCGTGACCGCAGTGGTCGGCCTGGGGTTTCCCGGGCTCGCGCTCACATACGGCGCACATGGTCGCACATCCGGGTCTCAGCCGGATCGGCCAGCCTCGGTCCCGAACGCACGAGACGGTGCGTTCTGGCCACCCACTCTGGAGACTTGATGATCGAGGTCTGCGGGCTCACCAAGCGCTACGGCGAAGTCCTGGCGGTCGACGGCCTGACGTTCACCGTCCGCCCCGGGGAGGTCACGGGCTTCCTCGGGCCGAACGGCGCCGGGAAGTCGTCGACCATGCGGATGATCCTCGGGCTGGACGCCCCCACGTCCGGGACCGCCACCATCGGCGGGCGGCCCGCCGCGGCGCATCCCGTGCCGCTCAAGGCGGTCGGAGCGCTGCTGGACGCCGGGGCGGTGCTGCCCGGCCGCAGCGCCCGCCACCACCTGCTGGCGCTCGCCGCCGGGAACGGACTTCCGCGCAGCCGCGTACGCGCGGTGCTGGAGGAGGTCGGCCTGGCCGACGTGGCGCGGCGGCCGGCCGGGACGTACTCGCTGGGGATGCTGCAGCGGCTCGGCATCGCGGCCGCCCTGCTCGGCGACCCCCCGGTGCTCGTGTTCGACGAGCCGCTGAACGGGCTCGACCCCGAGGGGATACTGTGGATCCGCGGGCTGATGAGGCGCGCCGCCGCCGAGGGGCGCGCCGTGCTGATGTCCAGCCATCTGATGAGCGAGATCGAGCTCACCGCCGACCACCTCGTCATCGTCGGCCGGGGGCGGCTGGTCGCCGATACCGGCATGGCGGACTTCATCGCCGCCCACTCCGGCCGGGAGGTCCTGGTGCGCAGTCCCCAGGCGGCGGAGTTCGGCCGGCGGCTCGCGGCCGCGGGCGCCGTCGTCCGGGACGGCGACGGCGGTGACGCGGACGCCATGGTCGTCAGCGGGTTCGGCGCGGACGAGATCGGAGCGCTGGCCGCGGCCGGCGGCGTCGAACTGCACCAGCTCACGCCCAGGCACACGTCCCTTGAACGGGCCTTCATGGATCTGACGCGGGACAGCGTCGAGTACCCCAGTGGAACGGAGGCCGCCTGATGAGCCGGAGCGACACCGTCGCGCGCACGGAACACGACGTCCCGCGGCCGGAGCGGCGGCAGGCGCCCGCGGCGGGCCGGGCGACGTTCCGGCACTGCCTGCACGCCGAGTGGATCAAGATCCGGACCATGCGCTCGACCGGGTACGTCCTGCTGGGCACCGTCGTCCTCGGAGCGGCTCTGGCCTGGCTCGGCTGCACGGCGGCCGGGGAGGAGTACGCCACGCTGACGGCCGAGGACAGGCTCGCCTTCGACCCGCTGGCCGCCGGCCTGCGCAGCCACCTGCTGGCGCAGGTCACGCTGGCGATGCTGGGCGGCCTGGTCATCACCGCCGAGCACGGGAGCCGGAGCATCGTCGGCACGCTGACCGCCGTCCCGAACCGCGGCAGGGTGCTCGCGGCCAAGGCCGCCGCGCTGCTCGCGGTCGTGCTGCCGACCGGGCTGCTGGTGACGTTCGGCGGCTTCGCCGCGGGCCAGGCGGCCCTGGACGGCGCGGGCGCGCCGCACGTGGCCCTCGGGGACCCGGGTTCGTGGCGCGCGATCCTCGGCGGCGCGCTGTACCTGGCGCTCGCCGGGTTGCTGGGGCTCGCCGCGGGCACGCTGGTCCGCAGCACCACGGCCACGGTGACCTCCCTGTTCGCGTCGCTGCTGATCGTGCCCGCGTTCGCCCCCATGATGCCGGGGCGCCTCGCGGACTGGACGGTGAAGTACTGGCCGCCGTCCGCCGGCGGGCAGATCACGACCGGCTACCGCGATCCGGACCTGCTGGGCCCGTGGCCGGGGTTCGCCGTGATGGCCGCGTGCGTCGCGGTCCTGCTGGCGGCCGCGTTCCTGGTCTTCCGCAGGCGGGACGCTTAGGGAACACCACGATCGGAACGGGGCGGCCATGGCGGAACATCTCCTGGTGGTGGAGGACGATCCCACGCTGCGCGAGCTGCTGTCCGCGAGCCTGCGGCTGGCCGGTTACGCCGTGACGGCGGTCGCGACCGGCGTCGAGGCCCTGGCCGCCGTGCGGCACGAGCGGCCCGACCTGATCGTCCTCGACGTCATGCTGCCGGACTTCGACGGGTTCGAGGTCGTCCGCCGGCTGCGCCGGGAGGGCCGGCCGGCGCCGGCCGGCCCTCCGCCGGTCCTGTTCCTCACCGCCAGGGACGCGACCGAGGACCGGATCAGCGGGCTGCGTGCGGGCGGCGACGACTACGTCACCAAGCCGTTCGACCTGGAGGAGCTGATCCTGCGCATCCGCGCCATCGTGCGCCGCACCAGCGGGCGGCAGCCGGACGGCCGGCTGGTCGTCGGTGACCTCCGGCTGGATCCCGACAGCCGGCACGTGACGCGCGGCGGGCGGCCGGTCCCGCTGTCCCCGACCGAGTTCGACCTGCTGCGGGTGCTGATGGAGCACGCGGGCCAGGTGCTGTCCAAGCCGCAACTGCTGGACCTGGTGTGGCGCTACGACTTCGGCGGCGACGACAGCATCGTCGCCTCGTACATCAGCTATCTGCGGCGCAAGGTGGACGCCGCCGAGCCGAAGCTGATCCACACGGTGCGCGGCATCGGCTACGTCCTGCGAAGGCCGGCCGAGTGAGGGGCGCGGCGAACCGCGCGGGCGCCCTCCGCAGCCGGGGGATCTCGCTGCGCGGCCGGGTGCTGGGCATCACCCTGCTCCTGCTGGTCGCCGCGCTGCTGAGCAGCAACGGCCTGGTCATCGGCCAGCTCCGGCACGATCTCGTCGGCCAGGTGGACGAGCGGATCCGCGGTCTCGCGACCGTGGCCGCGCGCCTGCCGTCCCTGCCGGAGGTGGCCGTCGAGGACGTCCCGCAGGTGCGCGCGACCGTGGAGCAGCAGCTGATCCGGGACGTCCACCTCGCCTACCTCGGCCCGGACGGCGGCGTCGACCGCGTCGTCCGGGCCGCCGCGGGACGCCCGCCCGAGCTGCCCCGGCTGGACGCCGCGGCGGTCGCCGGCCGCGGCGGCAGGCCCTTCCGCGTGCCGGCGACGGGCGGCGGCGACGGCTGGCGGGTGGTCGCCGTGCCGCGCGCCGGCGGGGACGGCAGCCTGGTGGTGGCCGGCTCGCTCGGCGTCGTGAACCGCACGGTCAGGCAGCTGACCGGCCGGGTCCTGCTGATCGACTCCGCGGTCCTGGCGCTGCTCGGCATCGCCGGGTGGTTCGCGGTCAGGGGCGGGCTCCGGCCGCTGCGCCGGATCGAGGCGACCGCGGCCGCCATCGCGGCCGGGGAGCTGTCCAGCCGGGTCCCGGAACTCGCCGCGCCCCGGACGGAGCTCGGCCGGCTGTCGGCGGCGCTGAACGGCATGCTCGACCGGATCGAGGCGGGCGACGCCGCCCGCGCCGCGTCCGAGGAGCGCATGCGCCGCTTCATCGCCGACGCGAGCCACGAGCTGCGCACGCCGCTGTTCGGCATCAAGGGTTTCACCGAGCTCTACCGGATGGGCGGCATGCCGGAGCGCGCCGACGTGGACGCGTCGATGAGCCGGATCGAGCGCGAGGCCGCCCGGCTCGTCGAGCTGGTGGAGGAACTGCTGCTCCTCGCCCGCCTCGACGAGGAGGGCACCGCCGTGCCGCTGCACCTCACCCCGATGGACCTGCGCACACTCGCCGCCGACGCGCTGCACGACCTCCGCGCCCTCGACCCGCAGCGCCCCGTCACCCTCACCGGCCCCGGCGGCGGACCACCGGGCGGAGCCCCGGTCCTCGGGGACGAGGCCAGGCTCCGCCAGGTGACCTCCAACCTCGTCGGGAACACCGTCGCCCACACCCCGCCGGGTACGCGCGTCCGTATCGGCGTCGGCACCGAGGACGGGGTCGCCGTCCTGGAAGTCCACGACGAGGGTCCCGGCATGAC
>NZ_SMKH01000105.1 GCF_004348515.1 Actinomadura sp. KC345 | reverse complement strand
GCGTGTGCCCCCTCGCCCGGATCGGGCGTGTACAGCAGGATGTCGGCGGCCTGGAGGATCGGGTAGGTGAACAGCCCGACGGTCGTCCCGCTCGTCCCCTGCTTGGACGACTTGTCCTTGAACTGGGTCATCCGCCCGGCCTCGCCGAACCCGGTGATGCAGCTCAAGACCCACGCCAGCTCAGCGTGCTCGGGGACGTGGCTCTGCACGAACACGGTGGCGCGGTCGGGGTCGAGGCCCATCGCGAGGAGCTGCGCCACGGCGACCTTGGTGCGGCGCCGCAGGAGCGCCGGGTCGTGTTCGACGGTGATGGCGTGCAGGTCGACCACGCAGTAGAACGCGTCGTGCGTGTCCTGCATCGAGACCCATTGACGGAGCGCGCCCAGATAGTTGCCGAGGTGGAACGAGTCGGCGGTGGGCTGGATGCCGGACAGCACGCGTGGGGTGACCGTGCCGGTGGCACCGGTGGACGCTGCTGGACTGGACGCTTCGGGCATGTGCACGGACCGATTCTCTCAGGTGTCGCCGGGGACTCCGCCGCCGGTGGCCAGGCCCGTGGCGGGGCCGGGCGCCCGGTCGCCGGGCCTGCCGGTGGCGGCGTCGCCGATGGCCGCCCGCGGGGCCGCGGGCGGGGTGCCGGACGGCGCCGTGACGGCCTGCGGCGTCGCGCGCGGCATGACGCGCACGCGCGCCACCCGCCGGCCGTCCATCCGGGCCACCGCGAGGCGCCGGCCTCCGGCCTCCACCGAGTCGCCCTCGGCGGGCACGCGGCGCAGCACCGCCATGATGTGCCCGGCGACGGTCTCGTAGGGCCCCGCGGGCAGCCGGATACCGGTCTCGCCGGCGAAGTCGTCCAGGTTGAGCAGGCCGTCGACCTCGACCACCCCGCCGTGCAGGCGCCGTGCCTGCGCGTCCTGCACATCATATTCGTCGCGGATGTCACCGATGAGTTCCTCCACGAGGTCCTCCAGCGTGACGATCCCCGCGACGCCGCCGTACTCGTCCATGACGATCGCCAGGTGGCAGCCCTCGCGGCGCATCTCCGACAGGACGGGCAGCACGCGTTTCGTGGACGGCAGGAGCTTCACCGGCCGCACCAGGTCCGCCACGGGCACGTCCCCCGGCGGCCCGTCCGGTCCGTCGGAGGGCAGGTCGGGGACGAGCAGGTCGCGGATGTGCACGAAGCCGATCACCTCGTCGTGGGAGTCGCGGCAGACGGGGAACCGCGAGTGCGGGCTGCCGGCGGCGATCCGGGCGGCGGCGGGCAGCGGCAGCGCGGCGTCCAGGAACTCCACCTCGGTCCGGGGCACCAGGACCTCGCGCAGCGGCCGCTCGCCCGCCGCGAACACCTCCCCGATGAGCGCCCGCTCGTCCGCGGTGAGCTGGGTGTTCTCGGCCACCAGCGCCCGCATCCGCTCCGCGGTGATCTCCTCCCGGAGCGCGCGGGGGTCGCCGCCCGACAACCGCACGACGAGGTCGGCGACGCTCGACAGCAGCCAGAGGAGGGGCCGTACGAGGCCCCCGGGCGTCCGGGACGGCGTACGGTCCATTGGTTCAGCCTTCCGTTGCCGATTCTGTGGTCAGGGTTCGGCATCCCGTGCGTTTCCGCGCGGGAGGTCCGTGCCGGTGTCACCACAACCGGGGCTGGGTGTCTTGGCGACGGTCTCTCGTTTCCTTCCCGCCTGGTGCGGGTTTTGCGCCACCGGCCCGCCCCGCCGGTCCCGGGTGGTTCCGGCGGTGGTGCGGGTCTTACGGTCGGCTCGGCGAGGCTTCGACGCTGCCGCGTCCCGGTCTCCGGCCACTCCGGTACCGGTCGAACAGACCGCCAGCGCGGCCAAATTCACTGCGGCGTTGTGGTCCCGATCCAGGGACAGGCCACACGTCTCGCAGGTGAAGGTGCGCGCCGACAGGGGCAGCTTGGCTTTCGCCACCCCGCATCGGCTGCAGGTCTTGGAAGAGGGGAACCACCGATCGGCCACCACCAGCCGACCTCCACACCACGCGGTCTTGTAGGCCAACTGCCGCCGGATCCGGCCGAACCCGGCGTCGGCGACCGACCGGGCCAGCCGCCGGTTCTTCAGCATCCCGGCCACGTTCAGGTCCTCGACCACCACGGTGCCGTACTCGGCCGCCAGGCTGGTGGTGAGCTTGTGGATCGCGTCGGTGCGCAGGTTCGCGACCCGGTGGTGGATTCGGGTGCGTTCGGCGTCGGCCTTGCGCCATCGGCGGGAAGGCTGCCGGCCAGTGCGCCGGTCGGGGCCCTGGCGGCGGGACGCCGTCCGAGATGCGCGCCGCAGCCTGGTCAGTTCGCTGTTCAGGTGGCGGGGGTGGGGAATGTGGTGGACGTTGCCGTCGGTGTCGGCGACCACCGCCAGGGTGGCCACGCCCAGGTCGACCCCGGCCGTCGCTTCGGGACGGTGCGGGGTGGAGGTACGGTGCTGCACTTCGACTTGGAAGGCGACCTGCCACCGGCCCCGCCGGTACGACACCGTCGCCGACATGATCCGTGCGGTGCCGTTCGCCAGACGGCGCTGGAGTCTGCGGGTGTTCTCATGGGTGCGGATGGTGCCCAGCCGCGGCAGGGTCACATGACGGCGGTCGGACTCGACCCGGATGGTGCCGGTGGTGAAGCGACACGAGAGCCGCGCCCGGCGCTTGGCCTTGAACCGGGGCACCCCCACTTTCGGGCCGGCCCGCTCGCCCCTGCGGGAGGCCGCATAGCTGTCGAACGCGGCCGCGGCGTGCGCGAGGCCGGTGGTGTAGGCCTCCTTGGAGTTGCCGGCCCACCAGCCGGCGAACCGGGGATCGGTGCGCTTGACCGCGTTGAAGGTCTTGCGCAGCGGCGGCAGCGACCACGACCGCCACGGCGTTCGCTCGTCCTCGGAGATTCCGTAGGAGGCCTCGGCGCTGCGCTGGGCCCAGGCGGCGAGCACGTGCCCCACCGCCCAGTTGTAGGCGGCGCGGGCCGCACCACAATGCGACCGCAACCGGTCCTCGACCTCGACACCCGGGTCCAGGGCGAACATGTACGCCTGCACCACGTATCCAGGCCGGACCTGGAAGCCCTTGCGCTTCTTCTTCTCATCGGCGGCATGGTCGCTCATGCGGCACCGTCCGGCCCGGGGGCAAATCCGGCCGCACCATTGGCAACCCAGTGCAGCATGGCGAACACTTTAAGTGAGTTATGTCGAACATGCAATCGACCGAAGAGGGCGCGTCCGTAATGTGGGCCCCGGGATGATCGCCGGTTCTGCCTACCGGGTCGCCGGACCGGCGGCGTCGCGGAGCCCGCCGCTGCTGCGCGACCCGCTCCGGCAGCATCAGCTGACAGGCACCTACGGATGTTGCTACTTGATGAGACGAGCCACAGCAGTTCCCCCAACCCCGTTTGGCGTTCCGGCTAGCCTTGACTCACCCCGCCATCACAGTGTCTTTCATGGAGGTCGTTCCTGTGAAGCTGCTCGTCACCGGAGGTGCCGGCTATGTCGGCAGCGTGGTCTCCGCTCTGCTCCTGGAGGCGGGGCACGAGGTCGTCGTGCTGGACGACCTGTCCACCGGGCATGAGGACGCGGTGCCGCAGGGCGCCCGGCTGGTGCGCGGGACCATGCGCGAGACGGCCGCGGACGTCCTCGGCGGCGCCGGGTTCGACGCCGTCCTGCACTTCGCCGCCAAGTCCCTCGTCGGCGAGTCGGTGGAGAAGCCCGCCCTGTACTGGGACAAGAACCTCGGCGAGTCGCTCGCGCTGCTGGAGGCGATGCGGGTCGCGGACGTCCGGCGGATCGTGTTCTCCTCGACGGCCGCGACCTACGGGGAGCCGGAGTCGCCGCAGATCCTGGAGACCGACCCGACCCGCCCGACCAACCCCTACGGCGCGTCCAAGCTGGCGATCGACACGGCGCTGGCCGAGCACGCGCGGCTGCACGGCTTCGGCGGGGTGTCGCTGCGGTACTTCAACGTCGCCGGCGCCTACGGCCGACTCGGCGAGCGGCACACCGTGGAGACGCACCTGATCCCGAACGTGCTGAAGATCGCCCAGGGGGAGGGCGATTCGGTGCGGATGTTCGGCGACGACTACCCGACGCCGGACGGCACCTGCGTCCGCGACTACATCCACGTGCTCGACCTCGGCCGCGCCCACCTGCTGGCCCTGGACGCCTGCACGCCCGGAGCCCACCAGATCTTCAACCTGGGCAGCGGGACCGGCAGCTCCGTCCGCGAGGTCGTCGAGGCCTGCCGCGAGGTCACCGGGCGGGACATCCCGGTGGAGGTCGCGCCGCGCCGTCCCGGCGACCCGGCCGTGCTGGTCGCCTCGTCGGAGAAGATCCAGGCGGAGCTGGGCTGGAAGCCCGAGCGGGACCTGCGCACCATGATCGGCGACGCGTGGGCGTTCCTGCGCTCCCGGTGAGCGGCCCGCAGGCGCTCGCCGCGGCGTTCGCGGACGCGTTCGGCCGGGAGCCGGAGGGCGTGTGGCACGCGCCCGGCCGCGTCAACCTGATCGGCGAGCACACCGACTACAACGACGGTTTCGCGCTGCCGTTCGCGCTGCCGCTCGGCGTGTCGGTCGCGGCGGCCCGCCGGGACGACGGCGTGGTCGAGGTGCGGTCGCGGCAGGCCGCGGCGGATGTCACCGCGCCCGTGGACGGCGGGCCGGTCGTGTCCGAGGGGTGGCCCTCCGACCGGGCGTGGGCGGCGTACCCGGTCGGCGTGGCGCGGGTGCTGCGCGAGCACGGCGCGGGCGGCGCGTCCCTGCTGATCGACGCGGATCTGCCGCAGGGCGCGGGGCTGTCGTCGTCGGCCGCCCTGGAGTGCGCCACCGCCCTCGCGCTCTGCGACCTGCACGGGATCGAGATCGACCGCCCGGCGCTGGCGCGGCTGGCGCAGCGCGCCGAGAACGAGCAGGTCGGCGTGCCGTGCGGGCTGATGGACCAGTCGGCCTCGCTGCTGTGCGCGGCGGGGCACGCGCTGATGCTGGACTGCCGCAGCGGCCTGTCGTCGCGGGCCCCGTTCGACCCGGCCGCCGCCGGGATGAGCCTGCTGGTGGTCGACACCCGGGCGGCGCATGCCCTGGCCGGCGGCGAGTACGGGAGGCGGCGCGCCGAATGCGAGGAGGCCGCGTCGCTGCTCGGGGTCGACGCGCTGCGCGACGTCAGGGATCTCGCCGGTGCCCTCGGGACGTTGCGCGACCCCGTGCTGCGCCGCCGCGTCCAGCACGTCGTCACCGAGAACCACCGTGTGGAGGCGACCGTCGGGCTCCTGCGCGCCGGAGCCGTCGCGGAACTGGGCGCGATGCTGAACGCGTCGCACCTGTCGCTGCGCGACCAGTTCGAGGTCTCCTGGCCCGAGGCGGACACCACGGTCGATGCGGCCCTGCGGGCGGGCGCCCGCGGCGGCCGCATGATCGGCGGCGGCTTCGGCGGTTCCGTGATCGTGCTGACCGCGGCCGACGGCGCGGAACGGGTCCGGGACGCCGTCGCCGCCGCCTACGCCGAGCGCGGCTGGACGCCCCCGGAGTTCCTCGACGCCGTTCCCTCCGGGGGCGGCCGGCGCGTCAGTCCTCCATCGCGGCCTTGATGTCGTCGCGGAGGCGGGCGGCCTCCTCGGCGGGGCCCGTCTCCTCCAGGGCGGTGAAACCGTCCACGGCTGCGGACGCGTGGGACGCGGCCTCGGGCAGGTTCCCGGCTCGGGCGAGCAGGCGAGCCTGGTCGTAGGAGACCAGGGCGGTCTCCCAGACGCGGGCGGGCTCGTTTTCCGGCGGCAGGCTCCCCAGCGCGGCGCGGGCCGACTCCATGGCGGGGACGGCCTCCTCGGTCTCGCCGCACCACATCAGGCACATCGCGGCGCGGCGGCGGGTGCGGACCACGCCGTAGGGGTCGCCGGCCTTCTCGTGCGCCTCCGCCGCCGCCGCGAACCGCTCGGCGGCCTGCACGTCCTTGTCGAGGCCGGTCAGGATCTCGCCGGTCTCTTCGAGGAAGTGCGCGGCGCCGGCCGGGTCTCCGTGGTCCGCGGCGTCCTGGGCGAGGGCCGTGAACATCTCCACGGCGCCCTCCTCGCCCAGTTCCCTCTGCGCGTGCGCGAGGATCAGGCGGCAGCGCCTCTGCCCGCCGTCCTGGCCTTCGAGGGAGGGCAGGGCCTCCTCGGCGACCTCGGCGGCCTCCAGAAAACGGCCCGTGGACAGGTATCCGGCGGCGAGGTCCACCCGCAGATGGACGGCCTGCTCGTGCATCCCCTCGGCCGTCCAGCCCGCGACGGCCTCGGCGAGGTCGGCGACGGCGTCGGCCGGGCGGTCGGCGGCCAGGAGGGCGAGCCCCCGCTCGGAGTGGGCCGCGACCCGCAGCGGCGACCCGGCGGGCTGCGCGGCGATCACCTCGTCGAGCAGGCCGACCGTGTCCTCGTGCGGGCCGTCCTCCTGCCGGGCCAGGACGCGGGCGAGCAGCAGCATCGGCGTGGCGGCCTCCTCCGTGCCGCCGGACGCGCGGGCGGCCTCGACCGACCGGCGCAGCGCCGCGACGCCGTCGTCGGTCATGCCGCTCAGCAGGTGCGCCTGCCCCCGCAGGAACCACAGCTCGCCCGCCCGGTCGGGCGCGTCCTCCGGGTCGACGCGGTCGAGGGCGGCGAGGGCGTCGGCGGGACGGTCCTGGTCGACGTGGGCGGTGGCGAGGCGCAGCAGCGAGCCGGCGGCGTCGCCGTCCGCGGTCGGGTGGTCCGCGAAGTGGTCGACGGCGGCGGTCATCTCCGCCAGCCCGCGCGGGTCGCCCAGCTTCGCGCGCAGCGCGCCGGTGCGGCCGAGCACGCGGTGCCGGCGCGTCTCGTCGCCCAGCTCGCCGAAGAGCCGGGACGCCTCCTCCCAGGTCGCGATCGCGCCTTCCTCGTCGCCGTCGAGGGCGCGCTCGACGCCCCGGCCGTCCAGGCGGCGGGCCTTCTGCAGCGGCGTCGGCTCGGTCTTCTCGGCGACGGCGTCGAAGCGCCGCCACGCGGCCAGCGTGTCGTCGACGTCCCGGTTGGTGCGGCGCCTGTCGGCGATCTCCAGAAGCTCGTCGAGGTCGTCGACGGACGCGACGTCCTCCTGCGGGGCGTCCTCCGGTGCCGGTGCCGGGGCGGGGCGGCGGTGGTGGGCGGCCAGCGGCACGAAGTCGACGACGGTCTCGGCCGCCAGCGTGGCGCGCACCTGGTCGCCCTGGCGGGACGTGCCGTTGCGGCCGTCGAACCGCTTCGCCAGCTCCGTGGCGCGCCCGGCCAGCTCCTCGCGCAGCTCGGGGAGCGGGACGTCCGCCGCCGCCCGGTCGTTCGCCGCCGGGCGCCGGACCGTCGCGCCGCCGTGCCCGGCCGCCGCGACCCGGTCCATGACCAGGGCCGCCGCCGCGGCGAACCGCATCTCCGCGTGCGGGCTCGGCGCCCGGTCGAGCCACCCGAGGTGCCGCTGGACGATCTCCAGCCCCCGCGCCTCGTTGCCGGTGACCGCGCAGAACTCCAGGTGCTCGGCGATCTCGCCGAGGTCGGCGAGCCGTGCCCGGTGCACCCGGTAGGCGCGGCGGTGCGCGTCGGCGGCCTGCTCGGCGCGGCCCGTGTGCAGGTACACCGGCAGCATCGCGGTCAGGACGGCCTGCGGCTGCTCGTTGCACGACAGCTCCGAGCTGAGCACGGGCGCGGCGATCTCGAACGCCTCCTCGTGCCGCCCGACCTGCGTGAGGTGGCGGACCATGCCGGTGGGGTCGCAGCCCTCGCAGTCGGACAGCTCGTCCCGCCGGGCGGCCCGCCACTTGAGGTACCAGTCGTCGGCCGCGGCGTCACCGACGTGCTGCGCCACCTTGTGGCGCCGCCGGTAGACGGCCTGGAGGCTGTGCCCGCCCGCCTGGTAGCGGCGCTCCATGTCGTCCAGCAGGGCATACGTGCGGTCGAGGGGGATCTCGGGGAACAGCGTCAGGGACGACACCCCGGCCTTCATCTGCCACAGCAGCAGATGGTCCTCGTCGAAGCGGGCGGGGTCGCGGTCATGCTCGGCGAGCGTCCGGCCGAACGTCGCGAGGGCCTTGGCGGGCTCGCCCCCGTAGAGGTAGGCGTCGGTCAGCCTGGTCCGGACCCGGAACGCGAGCACGTCGTCCCCGGCGGCCTCCGCGCGGCGTAGCGCGTCCTCCACCAGGATGGTGCGGGGCTCCCCGTAGGGCAGCTCCTGCGCCTGGGTCATCAGCGCGAATACGTCGTCTGTTCCTGAGGGGTCGGTCACTGGGGAGCCTCCGGGGCGTGGACGGCCCACTCCAGCAGGCCGATGAAGGAACGGTTCAGAACGGCGGTGTCGGCGGGCCGCAGCGGATGGTGGCCGAGCAGCAGCGCCTGCCCGTACAGCGCCTGGACGGCCAGGTCGACCGGCCCGTCCTCGCCCAGGGAGGTGATCCGCCGGGCGAGCGGGTTGCGGTGGTTCAGCACCAGCTGCGGGCGCTCGACGCTCGCCGTGGCGTTGACGGCGCCGAGGACGTCCGCCCACAGCTCGTCGGCCTCGTCCCGAGCCCGCTCGAGTTCCTCGCGGAACTGGGCGTCGCGGCTGGTCAGGTAGAGCGCCGGCAGCGACGCCGGGTCGAAGTCACGGACCACCACCTCGCACCCGAGCCGCTCCACCGCCCGCTGCGCCGCCGCCAGGAACGGCCGCAGGGACAGCTCGGCCGCCGGGTCGAGGACGCCGAACGTCGTGGTCAGCTCGGCCGCGTCCAGCCGCGCGAGGCGGATGTCGGGGTCGAGGTCGGGCAGCCGCCCGATGATCTCGGTGTCGTGCACGTAGCCGCCGTTGACGAGCCCGACGCCCTGCGCCCCGGCGACCGCCGACAGCCGCCGGAACTCGTCGACGCTCGCGGTGAACCGGCCGTCCGGGTGCCGCCGCCGGAACTCGTGCAGCGTCATCGGCCCGGCGGACGTCTCGTACTCCAGCCAGCGGTCGACGATCCGCAGCATGGCGTCGTCGTGCAGGGCCATCGCCTTCACACCGAGCTGATGCAGCCGCAGGAACCCGCGCAGCCGCGCGGGGTCGGTCTCGGCCAGCGTCACCAGCCACTGCCGCAGGACGCCGCCCAGGCCCTCCCGCGTGGCGTCGAGCAGCTCGTCCTCGTAGAGCGCCTCGCGGCTCGCGGTCGGGCGCAGCTCCCCCGCGTCCACGACGCACCGCACGAAGAAGGCCCACTCGGGCAGCAGGCCCTCGACGTTCTCGGCCAGCAGCATCCGCTTCAGGTAGACGCGGTGGGAGGCCCGCGCGGTCGGCGACACGGCCTGCGGCAGGACGAACGCCACGCCCGTGAGGCCCGCCTCGGGGACGTCCAGATCGACCACGTCGAACGGCGTGAACCCGTACAGCTCCTCGCAGTACCTCTCCAGCGCCCGCCGCCGCGCCGCCGGATCCCGGTGCGGCGCCCGCCACGGCGGCCCGTCCCCCGTGACGGGGACACCGTCGACGACGAGGTCGACGGGCAGGAGCGAGCCGTAGGTACGGGCCAGCTCCGCCACGACCGGCGGGCTCAGCAGCTCGCCCGCACCCGGCCGCGCCCGCAGCGCGACCGTCGTGCCCGGCTCGGCCCGCTCGCCGGGCTCGACCTGGTAGCTGCCTTCGGAACGTCCCGTCCACCGGACGGCGCCGCCGCCCCGCGCGGACCGCGTCACGACCTCGATCTCGTCCGCCACCAGGAACGCCGACAGCAGCCCGATCCCGAACTGGCCGAGGAAGTCGTGCCGGGCGAACCCGAGTTCGTCCCGCTTGGACGACCGCCCGATCGTCGCCAGCAGCGTGTGGACCTCGTCCTCGGTGAGGCCGACGCCGTCGTCGTGGACCCGGAGCGTCCCGGAGCCGGTCTCGATCTCGACCCGGCCGCCGCCCTCGCCCCGCGCGGTGATCGCGTCCACCGCGTTCTGCAGCAGCTCCCGCAGATAGACCCGCGGGCTCGCGTACAGGTGGCGGCTCAGCAGATCCACCACCCCACGCAGATCCACTTGAAACGCCTGTTCCGCCACTGGCCAAGCCTCCCGATCACGCGTCCGAGCGATCACACACCCTAGCGACCGATACCGACCGCTTCAGATCATTTGCCGCCCCGCCGGACGACCTCCGCCTCCTACTTGACGCTTGGGAGCAAGTACTTGCTATTGTCCGTCAAGTGCCTACCACGGACGACCACGTCGAGCTGGTGACCGAGCTGGTCCGCGTGCTGGAGACGCGGATTCTCGACCCCCTGGAGATCCTGCTGGCCTCGGGCGAGCTCCTCGACCCGATCAGGGCGCGGCTGCGCGTGGAGGCCGAGGTCTGGGCCGCGCAGCTGCTCGGAACCGACCGCGACCGGGCCACCCGGGCCGCGGCCCGGCTCATCGCGGCGCTGTTCCCCGGCGACGCGCCCTTCGACCCAACCGCCGCCTGGTGGAGCACCGCGCTGGGACGGGCGGTCGCCCGCACGGCCGGCCACCCCACGGCGCCGGCCGTGCCGTACTCCACGGCCGGCGCGATGCTCGGCATCACCCGGCAGGGCGTCCACGACCTGGTCAAGCGCGGCAAGCTCGGCAGGCATCCCGGCGGCGGCGTCACGACCTCCTCCATCCGCGACCGGCTCAACCGACCCCAGGAGAACACCCGTGCCACACGACATGATCATTGACCGCCCGGTACCGGTGGCCGTCCGCGACCACGGCGGCGACGGCTCCCCCGTCGTGCTCCTCCACGGCCTGGGCGGCACCCTCCTGCACTGGGACGAGGTGGCGCCGCTGCTGACCGGCGCGCACCGGGTCCTCGCCATGGATCTGCGCGGCCACGGGCTGTCCGGCGACGGCCCGTGGGAGTGGAACGCGGTCCTGGACGACGTGCAGGCGGTCATCGACCATCTCGGCCTGGACGCGCCCCTGCTGGTGGGCCATTCCATCGGCGGCATGGTCGCGATCCGCTGGGCCCTGCGCCACCCTGACGGCCCCGGAATCGTCAACCTCGACGGTCTCCGTTCGTCCGAGACCGCGCCCCAGCACTACGCCGACATCGAGCAAGCGGAACTGACCGCCCTGCTGGCGGAACTGAAGGCCGTCTTCGACACCCAGGCCGAAGCGATGTCGCAGCCACTACCCGAGGCCCACACCGCGATGCTCCCCCAGCGTGCGCTGCGAACCACCGACGCAGGCGTCTACCTGCGCCCGGACGCCGAACTGGCCGCCCAGATCAGGTACGACCCGTATTTCCAGGACAGCGTCCCCGGCGTGGCCGGCATCCAGTGCCCCGCCCTGTTCGTCCTGGCCACCGAGAACATGCCCGGCCTGCCGGGCAGGGTCGGCGACCTCATGCCCGCCCTGCGCGCGGGAATCCGCCGCGACCTGCTGCCGCTCACCGCCGACCGCCCGCACCTGCGCGTCCTCGAACTACCCGCGAGCCACAACATGGTCGCCGAACGACCGGACCGGATCGCCGAAGCCGTCCTGGATCATCCGGCGCCCGCGGCCGGATAGCGCGACCGCGGGGTCAGGCGCGGGCGACCTTGCGGGGGAAGATCACGGCGGTGAGCCAGACGGCCACGGTGAGGAGGACGGCGCACCAGAGCAGGCCGGTCCACAGCTCGGGGCCCGGTGACCGACCGTTCAGCAGTGCGCGCGAGGTGTCGATGATCGGCGTCATCGGCTGGTGCTCGGCGATCGGCCGCAGCCAGCCGGGCATCGTCTCCACCCGCGCGAAGCCGCTCGAGACGTAGGGCAGGAAGAGCAGGATGAAGCCGTAGCCGTTGGCGGCCTCGGCCGAGCCCGCCACCATCCCGAGCATGGCGAACACGCAGGTGATCACCAGGATCCACAGCGCGATGACGCCGACGGCGCCGAGGAACTGCAGGACGTTCGCGTCGGTGCGGAAGCCGACGGCGAAGCCCACGAGGAGGACCACGGCGGTCGCCAGCAGGTTGCGCACCATCGACGACGCGGTGTGCCCCAGCAGCACGGTCACGGACGGGAACGGCATGGTCCGCAGCCGGTTCATGAACCCGGTCGTCATGTCGTTGCTGACCACGACGGAGGTGTAGGAGGCCCCGAACCCCGCCGCGATCAGGGCGATGGCCGGCATGACGAACGCCAGGTACGCCTCGCGCGCCCCGGCCGCGTCCCCGCCCTGCCCGACGTTCATGGCGCCGCCGAGGACGTAGGTGAAGATCAGCATGAGCATGACGGGCAGGAGGACCGCCATCAGCAGCGACTCGCCGTCCCGGAAGGAGTGCTTGAGGCTGCGGCCGGTGAACACGCGCAGGCCGACGAGGAACCCGGCGCCGCGGGCCGGGACGGCCGGCGGCGCGGAGGTCACGGCCGTGGAGGTGGTGGTCATGCCGCCTTCTTTCCGGTGAGCTGGAGGAATACCTCGTCCAGGGTGGGCCGGCGAACCGTGACCTGGACGTCGGGTCGTTCGGCGGCCAGGGCGGCGAGGTGCCGGGAGACCTCCAGGGCCGAGCCCCGGGTGGCGATCTCCCCGGTGACGTTGCCGTGGCCGTCGTGCACCTGGATCGTCGAGCCGCCCACACGCTCCTTGAGCTGGGACGCGGTGCCGTCGGCGACGATGCGCCCGCCGTGCAGGACCATGATCCGGTCGGCGAGCACGTCGGCCTCCTCCAGGTACTGCGTGGTGAGGAAGATCGAGGTGCCACCCCCGGCCAGGGCGGTGATCTCGTCCCACAGCGTCTGGCGGCTGCGGGTGTCCAGACCGGTGGTGGGCTCGTCGAGGAAGATCAGCCGCGGCCGCGCGATGAGGCTGACCGCGATGTCGAGCTTGCGGCGCATGCCGCCGGAGTAGGTGCTCACGCGCTTGCCCGCCGCCCGGGTCAGGTCGAAGCGGTCGAGCAGGTCGGCGGCGCGGGCGGCGGTGTCGCGGCGGGACAGGCCGAAGAGCCGCCCCATCATGTGCAGGTTCTCGGCCCCGCTGAGCCGTTCGTCGACGGCGGCGTACTGCCCGGTCAGGGAGATCAGGCCCTGGATCTTCTTCTTGTCCCCGCGGACGTCCAGGCCGAGGACGCGGGCGGCGCCGGAGTCGTGCGGCGTCAGCGTGGACAGGATGTTGACCAGCGTGGTCTTCCCGGCGCCGTTGGGCCCGAGGAGCGCATGGATGCCCGGCGGAAGCGTCAGGTCGAGCCCCTTCAGGACCTCGTTCCTCCCGAACCCCTTGGTGAGCCCTTCGACCTCGATCAGGGGCGCATCTGTGTATCGCATATACTGAGTATGACATAAACAGTGTGTCTCGTACACAGCAATCGACTCCACCACGGGTGAGAACATCGAGGCCATGGCAGACACGACCGGGACCGACCTACCGCAGTACCTGGCGATCGCCTGGGGCGTCCAGGAAGCACCGCAGCGCGGGCCGGCACGCGGGCTGACCCACGACCGGATCGTCGCCGCCGCCATCGAGATCGCCGACGCCGAGGGCCTCGGCGCCGTGACCATGCAGGCCGTGGCGAAGTCGCTGGACTTCACCACCATGTCGCTCTACCGGTACGTCTCGAGCAAGGACGACCTCGTCCGCCTCATGCAGAACGCCGCGCTGACCTCAACGGAGCCGATCGAGCTGCCGGGCGACTGGCGCGCGGCGCTGCGCGCGTGGGCGGGACTGATCCGGGACGTCTACCGCGCCCACCCCTGGGTGCTGGAGATCCCGCGCGGGCAGCTGTCCGTCCTGATGCCCGCCTCGGTCCGCGCCGCCGACCTGGGGCTCGCGGCGCTGTCGGACCTCGACCTCGCCGACGACGAGAAGATCGCCGCCATCCTGCTCATCTCCCAGCACGTCATCTCCATGGTGGATCTGGAGCGGTCCCTCGCCGCCGAGGGCACGCCCGCCATCACCCCGCGAGGCGCCGAGGCCCTGCGCGAGGCCATCACCCCCGACCGCTTCCCCCACCTCGCCCCCATCATGGCGGCGGGCGGCTACGTCGTCAGCGACGAGCAGGCACCCGAGGCGGAGGGCGTGGACGCCGAATACGAGTTCGGCCTCGACCTGCTCATCGCCGGCCTCGAATCCCTCGAACACCGCCGCGCAAAGTAGACGAGCGTCCACTCCCGGCGGGCCGGCCCGCCGGGAGTAAGCCCGCGTCCACCCAAGCGGGTGTTGACCGAACCGGGAACGGGCCCGGCCCGGCGCACGTCTGACGCGTGCCCGATCACCGAACGGAAGCGCGGACGATGAGCTTCGACCTTTGCGTGTGGCGCGAGAACCACCCGATCACGGGCGCGCAGGCCCTCCGGACCTACTGGTGGCTGTGCGGCAGCGAGAGATTGGGAGCCGCCGACGAGTCGGAGTTCACCCTCGCCCACGACGAGCGGGTGGACGCCTTCCACACCGAACTCCTGGATGCGCACCCCCCTCTGGAGGGGCTGGACACGGCCGAAGCGGAGGACTCTCCGTGGAGCATGACCCCCGACCACATGCCCGGCTCCTACGTGATCATGATGATGGGCTTCTCCGACGCCCCGGAGATCGCCCCGGCGGTCATCGACCTGGCCGGGCGGTACGACCTGGTCTGCTATGACCCGCAGGCGATGCGCGTCCACAACCCGGGGGAGATCGTCGACACCGACGGCCCGCGCCTTGAGTTCTGCGACGGCGGCATCGTCAACGACCCCCGCCCTCGGGACCTTCCCGACCTGCTGGGCCAGATCACCGACCGGAACTGGTTCGCCGTCCTGGAGCGCCGCCCCGGCTGGTTCATGCAGGTCGGCATCGGCGAGCGGGCCGGCGGACTTCCTGACGGCGTCTTCGGCCTGGAGTACCGCGAAGGCGACGAAGACCGGCACTTCCGCGTTCTCCTCTCCGACCCCGAAGAGGTGGCGCACGCCTTCCAGGGCTACGCCGAGGGCCACGACCACTGGAAGAGCACCCTCGACTGGCAGCAGGAGTGACCTTCCCGGCCGACCCCACCGACAGCGGGCCCGTGGCCGGAACCCGCACCCGCCGGTCGGCGTCGTTGTAGGCAACGATCAACGATCAGATAACGCGGGGAGTGCATTTCCTTGAGCGATGCCGGATATCCGTCCGAGGCGACCGACCTCTACGAGCAGGGACTCCAGGCCCGCCGCGAAGGCGATCGGGCGGAGGCGGCAAGGCACTTCCGCGAGGCGTTCGAGAAGGGCCACGCGCTCGCCGCGCACGAGTTGGGCGTGCTGCTGGCCGGACGAGGCGAGGACGCGGAAGCCGAGGAGTGGTTTCGCCGCGCGGCCGGGCAGGGCATCGCCAAGAGCGCCTTCGAGGTCGGCTACGCGGCCGAAAGACGCGGCGACCTGGAGGAGGCCGAGCGCTGGCACCGGCAGGCCGCCGACGCGGGCGACGCAGGCGGCTGCCTCAACCTCGGAGTGCTCCTGGGCCGCCGGGGAGCCCAGGACGAGGCTAAACAGTGCTATCTGCGCGCATGGGAACTGGACCGCGAGGACAAGGCCGCCTTCAACCTCGCCGCGATCTACGACGACGACGGCAAGGGTGACCTGGTCGCCGCCGCCGAATGGTACGGAAAGGCGGCCGACCGCGGGAACGCCGGCGCGGCGTTCAACCTCGGGTTCGTGTGGCAGGACCGGGGCGAACCCGGCAAGCGCCTCGAGGCTTGGCGGCGCGCCGCGGACCTCATGCATCCCAAGGCCGCCGACGCGATCGCGGACGTCCACCTGTCACAGCGGAACGTGGAGGAGGCCGTCACCTGGCTGCGGAGGTCGGTCCTGGAGGTCGGCAACGAGAAGTCCGCACGCAAACTCGGTGACATCTACGCGCGAGCGGGGCGGCAGCGCATGGCCGATTTCTGGAGCGGGTTCCCGGCCGGGCCGACCTTCTACAGCCCGGAGTTCCAGGCGTTCGCGAGCGAACGCTCCGCAGCCGCGATCCAACAGCAGGACCTCTTCAACGAAACCTACGCGGCGATGAACCACGTCGAATGGGACCTGAAAGAAGCGACCGTGTCCATGGACGGCCGCAGGCTGCAAGGGCTCACCGTCCTGGGCAGCTTCTCCAACCTCTCCCAGACCTGGCTGTGGACGTGGGCCAACGAGACCTATGACCAGGACGTCCCCGCCCTGGCCGAGCTGCGCCGGATCCGGGAGTTCGGCGAACGCCACCAGATCCCCGAACTGGTCAAGGGGGAGTTCGACTACTCGCGCTTCAACCATCCCGCCGAGGGCGCGTTCACCATGGCCATCGCCGCCGCCACACTGATCGGCGCCAAGGCCGTGTTCTTCGTCTCCATCAACGACGGAAAGGGACGTCTCGTCCTGGCCGTCGACGATCCGAGCATTCCCACCGCGGATTTCGACCGCTTCGCCGCTCCCCGCCTTCTCAGCCGGGCCGCCGAAGTATGGCCGCACGAGCAGCTCCGTGTCGTCCGCGGCTTCATGGAGCACCACGGTTTCGAAACCGAGGAAACCCCTGCGGACATCGTCGTCGAACAGGCCGGCGGCCACCAGGTCGCCATCCGCTGCCCGATGGGGAACGCCAAGGCCCACCCCGAGATCGGCTACTTCCTCGACCAGAACGGCACCCAGATCGTGAAGCATTCCCCCGCCCGCATCCAAGGCCACCGCCCCGACGCGGAGCAGGCGATACGGCTGACCGTCCTGTTCGACCTGGACGACCGCATCATGCGAATCAGCAGCGAAACGGGGTGACCGTTCAGGGGAAGGCGGGATCCTGCGGGCCACCGAACCCGTCGTGCCGGCCCGCCCGCTGCCGGATCCTCGTTACGAGATCGGCGGCCCGGGACTTGATGAACGCGACCCCCTCCAGACCCCAGTCATGGGGCTTCGTGTCCACAACGCAGATGGTGCCCAGGGTCTCGGTCCGGTCGATCAAGGGGGCGCCCAGATAAGCGCGAACCCCGATCTCCTCCACGACCGGATTCCCGGCGAAGAGGTGGTAGTCCATCACCTCGTCCAGGGCCATCGCGTTCTTCCTGGTCACCACGTACATGCAGTACCCGTGGTCACAGGCCATCGTGCGAAGCGGATCCGTGGCAGAGTCGACGCCCCGGTCGAGTGAGGACGGGTACAACCCGGCGAAGTACTGCCGCTCCGGTCCGATGATATTGACCATGGCGAACGGCGCTTCCAGTTCGTGGGCCAGATCCCGGGCGAACCGGTCGAACTCGGGATCGGGCTCCTCCCGGATCCCCAGTTCCCTCAGCAGTGCGGCACGGCGCGGCGCCTCCGTGTCCACGGGGGTGACGAGGCGAAACGCGGGACGATTCATCGAGATCTCCTTCTGTATCAGGTGGACGACGCGGTCGCGAAGGAATGCAGATATTGGATCAAGGTGCGAAGTACCGATGTCGCGGACCGCGCGTCCCGCGCGTCGCACAACAGGACCGGAACATTCGGGTCGAGTTCGAGTGCGGCCCGCACCTCCTCCGCGTCGTAACGGAAGGCGTCATCGAACTCGTTGACCGCGACGAGGAACCTGATACCCCGATTCTCGAAGAAGTCGACGGCGGCGAAGCATTCATGCAGGCGTCTGGTGTCCGCCAGGACAATGGCACCGAGTACCCCGGCGGACAACTCGTCCCACACGAACCAGAAGCGCTCCTGACCTGGCGTCCCGAATAGGTAGAGGACGATATTGTGCCGCTTGATGGTGATGCGGCCGAAGTCAAATGCCACCGTGGTCGTGGACTTGCCGTCTTTTCCACCGAGATCGTCGACTCCCACGCTGGCCGCGGTGATGAGTTCCTCGGTGCTGAGCGGCTCGATCTCACTCGTCGCACCGACGAAGGTCGTCTTTCCGACGCCGAAGCCGCCGGCGATCAGAATCTTGACCTGGGTGGGGAACACCTCAGATTCGCTGTAGGCCGTCAAGCAGTTGCTCCAGGAGAAGTATGTTGGTGGCGCTGGAAGGGGACGAGGAGACCCGCGTGGTCATGGCACCGCATTCCACGAGATCGGCGAGCAGAACCTTGGTGACCGTCACGGGAAGGCGCATGTGCGCCGCCACCTCCGCGACCGAGATCGGTTGACGGCACAGTTCGAGCACCTGGACATGCTCCCGATCCGCCGTATTCGCGTCGGCCTGGCCGACGGTGAGGACCAGGGAGAGGAGATCCAGGTCCACGACCGGGTGCGTACGCCCTCCGTTCACCGTGTACGGGCGTATGAGCGGACCGGCGTCGCCGTCCATCCATACGTCGTCGTCATTCGTCGGCATCGGTCGTCATGCCCATGGGCTCCCCACGGCGGGCGCGGCCGGCCGCTCCCGGGCCGCGGTGTCCAGGAAAGGCCGGACGGCTTTGATCAGCCGGGCCATCTCAAGGCCGACGACGGCGGGATCGGCCTCCCCCTTCGCCAGCACCGCGAGAACCGTGTTGAAGCCGGCCCACGCGATGTACAGCTGGCTGGACCCGAGTTCGGCCACGATCTGACGCACTTCGCCGCTGCCGTCGAACTTGCCGGCCGCGCCGCGGGCCATGGAGTAGAGCCCGGCCGCCAGCGCGGCGAGATACTCCGAGCCCGCCCGGTCGAGGCCGTGGGAGGCCTTCGTGAGCCCGTCGGAGGAGAGCAGCACGCTGCCGCGGATATCGGGAACCTCTCGGGCGAGGCCTTCGAGCAGCCACGCGAGGTCAGGAGACTGGTTTGAAGAGACGCTGGTCAATGGACCCTCCACGTGAAGTGTTCTGCTACTGACCCGGGCCGTCGGCCTTGCCCGTCCAGTCCTCTTCCTCGCCGCTGCGTATCCCCCGCTGGAAGACCGCCATCAGGTCGTGCCTGTGGTCGACCTCCGCCTCCGCCTCCGGTGGCGCCGGAGCGTCGCGGAGCTCGGGGGCCAGGTTCGCCTGCGGGGCACGTCTCGGCAGGTCCGGACGCCGACCGCTCTCCGGGGCGGCTCCGTGGGACGGCTCGCCCACATGCCCGCCCACCGCGTCGGCGCGGTCGAACGGTCCGTCCGGGCGGGCACCCGCGGCCTGGTACCCGGTGAGGGCCGGGCGCCGGGCGTCTTGGTCGTGACCGGGGGACGGGGCCGGCGAGGGCGGCGTCACCCGTGCGCCAACCGGCCGGCTCGGGGCGGGCTCCGCGGACCCGGGCGGGACGGCCGACGGGGCACCGGGCGCCTGCGGCACGGAACCGATCAGCTCGTTCGGTATCACGACGATGGCCTGGGTGCCGCCGAAGATGTTGGTCTGGAGCCTGACGACGATCCTGTGCCGGCGCGACAGCGCGGAGACCACGAGGAGCCCGATACGGCCCTCCTGGACGAGTTCTCCGACGTCGGTCCGGTCCGGGTCGGCGAGAAGTTCGTTCATCCGGTGCCGGGCCTCCCGGGTGGTGCCGAGGCCGCGGTCCTCGATCTCGATGGCGAGGCCGGCGGTCACGGCTTCCATGCGCAGCAGGACCTGCGTGTGCGGGGGTGAGAACCGGGTGGCGTTCTCCACGAGCTCGGCGAGCAGATGGACGACGTCCGCGACCGCGGAACCGTCGAGGCTCCCCTCCACCGGCGGCGCGACCTTGACCCGGTTGAACTGCTCGACCTCGGCGATGGCCGAGCGCAGTACCTCGTACATGGTCACCGGCCTGCTCCACTGGCGCCGTGAGGCGCCGCCCCCGACCACGGCGAGGCTCTCGGCCTGGCGGCGCAGTCGGGTGCTGAGGTGGTCGATTCGGAACAGGCCCTTGAGCAGGTCGGGATCCTCGACCTGGTTCTCCAGTTCGTCGAGTCCCTTGATCACTCGGTAGGAGAGCGTCTGGATCCGCCGGGCGAGGTTGACCGACACCCCGACCTGCCGCACGGGACCACCGCCGGGCTTCGGCCGCGCGGCGCCGATCACGGCGTTCCACGTCTCGTCCTGGGCCCTCTGGAGTTCATGCGCGAGGTTCGCGACGGGATCGCCCGCTGTGGCGGCGCGTGGGCCGACGTGACGCCCCGGGGGCGCCTCGCCGGCCGCGATCCGCTCCGCCAGGGCCTGCAGTTCTCGCCGGCCGTGGGAGAGCCGGAACTCGAGCACGCCCAGTCGCCGCCGCAGTTCCTCGGGGTCGGACGCCTGGTGGGCGAGGATCAGGCGCTCCCGCTTGATCGCCCTGTGCGCGGCGAGAATCGCGAAGAGCACGACGGCGGCCGCCCCGGCGGCGCAACCGGCCACGGTCAGGCGGGCTGCCTGCGACGGGGCGCCTTCCAGGAGCAGCGCCGCCACCGCGGTCAGGCCCAGGCAGGCCATGAGCGCGGTGGGGAGCACCGAACCGCACAGATGAAAGGCGAGGACGCTGGCCGGACGGCGCCTGCGACCGCCCGGTGCTCTGTCCCGGTCTTCGGCAGCCCGGTCTCCGGGGACGGCGGTCACGGGAGGCTCGGGCATCTGCGTCCCTCACTGGCGGAGGGCCGCTTCGGCCAAGTCACCATGCTGAGTCCCTCCCATTCGTCGGTCACTACGCGCTTCTCTGTCCATTCGGGAACGGCGGGATCCGCCGACCACGGAAGCCCCGTCCCCTATTTGTCCGATTTGTAGACTTTGTAGTTGGAGGTATGGGTCGTCCCGAAGAGATGCGGCTCGGGCCGGTACCGTGCGGAGCGCGATCGTACACCTGAAATGGTCCGCGGCAATCCGGGGCCCCAAGCGAATCGGAGCCGGCATCTGAGTATGCATCCCGATACCGTTTGACGGTCTCACTGTGCAATGTGAATCTGGCACCGCCGGGAGAGCGTCCCCTACCCTCGGACCGGACCGGACACCGAGAGGTCCGCGACCAGCCACGAATCCTCCGCCCGACCGGGGACGACCGTGAACCAACCAAAGATCGCCTGTCTTTCGGACATCCCGGAGCACCGACCTCGCTCGCATTCACCATCACCTCCTCGACGGCAAAGACAATTGCGCGCCGGACCGCGAGTTCGCGCATTGCCGGCTCGACGCCGTGCCCTCCTTCCGGGCTATGCGTCCGTCCGCGTGGAGGACGCCTGCTTCGACGCCGGAACCGGACGAGTCGTCGGCCTGGGCGACCCGCGCTGACCTCCCGGCGCCGCGCGGAGCCGCCGGCGGCCGGGCACGAGTCCTCCCCGTGCGCATCGGCGGCCTGGTAGAAAACCGGCTCAGCCCCTCCCGGGCCCGCCGCCCTGGGGAACGGGCTGATCGGAGGTAGGAGCCTGATGACCACTTTGCGGCCCCTGGTACAGCGACCCGACCTCGACCTGCGGTTCCTCGAAGGCCAGGATGAGCACCGGCACGGAGACCGGCCGGTGGCAGGCGTCGTTCAGGTGGATCCGGCGCTCGGCGGGAAGGGCCCGTACCGGCGGCCCACCGCGGACCGTGGACTGCTCCGGGACCTCCTCATCCTCGTCCCCGCCGCCGACGCGGGACCGGAACGCGCCGACGAGTTCTTGGGCTCCTTGGCCGGCCTGGACGTCGCGGGAGTCGTCCTGTGCCCGGATCCGAGACAGGAGGGGCGGACGGCGGGTCCGTGGACGGCCGCCGCGCGACGGCACGCGGTCGCGCTGCTCACCATCGGCGACGACGGGCCGTGGACGTGCGCGGCGATCCATGCGGCGATCGCCGATGAGCGACGGGGTGAGGACCACCGTCCGGACCGTCTGCGGGACATGCAACGGGAGGTGGCGCGACCGGACGGCCTCGTGCGCCTGCTCGGGCACCTGGCACGGCTCGTGGACGGGTACACCGTGCTCATCGACAGGTCCGGCAGGCCGCGGGCGGCCGCCCCGTGCGAACCCGACGGCCTCCTCGCGAAGGTGGGCGACGACATCGGACGGGTGGTGACCGGGCAGGTCGGCTCCGCCTCGGTCAGCCTCACGGGAGAGGCGATCCACGTCCTGCCGGTCGCCGCCGAAGGGACCGTGGCCGCCCTGGTCGTGGGAAGGGCGGCCCCCTTCACACCGGAAGCCAGGCGGCTGGTCGGCGACGCGGCCCGGCTGCTCTCGCTGCGCTGGCGGATGGACGAGCTCGGCCGGCATCGGGCGCGGGTCGAGGCGGCGGACCGGCACAACCGGGAGGCCGTCCTCCACCTGCTCATGACCGGCCAGGTCACGGCCGCCCGCCGCGTGGCGGGCGCGCTGAGACCCGAGCTCGCGAGCATGATCCGCGTGTACGTGGTGGAGTGCCCCGAACGGACCAGGGACGAGGTCGTGGCGCGATGCGACGAAGCGCTCGGGGGCCGGGCCTGGATCGTCCGGTGCCCGGTCTACGCGCGCCACGTGATCGTGCTCGCCCCGGAGCCCGACCGCGACGACGAGGACGAGGGGCCGGAAGACCCCCTGGGACGTGCGCTACGGGCCTTCGCCGTGCTCCACGGCGACGTGCGCGTGGGAGCCGGCCCACCGGCTCCGCTCATCGATACGGCCACCGGCTGGGAGCAGGCGTTCCACGCGCTGACCGTGGCCCGCAACAGCACCGACCGGTTCGCGCGGTTCAACCCGCGCGGATCCCTTGCCGGGCTGCTGGGCCTGGACGGCCGCCCCTGGGCGCTGACCCTGTTGAGGCCGCTCCTGGACCACCGGCCCGGACGCCCGCAGGATCCCGGCGCGGCGGAACTCACGGAGACGCTGAGGTCATGGCTGGGCTTCCAGGGCGGCGCGGCGGCGCAGCTGAAGATCCACCGCAACACCCTGCCCTCCCGGCTCCGGCGAATCGAGGACCTCCTCATGTGCGACCTGGCCCGGCTGGCGGCGCAGGCCGAACTGTCCCTGGCCCTCCAGCTCCTCGACCACCCCGGCGGGCGGCCGTCCGCGGCGGCCGTGAAGCTGGACGAACTCCTCGACTCCGACGACGTCCGCCATTGGGCGGGCGACCAGCTGCACCCCCTGCTCCGGCAGGACTCGCCCCTTCTCCTGAGCACCCTGCGGTCCTGGCTGGACAACGACGCGAGCATGAGCGCAGCCGCGGCGGCCATGCGCATCTCCGCGCCGGGTCTGCGCAAACGTCTCCGCAGGATCGAAGAGCTCATCGAGCGATCGCTGCTCGCGGCCCCCTCGGCACGGTACGACCTGTGGATCGCCTTGCGGGTCCACGACCGGAAGTGACCTCGCTTCCCGGATGCGAACGGCCGTCCCGACCGGTCGGTCCGGCCGGGGCTCACTGAGCATGCCGTCACCCGGCCGCCGCCTCGCTGTGCACGCTGGTCCTGGCCCGCCGTCCCGGGTTTGCCTAGCCTGCTGCGCGGACCAGAGCACAAGGGGACAAGCCCCCGCACCCCACCACGGAGCCACCGATGTCACACCACCTCGACTCACCGCTCGCGCGCCAGGACCCCCGCCTCGACATCAGCGATGTGTACGTGTTCCGCGGAACGGCGGGCACCGTGTTCATCATGAACGTCAATCCGCTCTCCGGATCCGGCGGCTTCCACCCCGAAGGACGGTACGAGTTCCGGATCGACACCGACGGCGACGCGGTCGAGGACCTCACCTACTGCGCCGAGTTCGGGGAACGCGGCGGCGACGGCCGGCAGTCCCTGGTGCTCCGCCGTTGCGGGGGTGCGGCCGCACGCGACCGCGGCGCCGCCGGAACCGAGGTCGCGCGTGGACAGACCGGTGAGGCGATCACCGGCACCGACGGCGTCCTGCTCTGGGCCGGCCCCGCGGCGGACCCCTTCTGCATCAACGGGGCCGTGGTCGGGGCGGTCAAGGGCGCCGTCACCGACGGAAGGCCGTTCGACCCCGGGGACGTACTCCAGGGGGAGAACGCGAACCTGTTCGCCGGCACGAACGTGAGCGCGATCGTTCTGGAGGTCCCCGACGGCAACTTCGACGTCTCGGCGATCGGCTTCTGGGGAACCACCGCTCTGGCGACCGACGCCGGTGGCTGGCGCCAGATCAACCGGTGCGCCCACCCGCTCGTGAACACCCTCTTCCACCCGGACGACTCCCAGCTCGCCAGCGACTACAACACCACCCAGCCCTCTGAGGACCGGAAGCTGTACGGACCGCGGGTCCACACCCTCGTCGCCAGGGCCGTCACGGCGATGCGCACCACGCACTCCCCCGACGCGTACGCCGAGCAGGTCGTCGAAACGATCTTCCCCGACGTCCTTCGCTACGAGATCGGCACCCACGCCAACTTCGGCTTCGCGACCCACAATGGCCGCGGCCTCCTCGAATGCGCACCGGAGGTCATGTTCGCGCTCGTCCTCAACAAGGCCGTCCCCCTCGGCCTGGACAGCGGTTCCGCCATCAACGCCGCCGACTCGGGCTTCCCCTACCTCGCCCCGCCCCTCTGAGC
>NZ_SMKH01000104.1 GCF_004348515.1 Actinomadura sp. KC345 | reverse complement strand
ACCAGGACCCGCGTCATGCGATCCCCTCCTCGGCCGGTACCTGGACGCGCGGCGGAAGGGCGGAAGTCCTCGGATGGACCGGGGCTCCGTCGGCGACGGGCTCGGGAACGAGTTGCAGCGGCGGCCGGACGCTCTCGTCCGGCCGCACCGTGCCGTCGGGGGCGGGGAGCCAGACCCGGGTGCGGCGGCCGCGGCCCGGGGCGTCGCGGCCCTCCGCGACGATCCGGGCGCGGCGCCCGGTGAGGCGGCCGTGCCCCTCGGCTATGCCGTCC
Organism: Actinomadura sp. KC345; assembly: GCF_004348515.1. Taxonomy (GTDB): domain Bacteria; phylum Actinomycetota; class Actinomycetes; order Streptosporangiales; family Streptosporangiaceae; genus Spirillospora. Next base: position 24,027 of record NZ_SMKH01000104.1, on the reverse strand, counting down.
CAGGCCATGGCGTCCAGGCGGAGGCGGAGCCGGGTGCCCGGCCAGTCGCCGGCGAACGGGCCGGTCAGCGTGAGGACGCAGCCGTGCTTGCGGGCGAGCGCCGACAGGCGGCGGACGGCGGCCGGGCCGGGACGCTCGGGTGGGCACAGCAGGATCAGCTCCACCGCCTCGCAGAGCGCCGCGACCACATCGGGCCAGCGGTCGCCGGGGTCGTCGACGAGGAGGAGGCGTTCGGGCGCGGCGCCCATCCCGGCCGCCGCGGCGACGCCGAAGCCGGGCAGCCCGACGACGCCGCACCACCCGCCCGCGCCGTCCTCGCCGCCGTGCCGGGACGCGCCCGCGACGAGCGCCGAGCCGAGCGACGCGGCGCCCGGCCCGCCGAGGCCCACGACCGACCCGGGGCGCAGCCCGCCGGGGACGACCGGGCGCAGCGCGGGCAGCACGGGTACCGTGTCGCGCGGTGCGGGGTCGAGCCCCGTCGCGTCCAGAGCCGCGGCCAGCTCCCGCAGCGCCGCATCCGGCACGGTCGTCCTCCTCTCGCCCCACGGAACAATTTCGAACACAGGTTCGACCTGTGTCAAGTTATCGCAGGTCACAGAGTGCGACCGCGAGGGCCGAAAGGCCCGGTGGTGTGGGGGTTCCGGGGATTTTCCGGGCATCATGGGCGGTATGACGAGCGATGTGCGGACGATCACGTGGACCGGCGACGGATTGAGGCTCCTGGACCAGACCGCCCTCCCCGGCCGGGTCGAGTACCTCGTGGTCCGCGACGTCGACGCGCTCGTGGACGCGATCCGGCGACTGGTCGTGCGCGGGGCCCCCGCGCTGGGCGTGGCGGGCGCCTTCGGCGTCGCCATCGCCCTCCGGGAGGCCGCGCGAGAGAGATGGGACGACAACCTGCGCGACGCCGCGATCGCCGCCGTCCGCGAGGCCCGCCCGACCGCGGTGAACCTGGCCGCGGGCGTCGACCGCGTGCTCCCTTTCGTCGCGAAGGGCGCCGACGCCGTCGCGGCCGAGGCGCAGGCGCTCCTGGACGAGGACGTGCGCGCCAACCGCGCCATCGGCGCCTTCGGCGCCGACTGGATCCTGCGACGCGTGGGAGACCGGCCCCTGCGCGTCCTCACCCACTGCAACGCCGGTGCCCTCGCCACCGCCGGATGGGGCACGGCCCTCGGCATCGTCCGGGAACTCCACGAGCGGGGCCGTGTCGCGATGGTCTACGCGGACGAGACCCGCCCGCTGCTCCAGGGCGCGCGGCTCACCGCGTGGGAACTCGACCGGGACGGGATCCCCTGCCTCGTCCAGGCGGACGCCGCGGCGCCCAGCACGATCCTCCGCGGCCTTGCGGACGTGGCCGTCATCGGCGCGGACCGCATCGCCGCCAACGGCGACACCGCCAACAAGATCGGCTCGGTCGGCGTGGCGCTGGCCTGCCAGGCGGCCGGGATCCCCCTGGTCGTCGCCGCGCCGTGGAGCACCGTCGACCCGGCCGTTCCGGACGGCGAGGGCGTCCCCATCGAGGAACGCCCCGAGGAGGAGGTCCTGACCTGGGGCGGCGCGAGGACCGCCCCGGCCGGGGTGGGCGGGTTCAACCCCGCGTTCGACGTCACACCCGCCCGCCTGGTGACCGCGCTGGTCACCGAGACGGGCGTGCTGGAGGTTGCGGCGGGCGCGACGCCCGTTCATCGGCCATCATGATGATCGTGCCGACCTCCCCGTCACCCCATGCCACGCCGCCGCGGCCCGCGGAGCTCGAAGCCGTCCTGGAGCGGATCACCTACGCGAACGAGGACACCGGGTACACCGTCGCCCGGGTGGCGACCGCCAAGAGCGGAAGCGACCTGCTCACGGTCGTCGGCGCGCTGCTCGGCGCGCAGGTGGGGGAGAGCCTGCGGCTGGTCGGGCGGTGGCGCTCGCATCCCAAGTACGGCAAGCAGTTCGAGGTCGAGTCGTACACGACCGTCCTGCCGGCGACCGTCCAGGGCATCCGCCGCTACCTCGGCTCCGGAATGATCAAGGGGATCGGGCCGGTGATGGCCGACCGGATGGTCGAGCATTTCGGCACCGACATCCTCCGGATCATCGAGGAGGAACCGCAGCGCCTCGTCGAGGTGCAGGGCCTCGGCCCCAAGCGGACGAAACGCATCGGCGAGGCGTGGGAGGAGCAGAAGGCCATCAAGGAGGTGATGGTCTTCCTGCAGGGCGTCGGCGTCTCGACATCCCTCGCCGTCCGCATCTACAAGCGGTACGGCGACGCGTCCGTCGACACCGTCCGCAAGGAGCCCTACCGGCTCGCGTCGGACGTGTGGGGCATCGGGTTCAAGACGGCCGACACGATCGCGCAGGCCGTCGGCATCCCCCACGACAGCCCCGAGCGGATCAAGGCCGGGCTCCAGTACACGCTGTCGGAGGCCGCCGACGACGGCCACTGCTTCCTGCCCGAGCCGAACCTCGTCACCGCGGCGGTGAAGATCCTCGGCGTCGAGCGGGAGCTGATCGTCCCGGCGCTGGACGAGCTGGCCCGCGACGAGGGCGTCGTCCGGGAGCCGATTCCGGGGGAGGGCGAGGACGCGGCGACGATCCCGGCGGTGTACCTGGTCCCGTTCCACCGGGCCGAGCGCTCCCTCGCCCGCGGCCTGCTGGACCTGCTCGACGCGCCGGACGACCGGCTCAAGGCGTTCGCCGGAGTCGACTGGGACCAGGCCCTGCCCTGGCTGAAGCGGCGCACCGGCCAGGCCCTCGCCTCCGAGCAGGAGGACGCCGTCAAGCTCGCGCTGACCTCCAAGGTGTCGGTGCTGACCGGCGGGCCCGGCTGCGGCAAGAGCTTCACCGTCCGCTCGGTGGTGGAGCTGGCCGCCGCGAAGAAGGCCAGGATCGTCCTCGTGGCGCCGACCGGGCGCGCCGCCAAGCGCCTCGCCGAGCTGACCGGGCACGAGGCCGCGACCGTCCACCGCCTCCTCCAGCTCCAGCCCGGCGGCGACCCCAAGTTCGACCAGGACAACCCCCTCGACGCCGACCTGGTCGTGGTGGACGAGAGCTCGATGGTCGACCTGGTCCTCGCCAACAAGCTGGTGAAGGCGATCCCGCGCGGCGCGCACCTGCTGCTCGTCGGGGACGTCGACCAGCTCCCGTCCGTCGGCGCGGGCGAGGTGCTCGCCGACCTGCTCGGCGCCGAGGCCATCCCGCGCGTCCGGCTCACGAAGATCTTCCGGCAGGCGCAGCGGTCCGGGATCGTCGTCAACGCGCACCGCGTCAACTCCGGCGACCACCCCCACACCAGCGGCTACCCCGACTTCTTCCTGTTCCCGTGCGAGGAGCAGGACGAGGCCGCCGAGCTGACCGTGGACGTCGTCGCCAACCGCATCCCCCGCAGGTTCGGCCTCGACCCGCGCCGCGACGTCCAGGTCCTCGCGCCCATGCACCGGGGCGCCGCCGGGGCGGGGTCCCTGAACACGCTGCTCCAGGAGGCCCTGACCCCGCACGACGACGCGCGTCCCGAGCGCCGCTACGGCGGCCGCGTCTTCCGCGTCGGCGACAAGGTCACCCAGCTGCGCAACAACTACGACAAGGGCGAGGCGGGCGTCTTCAACGGGACCGTCGGCGTCGTCACGTCCGTCTCCGTCGAAGACCAGTCCCTCACCGTCGTGACGGACGAGGACGAGAGCATCGACTACGCCTTCGACGAGCTGGACGAACTCGCCCACGCCTACTCGATCACGATCCACCGGTCACAGGGCAGCGAGTACCCGGCCGTCGTCATCCCGCTCACGACCGGCGCGTGGATGATGCTGCGCCGCAACCTCCTCTACACGGGGATCACCCGTGCGAAGAAGCTCGTCGTCCTCGTCGGGTCGCGCCGCGCGCTCGCCGCCGCCGTCCGCACCGCCGGCGCCGGACGCCGCCACACCGCCCTGGCGTACCGTCTCACCCGGCGGTAGCGGGCGAAACATTTCGCTGCCGCCGGTCCGTGCCGGGCGGAGGGGCGGTGCTCTTGCGGACGACGAGGCTGGTCGACAGCTCCATGCGGGTGGCGACGGCCTCCCCGGCCCGGATGCCGAGCAGGATCTGGGTCGCGGCCTCGGCCATCTGCCGCAGCGGCTGGTGGACGGTCGTCAGCGCGGGGCTGGCCCAGGGCGCGACCGCGACGTCGTCGTACCCCACGACCGACAGGTCGTCCGGGACGCGCAGCCCGTGCACGCGCGCGGCCTCCAGGACCCCGAGCGCCTGCAGGTCGCTCCCGGCGAAGATCGCCGTGGGCCGGTCGGGCCGCCCGAGCAGCTCCCTCGCCCGCTCGAAGCCGCCCGCCACGTGGAAGTCGCCGTAGGCGACCTGGGACGGGTCGACCTCCAGCCCGGCCATGCCCATCGCCGAGCGGTACCCGTCCAGCCGGGCGACCGAGCACAGCATGTCCGCCGGCCCGGTGATGATCGCGATGCGCCGGTGGCCCTGGTCGATGAGGTGCCGGGTCGCCGCCAGGCCGCCGGACCAGTTGGCCGAGCCGACCGACGGGACGTCCGGCTCCGGGTCCCCGGCCGGGTCGATGATGACGAACGGGATCGAGCGGGCCCGCAGCCGCTTCTTGTGCGCGGGCGCGAGGCTGGAGAACAGCAGCACGACGCCGATGGGCCGGCGGCGCAGCACCCCGCCGATCCACTCGGGGCCGGGGGAGTGCCGGGTGCCGCTCTCGGTCAGCACCACGCTCGCGCCGTTGGCCTTGGCGACGCTCTCCACCCCGCGGATGAGCTCCATCGTCCAGAGGCTCTCGATCTCGTGCAGGACGATCTCGATGAGCGGCGCGTCGGGGGCCGACCGCACGCCCCTCCGGTAGCCGTGCTGCTCCAGCAGCTGCTCCACCCGAACGCGGGTCTTGCTGGACACGTCCTCGCGCCCGTTCAGGACTTTCGAAACCGTCGAAACCGACACACCGGCCTGATCGGCCACAGTGGCCAGGGTCACCCGGCCCGCATCCTCGTCCTGCCGCATGCCCGAAGCATAGGGATTTCGCCGGTCCCGCCGAAACTTGACCCCTCGCGAAGATCAATCCGGGGGGTCGCGGCGGTTCCGGGCGCCGGCCTCCCCGGCATCGCGCTCGGCCGCCGCGGCGGCCGACTCGGCGGCCCTGCGCAGCTGGTGGCCGGCCTGCTGGACGACGCGCACGGGCCGGGCGGGCAGGTGCCGGGCCGCGCCCCGGTGCCGCCGCCAGTGCTCGCGGGCGCGGGCGCGGTGCTCCACCCGCAGGTGCTCGATGAGGCGGTCGACGTCCATGGAGACCTCGCCGTACAGCGGCCACAGCTCCCCGGACTCCGCCCGCCGGCGCAGCCCCCGGGTGAGCCGGGCGCGGCGCTCGCGGGCGATGTCGACCCGCACCTCGAGGTCCTGCTCGGCGCGGACGGGGCGCGCGTCGCGGGCGAGGTCGGAGCGGACCAGCCTTCCGTAGGACGCGATGCTCGCGGCGATCCCGGCCAGGACGTCGCCGAGCTCGCGGCGCAGCTCCGGTTCGGTCAGCAGCCGCCCGCGCTCGCCGAACCGCTCGTCGTCGGCCAGCGACCGGGTCAGTCCGCGCAGCGAGAGCGTGAAGTGCTCGATCGTCATCATGGCGTCGCGGAGCCCGACTCCGGCGTCGATGAGCCGCCGCGCCTGCGTCCGCGGGTTGAGCGCGACGCTCTCCTCGGCCTCCTTGAGCTCCCGGTCGAGCCGGCCGATCTCCTGGGCGAGCTGCTCGGCCGAACCCTGCCAGCCGGCGGCCTGGTCCTTGACGGGCTCCGCCCGCAGCCCGTCGGCGATCTCCCCGAGCAGCGCGCACAGCTTCTCGGTGATGTTCTGGACGGCGTCCTCGGCGGGCCGCACCCGCACCGACGGCACCAGCAGCGTCGCCGCCAGCCCGGTCGCGGCGCCGATCAGCGTCTCCAGGACGCGCGCGCTGGCGCCGGCCTCGCTGGCCGTCCCCAGGGCGAAGATCAGCATCGCGCTGATCGCCGACTCCAGCACGTGCTCGTGCAGCCGCAGGAGGTGCCCGATGGTGAGCGCGGCGAGGATGGTCAGCCCCAGCGTCCACCAGTGGAACCCGATCGTGCTCGCCGCCATGACCGCGACGAGCACGCCCGAGGTGACCGCGCCGACCCGCAGGATGCCCGCCCTGATCGTCCGGTAGATGGAGAACTGGACGACCAGCAGCGCGGTCAGCGGTGCCAGCAGCGGTCTGGGCCCGTCCGGCCCCAGGACCGCCAGGGCCAGCACGTAGGACAGGGTGGCGGTGATCGTCAGCCGCGCGATGCGGAAGACGGCGGACTGCACCTCCGTCGCCACACGCAGCGGCGAGCGGCCGGTCCGCTCGGAACGGTCGCGGCGGCGGAAGAACGCGGGTGCCATACCGGGGTCCTTCCCGCGTCCGGGCAATGTCGCGGCAAAGCCCGGATCCGTGTGCCCCCGCGCCGGATCAGGAGCGGCGGCGGGCGCGGAAGGCGGCGACGTTCGTGCGGTTCGCGCAGGCCTCGGAGCAGAAGCGGCGGCGTCCCGCGCGGGACGTGTCGGCGTACACGCGGTCGCAGTCGTCCGCCGCGCACACCCCCGTCCGGCCGAGACCGTGCTCGACGATCAGCTCGGCGAGGTTCATGAGCGTGGTCGCGCGGAACCGGTCGGGGAGCCGGGACGAGGGCGGCGCGTAGTGCATGTGCAGGCCGTGCGGCTCGTGGTCGGCGAGGTGCGGGTGCATGGGGACCTCCAGCATGAGGCCGTTCAGCAGCGCCATCGCGTCCTCGACGCGTGCGGCCTCGAAGAACGGCCGCAGGATCCGTCCCCAGTCCCGGAAGGCGGCGGCGTCGGCGTCCCCGAACTCTTCCCAGAAGAACTCGTTCTCGCGCAGGATCCGGCGCAGCGCGTCCGCGGAGTCGTCGCCGTCCGCGCTGGTGACGGCGTTGACCAGCGCCGCGGCCGCGGCCACGCCGTGGCTCTTGTACCCGGTTATCCGCATTGCCATGACCTCCGCCGGCATGTCATGCTGTAAATGTCATCTTAGTTATAACCCTTACACGCTGGAACACGCACTCACATGGGGATGCGCGGTGGAGGAATGCCCATGCTGTGGCTGGCCCGAATCCCAGGTCTACGAGGTGCTCTCCCGTCACCTGACGTCGGAGGGCGTGGTGACCTACACCCGCTGCGCCTGCGGCGAGCCCCAGGTGCGCGTCCAGCCGTTCGGCCCCGGCGAGGTCGTGGCCGCGGGCCGCGCCGACGTCCCACCGCCGGACCGGCCCTAGTGGCGCCAGCGGGTGGCGGCGGCCACCTGCTCGGGCGTCGCGCCGTCGAACAGGTCGATCTCCCCGCGCCGCACGGCCGAGACGGTGTCGGTGACGGCCTCGCCGAGCGCGTCCCGCAGGACGGGGTCGGCCTCGAACGCGGCGGCCGACTCGGCCAGCGACGCCGGCAGCGCGGCGATGCCCCGGGCGGCGCGCTCGTCCTCCGGCAGGCCGGCCGGGTCCACGCCGACCGGCTCCGGCAGCCTGCGCTCGGCGCCGATCCCGTCGCGTCCGGCCGCCAGTAGCGCCGCGAGCAGAAGGTACGGGTTGGCGGCGGCGTCCAGGCACTTGACCTCCAGGTTCGCCGCGGCCGGCTGCTCGCCGTCCGCGCCGGTGACGAAGCGCAGCGCCGCCTCCCGGTTCTCCGGTCCCCAGCACGCGAACGCGCCCGCCCAGTGCGACGGAACGAGCCGCAGGTAGCTGGCCACCGCCGGCGCCCCGACCGCCAGCAGCGCCGGCAGCCGGTGCAGGATCCCGGCGGTGAACGCCTCCGCGGCGGCCGTCATCCCGCAGGGCCCGTCGCCGCCCGCCATCGCGTTCACCGGCCGCCCGTCCCCGTCCGCCCGCCACAGGCTGAGGTGGACGTGCGCGCCGTTGCCGACCGAGTCCGCCTCGACCTTCGGGGAGAACGACGCGGCGAGGCCGTGCGCCGTCGACACGGCCCGGATCGTCTCCTTCACCAGGACGGCGGTGTCGGCCGCGCCGACCGGGTCCTCCGGGGCCACCGAGACCTCGTACTGCCCGGCCGCGTACTCCGGGTGGAGCTGGACGACCGTGACGCCGGTCTCCTTGAGCGCCGTCAGGACGTCCCGCAGGTAGCCGGCCAGCTCGGTGACCCGCGTCATCCCGTACGCCGGTCCGCGGCAGGCGGGCGAGAAGTCGTCTCCGTCGCCCTTCGACACGGCCCACTCGATCTCGAACGCCGTCCTGACCGTCCATCCGCGGTCCGCGAGCCGCTCCGTCTCGCGGCGCAGCAGGGCGCGCGTGTCGAGCGGGTGAAGGGTGCCGTCCTGCGCGTACCGGAACGCCGGCGCGTGCGCCCAGCCCGGCAGCGCCGCCAGCGGGACGAGCCGGTCCAGGTCCGGGTGGAGCCGCAGGTCCCCGACCGGCCCGCCGATGTGCTTCCCGGACACGATGGAGTCGTCCAGCAGGAACACGTCGAACACCGGGGACATCCCGACCCCCCACTTGGCCGCGTGCTCCAGCCGCTCCACCGGGACGGTCTTGGTGCGGGTGATACCGCTGATGTCCACCCACGTGAGCGCGACGGCCACGATGCCCTGCCCGGTCAGCCGCCGCGCCGTACTGGAGGCGCGGGCTCCGAGCTGGGCGCGCGTACGGGCGTCGAGCGCCTGCCCGGCGGTGACGGTTTCGGGGATCTGTTCCACGGTGCTGGCTCCGATCGGAGTGGCGGAGGATGGGCGCGGCTCCTCAGGGCATCGTAGAAAGATCGGAGACCGGTTTCATGGAGGAGGGGCGCGCGGTGCAGGACGAATGGGAGTCTCTGCCGCTGGTCGACCACCACTGCCACGGCGTCCTCGACCGCGATCTCGACCGGGAGGCGTTCGAGGAGCTGCTCACGGAGGCGGAGACGCCGGGCCCGCCGGGCGTGAGCATGTTCGACACCCAGGTCGGGTTCGCGCTGCGGCGCTGGTGCCCCGCCGTCCTGGACCTGGAGTCCCACGCCGAGCCCGACGCCTACCTCGCCCGCCGCGCCGAGCTGGGCGCGGCCGAGGTCAACCGGCGGTTCCTGCTGGCGGCCGGGCTGGAGACGCTGTGCGTGGACACCGGGTACACCCCGCGGGCGATGCTCGACCCATGGGAACTCGGACGGCTCGCCGGAGCGAGGGCCCACGAGATCGTCCGGCTGGAGACCGTCGCCGAGCAGGTCGCGGCGGACGGCGTCGACGCGGCGCGGTTCGCGCATGAGGTGCGGGCCCGGCTCGGCGCGCGGGACGCGGCCGGGGCCAAGTCCATCGCCGCCTACCGGGCCGGGCTGGAGCTGTCGGGGGAACGGCCGTCCGGCGCGGAGGTGACCGCGGCGGCGGGGCGGCTCATGCGGCAGGAGCGGCCGCGGGTCTGCGACGAGGTCCTGCACCGGTTCCTGGTCTTCTGCGCGGTCGACGCCGGGCTGCCGGTGCAGTTCCACGTCGGGTACGGGGACGTGGACGCCGACCTGCGCCGCGGCGACCCGCTGCTGCTCATCGAGCTGCTGCGCGCCATGGACCCCGTCCCGGCTATGCTCCTGCACAACTATCCCTTCCACCGGCAGGCGGGCTACCTCGCGCAGGTGCTCCCGAACGTCTACGTCGACGCCGGGCTCGCGACCCACAACCTCGGCCACCGCGCGCCCGCGCTGATCGCCGAGTTGCTCGAACTGGCGCCGTTCGGGAAGGTGCTGTACTCGTCCGACGCGTTCGGGCTCGCCGAGCTGTACCACCTGGGCGCGCTGCTGTTCCGGCGGGGCCTGGCGGGCCTCCTCGCCGGGGGAGTCGCGGACGGCGCGTGGACGGCCCGGGACGCCGGGCGCGTCGCGGAGATGATCGCGTCCGGCAACGCCCGCCGCGTCTACGGAATCTGAACACCACCCCCAGGGAGGCGATGGAATGCCCGCACGTGAACGGCTGCTCGTGATCGGGGCCGACGCCGCCGGGATGAGCGCCGCGTCCCAGGCCCGCAGGCTCCGCGGCGCCGGCGAACTGGACATCCTCGCCGTCGAGCGCGGGCACCACGCCTCCTACTCGGCGTGCGGCATCCCGTACCTCGTCGGCGGTGTGGTCGAGGAGCCCGACAGTCTGATCGCCCGCACCCCCGCCGAGTTCCGCGACCGGGACATCGGCCTGCGCATGCGCACCGAGGCCGTCGAGATCGACCCGGACGGCGCCCGCGTCCGCGTCCGCGACCTGGAGGGCGGCGGCGAACGCTGGGAGCCCTACGACCACCTCATGGTCGCGACCGGTGCCGTCCCCGTGCGTCCGCCCCTGCCCGGCGCGGACGCCAAGGGCGTCCACGGCGTCCAGACCCTCGATGACGGGATCGCCATCCGCCGCGCCCTCGAACAGGGGAGGCCGCGCCGCGCCGTCGTGGTGGGCGGCGGCTACATCGGCCTGGAGATGGCCGAGGCGATGGTGATGCGGGGCCTGGAGGTGTCCCTCGTGGACCTCGCCGACCAGCCGATGCAGACCCTCGACCCCGACATGGGCGCGGTCATCGCGGACGCGATGCGCGACATCGGCGTGAAGCTGCACCTGGGGGAGCCGGTCGAGGGCTTCGACACCTCCGGGGACGGGCACGTCACGGCCGTCCGCACCGGGAACCGCACCCTCCCCGCCGATCTGGTGGTCCTCGGCCTGGGCGTGAAGCCCGACACCGGCCTCGCCCGCACCGCCGGGATCGAGACCGGCCCGACCGGCGGCGTCGTCACCGACCGCCGGATGCGCACCCGCACCGAACGGGTGTGGGCGGCCGGGGACTGCGTCGAGACCCGCCACCTGGTGTCCGGCGGCCCCGTCGCGATCCCGCTCGGCACGCACGCCAACAAGCAGGGACGCGTCGCGGGCATCAACCTCGGCGGCGGCTACGCCACCTTCCCCGGCGTCGCCGGGACCGCCGTCGCCAAGATCTGCCGAGTCGAGGTCGCCCGCACCGGGCTGAACGAGAGCGAGGCGGCGGCCGCCGGGTTCGCGTCGCTGAGCGTGGTCGTGGAGTCCACCACCCGCGCCGGGTACCACCCCGGCGCCACGACGATGAAGACCAAGCTCATCGTGGAGCGCCGCTCCGGCCGGCTGCTCGGCGCGCAGATCGTCGGCGAGGAGAACGCCGCCAAACGCATCGACGGCCTCGCCATCGCGCTGTGGAACGGGATGACGGCCGAGGAGATGACCGGCCTCGACCTCGGCTACGCGCCGCCGTTCGCGCCCGTCTGGGACCCGGTCCTGATCGCCGCCCGCAAAGCCGCCGACGCGGTCGAGGAGGACATGCGCACCCGGTCGTGAACGGCCGGGTACCCCTCGGAGGAGCCGCCGATGTTCACGCCGGTGCCCCTCGCGTCGGCGAAGGCGGACACGGTCACGGTGACGCGAGGGGGACGGGCAGCCGGTTGCGGAGCTCTTCGGCCGTGACACCGAAGGTCTCACGGATCGCCGCCCCGTCCGGGCCCACGTCGAAGACGGCGACGTCGGTGTAGACCCGGCTGACGCAGCCGACGCCGGTCAGGGGGTAGGTGCAGGCGGGCACGAGCTTGGACCCGCCCTCCTTGTCGAAGAGCGTCATCATCACGAAGACCTGCTTGGCGCCGATCGCCAGATCCATCGCGCCGCCGACCGCCGGGATGGCGCCGGGAGCGCCGGTGCTCCAGTTGGCGAGGTCCCCGGTGGCCGAGACCTGGAACGCCCCCAGCACGCACACGTCGAGATGGCCGCCGCGCATCATGGCGAAGGAGTCCGCGTGGTGGAAGTAGGACGTTCCGGGAAGCTCGGTCACCGGGACCTTGCCGGCGTTGGTGAGATCGGGGTCGATCTGCTCGCCGGCGGCGGCGGGACCCATGTTCAGCATCCCGTTCTCGGTGTGCAGCACGACGCCCGAGTCGCCGGGGAGATGGTCGGCGACCTTGGTGGGGCGCCCGATCCCGAGGTTGACGTAGGAGCCGGCGGGGATGTCGCGGGCGACGACCGCGGCCAGCTCATCCGGGGAGAGGGACATGTCAGCGCGCTCCTTGGACGGTGTAGTGCCGCTCCTCGACCCGCACCACGCGGTCGACGAAGATGCCGGGCGTGACGACCGCCTCCGGGTCGATCTCCCCGGCGGGGACGACGCCGCCGACCTGCGCGAGCGTGGTGGTCGCGGCCGTCGCCATGACGGGTCCGAAGTTGCGGGCGGTCTTGCGGTAGACGAGGTTGCCCATCGTGTCGGCCCGATGGGCGCTGATCAGCGCCACGTCCCCCTTGATGGGGTACTCCAGGACGTGGGCGCGCCCGTCGATGGTCCGGGTCTCCTTGCCCTCGGCCAGGGGAGTGCCCACGCCGGTCGGGCAGTAGAAGGCGCCGATGCCCGCGCCCGCCGCGCGCATCCGCTCGGCGAGGCTGCCCTGCGGCACGACCTCCAGCTCGATCCTCCCCGTCCGGTAGAGCTCGTCGAAGACGTGGGAGTCGCTCTGCCGGGGGAAGGAGCAGATCACCTTCCGCACGCGTCCGGCCTTGAGCAGCGCGGCCAGCCCGACCTCTCCGTTCCCGGCGTTGTTGGACACGATGGTGAGGTCCTTCGCGCCCTGCCGGATCAGCCCGTCGATGAGGTCGAACGGCATCCCGGCGAAGCCGAAGCCGCCGACCAGGACGGTGCTGCCGTCCTCGATCCCGCGGACGGCCTCGTCGACGCTCTCCAGAATCTCCGCCCGGCTCACGCTCCGGCCTCCCCGTTCTCCGAGCTCGTGTTCTCCAGGACGACGGCCAGGCCCTGCCCGACGCCGATGCAGATCGCGGCGACGCCCCAGCGCTCGCCGCGCTCGCGGAGCACCTTCGCGAGCGTGCCGAGGACGCGGGCGCCGCTGGCCCCGAGGGGGTGCCCGATCGCTATCGCGCCGCCCCGGGTGTTGACGATCTCCGGATCGACGCCCCAGGCGTCGACGCAGGCGAGCGACTGGACGGCGAAGGCCTCGTTGAGCTCGACCGCGCCGACCTCGTGCCAGCCGGTCCCGGCCCGCGCGAGGGCGCGGTTCGCCGCCTCGACGGGGGCGTAGCCGAAGTCCTGCGGGTCGAGCGCGAACGCGCCCCGTCCGGCGATGCGCGCGATCGGGTCGAGGCCGATCCGCTCGGCGGCGGCCGCCGACCCGAGCAGCAGCGCGGACGCGCCGTCGCTCAGCGGCGAGGCGTTGCCGGCGGTGATGGTGCCGTCCGGGCGGAAGCTCGGCTTGAGCCCGGACAGCTTCTCCAGCGAGGAGTCGGCACGGATGCCCTCGTCGCGCTTCAGCTCACCGGCCGGGACGACGAGGTCGTCGTAGAAACCGTCGTCCCAGGCCGCCGCCGCCAGCCGGTGGGAACGCAGGGCGAACGCGTCCTGGCGCTCGCGGCCGATGCCGTACCTCTCCTGGAGGAGTTCGTTGGCCTCGCCGAGCGAGACCGTCCACTCCTTCGGCATGCGCGGGTTCACCAGCCGCCACCCGAGCGTGGTCGAGACCGCGGCGAGGTCACCGGGCGGGAAGCCCTTGGCCGGCTTCGGCAGCACCCACGGCGCCCGGGTCATCGACTCCACTCCGCCGGCCACGACGACATCGGCGTCGCCCGTCTCGATCGTCCGGGAGCCGATCATCGCCGCGTCGAGGCTGGAGCCGCACAGCCGGTTGACGGTCGTGCCCGGCACACCGGTCGGCAGCCCGGCGAGCAGCGCGGCCATCCTGCCGACGTTGCGGTTCTCCTCACCCGCGCCGTTGGCGTTGCCCCAGACGACCTCGCCGATCGCCCCCGGGTCCAGCCGGGGCGCCCGGTCCAGCAGCGCGGTGATCACTCCCGCCGCGAGGTCGTCCGGCCGGACGCCCGACAGGGAGCCGTTGAACCGCCCGAACGGCGTCCGGACGGCGGAGTACAGGAAGGAGCTCATGATCCGAGGCTAGGCGACCTCCCTTGATATAGTGAAGTATCAATATTCACTCCAATTAAGACGTTGGCCATATGGATCTGCGCCACCTGCGGTACTTCGTCGCGGTCGCCGAGGAACTGCACTTCGGACGCGCCGCCGAGCGCCTCGCCATGGCCCAGCCGCCGCTGTCGCAGGCGATCCGCCGGCTGGAGGCCGAGCTGGGCGTGGAACTGCTCCACCGGAGCACGCGCCGGGTCGGCCTCACCGACGCGGGCCGCGGCTACCTGGCACGGGCCCGGAAGATCCTCGGCGAGGTGGACGAGGCGGCGCACGAGGCCCGCCGGGTCGCGGCGGGCGCGGTCGGCCGTCTCGCGATCGGCTGCGTGGGCTCGGCGACCTACAGCCTGCTGCCCGCGATCTCCCGCGGCCTCTCCCTGGAACTGCCCGGCGTCGACTTCTCCTTCCGCGGCGAGATGCTGGTGCCCGACCAGACCGCGGCGCTGCGGGCCGGCGAGATCGACCTGGCGCTCCTGCGGCCACCGATCCAGGACCCCTCGCTCACCGTCCTGCCGCTGCGCCGGGACCGGCTCGTCGTCGCCGTCCCCTCCGGCGACCCCCTGTCCGCACTGCGGGAGGTGGGAGTCACCGACATGGCGGACGCCGACCTCATCGTGCACTCCGCGGACCGCCGCTCGGTGATGTACGGCGTCGTGCTCGGGCTCTTCCGCGACGCCGGCGTCGAGCCCCGGATCCGCCACGAGGTCGGGGAGACCTCCACCCTGATCACCCTCGTGGCGGGCGGGCTCGGCGTGGCCGTCGTCCCCGAACCGGTGACGGCCCTGGCCCTCGAAGGCGTCGCCTTCCGGCCGCTGGTACGCCCCGCCGCGTACGTCGACCTCGCGGTGGCCCACCGGACCGACCGCACGGAACCGCACCTGACCCGTGCCGTCTCGGTGATCCAGCGGCTCGTCCCGCACTGACCACGCGTCGGCCGGTCACCTGCCCCCGCCCGCTCGGGGTCAGGCGCGGCAGGTCAGGGGGCGGCCTCCGTTGAAGGTGATCATGTCGCCGATCGCGGCGGCCGCGTCGATCTCGCCGCCGGGTGCGAGGCCGTCGAGTTCGGCGTAGGCCCGGTGCAGGTTGCCGACGAGCCGCTCGGCGTCGGTCAGCTCCGCGAACGGGCCGAGGTCGGCCTCGCGAGCGGCCTCCAGCGGAGTCAGCCCGGCCGGTTTCGCCGCGGCGGCCGTCGTCTGCACGAACCGGAGGTACCCGGCCACGCGGTCGATCAGCTCCGGGCCGGCGACCGGGCCGTGGCCGGGGACGATCGTCTCCGCGTCCAGCGGCGCGATGACCTCCTCCAGCACCTTGAGCGCACCGGAGACCGACCCTTGCAGCAGGAACGGGGTGCCACCGTTGAACAGCAGGTCGCCGCAGAACAGCACGCGCCGCTCCGGGACCCACACGATCGAGTCGTTGGTGGTGTGCGCGGGCGTCCCGACGTGCCGGACCTCGCAGCGCAGGTCGTCCACCCAGAGGGTCACGCCGTCGGTGTAGGTGAGGAACGGCGGCTCGATCTCGACGTCGCCCCACTCCACCTTCGTCCAGAACGGCTCGTCGAACGGCTCGCCCCAGGCGAGCGCGCCCGTGCGCGTCTCCTCGTGGCCGACGACGGTCGCGCCGGAGAACAGGTAGTTGCCGAACGTGTGGTCGCCGTGGTGGTGGGTGTTGACCAGGGTCCGGACGGGCCGGTCCGTGACCGACCGGATCGATTCCAGGTAGGCGCGGGTCCTGCGCTCGGTCGAGCAGGAGTCCACGCTGGTCGCACCGCGCTTCCCGACGAGGAGACCGGTGTTGTTGATCCACCACGTTCCGTCGGGCTGGATGTAGGCGTACAACCCGTCCGACACCTCGTGCAGACGCGGAACTCCGGGGCCGTCGATGTCGGGTGCGTCGCTCATGGGACGAGATCCTATTCCGGTCCCCGCGCGGGTCAGAGATCCTCGTCGGAGCGGCGCGGCGGCTCGGGGCCGTCCGGGCCGACCCGGATCATCCGGATCACCCGCACGATCCGGAACCGCCGCCCGCACGCGACGAACTCGATGCCGCCGTCCGCGTCGATGCGGTCGGCGGCCCGCGCGTACTCGGCCAGCTCACCGGGGCTCGGCGGCGCGCAGCCCTCGGGCGTGTCGAGCGGCAGCAGCGCGCGGAAGTAGTGCGCGAGGGAGTCGCGGGCGTCCTGCGGGCCGGTCCCGCCGGTGATCGGCCGCCACTGGTCGTCCCGGTCCTCCATGACGGTGAAGTCCGGGGGCAGCAGCACGACGCCCGGATACTCCTTGACGGCGGCGGCGGCCTCGTGGCGCTGCTCGTCCGGGACGGTCCCGGCCGCCGGGACCGCGCTCAGCAGCTCCTGCCTCAGCGCCGCGTCGGCCGGGCCGACCGGGGCCGCGGGATCGATGGGGTGGTCGAGCAGCGGGCCGTCCTCGCCGTCGGTGACGCGGGCGGGCTCGGGCCCGTCGCCGCCGAACCGGGCGAGGCCCAGCACCCGGACGACCCGGAACCGCAGCGGCCCGGCCGCGCACTCGTTGCGGCCGGGCGCGCCCTGGCCCGCTCCCTCGCCCGCGCCGGGCGCCCCTTCGAGGGCCGCCTCCTCGAGGGCGTCCGCGAGCAGCAGCATCTCCTTGTGCACCGCGGGCTCGTGGTCCGCGGCGATGCCGCGGAGGTGCACCGCCAGGTCGACGCGGGCCTCCCCGGGGTCCAGGGCGCCGAGCGACAGGATCCGCCAGCCGCCGCCGGCCTGCTCGGCGCAGCCGAACTCCGGTGGTCCCACGCCCACGATCTCCGGATAGGCGCGGCGCCGCTCGGCGGCCTCCTGATCGCGGACGGCCGCCACCGGCTCCAGTTCCCTGACGACGTTGATCAGGTCGTGTCCCGGCATCCCTTCGAAGGACATGCGTCCATCGTGACGCGCCACCGCGTCCCGCGCCGTGGAAACGGGTCAGTATTCGAGCTCGGGCAGCGTCGTCATCAGATGCGGGTTCGGCGCGCTGTCGCGGGCGGGCGGCTCCTGGGAGCGCGCCGAGCGCAGGATCTCGCCCGCGCCGAGGACGGCCGCGTCGCCGGTGTCGTCCCCGACCCGCGCGGCCAGGCCCGTACGGTCGCGGATCAGCCGCTCCAGGCCCGGCAGCCGGGAGCATCCGCCGGTGAGCGTGACGCCGACGCTGAGAAGCTCCCCGGAGATCTCCGGGGAGCACCCGGTGACGCCGGCGCCGATGGCGTCGACGATCTCGGAGACGGGGTCGGCGATCGCCCGGCCGATGTCCACGGTGGTGAGGACGAGCGACCGTGGCATCCCCGAGGCGATGTCGCGCCCGTGCACGACGGTCTGCCCCACCGGCCGCCGTTCGAGCGGCGGAACCGCCCCGACCTCCAGCTTCGCGGCCTCCGCCGCCGACCGCGACAGCGCCACGTGGTGCTCGCGCCGGACGAGGTCGACGATCGCGCGGTCCAGCGCCGACCCGCCGATGAGCGTGGTACGCGAGGTGACGAGGCCGCCGAACGCGATGACGCCGACGTCGGTGACGTCCGAGCCGATGTCGGCGATGACCGTGATCTCCGACCGCAGCGACGAGGTCATGCCCATCCCGACGGCGGCGGCGATCGGCGTCGGCACGAGCGTGAGCCGCCGCGCCCCGGCCTGGTAGGCGGAGAACCGCAGCGCCCGGTAGTGGACGGAGGTCAGCCCGCTCGGAACCGTCACGACCAGCCGCGGGCGGGCGGTGTAGTGCCGCTTCTGGTGCCGGCGGACGAGCGCCCGCATCATGTACTCGGCCGCGTCGGTCTCGGTCGGCGCGCCCTCGCGCACCGGCCGGACGAGGGTCACGTCCGGGTTGCGTCCGGCCATCGCCTGCGCCGGGCCGCCGAGCGCGAGGATGCGCCCGGTGTGCCGGCAGCGGGCGAGGAGCGACGGTTCCCGGCAGACGACCCCGCGGTCCTTCACGTGCATCCGGACGGTCGCGCTTCCCATGTCGATGGCGGTGTCACGGCCCGCGAAATCCCACATCGCGTCCCCCTAACGCCCGTAAGTCGCAAGAGCCCTGTTGATGCCCTCGCGCCGAGGGGGCGATGCCCATGCGCGGGTAAGCGAATGGCAAGGTCATGGCGACCGCGGATCCGTCATGTCCGGAACGCCGCCCGGCTGCCGGGTCCCGTCCGCCGCGGAACGCCGCGCGGCCACCAAGACACCCTGTGGGAACGGTCGACCGGCCGGGGCGAATGCTTGTGAATTGTGTTTTAACGTGCTTGCATGGGATGCATGGCTCACCATGTGCTTCGCTTCGCGGCCGGGACGGATGTCGGCCGGAGGCGGAAGACGAACGAGGACTCGGCCTTCGCGGGCCCGCGGCTGCTCGCGGTCGCCGACGGGATGGGCGGCCACCCGCACGGCGACGTCGCGAGCCGGACGGCCATCGAGACCATGGCCGCCCTGCCGCTCGCCGGCGACCCGGCGGAGGATCTCGCCGCCGGGGTGGCCGAGGTCTCCGCGCTGCTGGACGACCTCGGCCGGGACGACCCGGAGATGGCGCGGACGGGCACGACCCTGACCGCGATGGCCTGGGACGGGGCGGGCTTCACGGTCGCCCACATCGGCGACTCCCGCGCCTACGTCCTGCGCGCCGGAGAGCTGTACCAGCTGACCCGCGACCACACGATGGTCCAGTCCCTCGTGGAGGGCGGGCAGCTCACCGAGGAGGAGGCGGCGCGCCATCCCAAGGGGTCGGCGCTCGTCAAGGCGCTGCAGAGCGGGAGCAGCGGGGAGCCCGACGTCTTCCGGTACGACGCCCGCCCCGGCGACCGCTACCTGCTGTGCTCCGACGGCCTCTCCGGGCTCGTCGCACGGGAGGAGATACGCGAGACGACGGCCCGCGCGCCGAGCCCGGCGGACGCCGTCACGCGCCTCATCGACCTCGCCAACGAGGCCGGCGGGCAGGACAACATCACCTGCGTCGTCGCGGACGTCATCGCGCCCTCGATCGCCCCCCGGCTGGAGCCGCTGATGATCGGCGCCGCCGACGACACCGGCCCCCTCGCCCGCCTCGGCCGCCGGTTCCGCCGCCCGTGACGCGCGCCCGGGAGCGTTCGGCCGACTTCCATCAACTGGTAAATTGACTCAGTTCACAGTCATTTTCCGAGCCGATCGATGTTGCAAAGATCAAGTAGGGTTCTGCCATGAGCGGTGACCCTGGTGTGACCGCCGGCGACATCGCGCGGCTGGCCGGCGTTGGGCGCGCGACCGTCAGCAACTGGCGTCGCCGCCACGGCGACTTCCCGCGCCCGGTCGGCGGCACGGCGACCAGCCCGCTGTTCTCGCTCGCCGACATCGAGGGCTGGCTGCACCGCAACGGCAAGCCGTTCGAGGTGTCGGCGGCCGACCGGCTCTGGCAGCGGCTCCGCGCGTCCGGCGACGACTTCCAGCTCGCCGACCTCGTCGGGTGGGCCGGGCTGCGCCTCCTCGAACTGCGCGGAGACCCCGTCAAGGTGCCCTGGCCGGGCATAGAGCCGGACGACCCCGGCCTGCCCGGCCTGCTCGCCGACCTCGCCGCCGAACACGGCCACGCCGCCGCGTTCGGCCTGCTCGTCGAGCGCTACGTCCAGGCCCACTCGCGGCGGCTCGTCGTCACGCGCCCGGACGTGGCGCGGCTCATGACGCGCCTCGCCTGCCGCGCGGGCGACGTCGTCCTGGACCCGGCCTGCGGGCTCGGCACCCTGCTGCTGGCGACGCCCGAAGCGCGAACGGCGCTCGGCCAGGACGGCAACCCGGCCGCCGCCCGCATCACCGCGGTCAGGCTGCTGATGGCCGGTACGCCCGCGGATGTCGTCCCCGGCGACTCGCTGCGCGGCGACGCCTTCCCCGGCGAGGTCGCCGACGCCGTCGTGTGCAACCCGCCGTTCGGCGACCGCGCGTGGGGCCACGAGGACCTGGCCGGCGACCCGCGCTGGGAGCACGGCCTGCCGCCGCGCGGCGAACCCGAACTCGCCTGGGTCCAGCACTGCCTGGCCCACGTGCGGCCCGGCGGCCGGGCCGCCGTGCTGATGCCGTCGGCGGTCGCGAGCCGCCGCCCGGGCCGCCGCATCCGCGGCAACCTGCTCCGCGCCGGCGCGCTGCGGGGCGTGGTGACGCTGGCGCCCGGCGGTCCCGACCTGTGGCTCCTGCACCGCCCGAAGGCCGGCGAACGGCCGCCGGCCGGGGTGCTCCTCCTGGACGCGGACGGCGACTTCGCGCGGGCCGAGCGGGAATGGGACCGGTACCCGGACGGCGAGTTCTGCGTCCCGGTCATCGACCTGCTCGACGACGAGGTCGACGTGAGCCCGTCGCGGCACCGTCCGCGGCAGACCGGCGAGGCGTTCGGCCGCCGCTTCACCGAGGCCCTCGGCCGGCTGTCGGCAGCCGCCCCGGACCCGCCCGGCCTCGAACTGCTGCCGGACCGGCGGCCCCTGCCGTTCACCACCCTCTCCGAGCTGGCCAAGGCCGGGGTCGTCACGATCAGCCACGCCCCGGCCCGGCTGCCGTCCGGCGGCGACGTGCCGGTCCTCACCGCGGACGACGTGGCCGCCGGGACGGGCCCGTCCGGGACGTCCGCCGCCGGTCCCGGCCTGATCGTGCTCCAACCCGGCGACGTCGTCTCCACCGCCGGCGGCTCCGCCCGGGTCGTCACCGAGCACGGCGCCGCGCTCGGCCCCTACCTCACCCTCTACCGCCCGGACGGGAAGCGGCTCGACGCGCGGTTCCTGGCCGGCTTCCTGACCTTCGCGCAGTCCCGCACCGGCACGGGATCGAGCCGCACGGACCTGCGCCGGATCCGTATCCCCCGGCTGTCCCTCGAACGCCAGCGCGCCTACGGCCACGCCTTCCAGGAACTGGCCCGCCTGACGGAGACGCTGCGCGAGATGTCGTCCCTGGGCGAGACCCTGGTCCGGCTGAGCTTCGACGGCCTCCTGGACGGCCACCTCCGCCCGGCCCCGTAGCCCCAGGGCCCGGAGCGGGCGGATCGCCGGCGGCCATCGCGGGTTCGCCGCGGCCCCGCCGGCGTCCGGTCGTTCGCGTCAGCCGGCGGTGCGGCCCGGTGCCGAGAAGGGGCCGGGTTCGTCGCCGCCGAGATTCATGTCCCAGGGACGGAACTGGCCCGATGCCGCGGACTGGTTCGCGTCGTACATCGGCCGGGGTTCGGGCTTCCTGTTCTCCGACGGTGCGTCGCTTCGCGGATCCTGAGCCGCGGAATCGTCCGGCTGGGAGG
The DNA here is from genome assembly GCF_004348515.1 of Actinomadura sp. KC345. Classification (GTDB taxonomy): domain Bacteria; phylum Actinomycetota; class Actinomycetes; order Streptosporangiales; family Streptosporangiaceae; genus Spirillospora. The sequence goes on along the minus strand of NZ_SMKH01000104.1, from coordinate 2,870 downwards.
CGGGGCCTGACGGCGCGGCCTGCTCTGCCGGGATGTGTCCGGGGGCGTTCATCGGGGAGTTGTCGGTTTTGGTTGCTGTGTCGTTAGGTGGCGGAATCTGGGGGGTCCGCTCCTTATCAGGCGGTTTATGGTCCGCCCTCTTCTGCGCGCTCATCCGGTCGATCTTCTCGACGAGCTCCCTCACCGACGGCGACCATTTCTTGCGCTCGGGCGCACCGGGCCGGACCGCCCCCGCGAACTGCCTCTTGCGGCTCTTGGTGAGCTTGTCGATGCGGATTTTCTGCCCGGTGCGGGGCGCATGGAGGTACTTTCCGTCGCCCACATATATCCCGACATGGTTGCGGCCCCGGAAGAAGATCAGGTCCCCCGGCTTGAGGTTCTTGAGCTTCACCTTCCGCTTCACCTTCCGGTACTGGGCGTGCGTGACGCGGGGAATGTCGACGCCCGCCTTGCGCCACGCGGCCATCGCAAGCCCGGAGCAGTCGTAGCCGCCCGGACCCTCCGCGCCCCACCGGTAGGGCTTGCCGATCTGCTTGCGGGCGAACTTGAGGGCCTTCTTGGCGTCCTCGCGCTGCTCCGCCTCACGGGTCCGGTACCTGTCGTACGCCTTGACCTGCTTCACTGTGGCGGAATCGAGTTGAAGGCTCTTCAGGACGGCCGGATTGAGGTCCGCCCAGGCCTGCGAACTCAGCGGGACCGCGAGCGCGAGCCCGGTCGCCGTCACGGTGACGGCGGTCCGGAGCATCGTCTGTTTTCGGGTGCCCGCCCGGTCGCGGCGGTCATGGCCGGCGAATGCTCCGCCTTCGGAGCCGTTCCCCTGTGCGTGGCGTGCGATGGACATTCCTGTGCTCCCCGTCGTCGGGTTCGCCGCGGGTTTCCGCGGGGCGGGTGATCATCACCTCGCCGAGAGTCCGGGTACCCGGCTGATCGCCGGGAAATTGGGAATGCCCGCCGATTTTGCATGATCATGACGCGGAATTAATGGTGCCCTTCAGTGTCTTTGATCATGTGGCCAGATGGGCCAGCGAGGTGAGCGGAACGGGCAGCCAGGCCGGCCGGTTCTGCGCCTCGTACCGGACCTCGTAGACCGCCTTCTCGAATTCGAAGGCGCGGATGAGCACCGAATGCGCCGCCGGATCGGCACCGCCGCCGGCCGCGTAGCCGCGGCAGAAGGCGGCCCGGTTGCGCGCCGCCCAGGCGTGCGCCCGCGTCTCCAGCCGGCCGCCCGGCTCGGGCGGCACCGTACCGGACTTGGCGATGAGGAACCGGGCCGCGTACTCGAAGGAGCGCAGCATCCCGGCGACGTCCCGCAGCGGATGCGCGAGCGCCCGGCGCTCGTGCTGCGTCCGCGCCGGCTCGCCCTCGAAGTCCAGCAGCGTCCAGCCGCTCTCGGTGCGCAGGACCTGGCCGAGGTGGTAGTCGCCGTGGACCCGCTGGACCGGCAGCGGCCCCGCCTGCGCCGCCAGGTCGAGGAAGGCCGCGGTGAGCGCCTTCGCGTGCGGGGCCAGGCCGGGCACGGCGCGGCAGGTGGCGGTCAGCTCGGCGTTCATCCGCGCCGCCATCGCGTGCACCTCGCCGGCCGGGAGGGAACGCACCCCGAAGGCTCCGGCGAGCGCCTGGTGGACCTCCGCGGTCGCGGCCCCGAGGCGCTCGGCCTCCGCCGCGAAGTCGCCGCCGGCGACGCTCGCGTCCAGCTCCGCCCACTCACCGTCGCCGGGCGGCGGCGTGTGCGCGAACCAGTCCCGGACGCTGGCGATCGCCAGGCTCCAGCCGTCCGCGCCGGTGTGCAGGTAGTCCGACAGGAGGCCGAGGGTGACCGGCTCGCCGTCGCCGGCCGTCCGCGCTCCCCGCTCCGGTTCCAGCTCGATCCACCCGAGGACGGCGGGGACGTGGGCGCAGCCGCCGCGGGTCAGCGCGAGGTTGACCTCCAGGTCGAGGTTGACGCCGTCGCTGAGCCGCCGGAACAGCTTGCAGATGTAGGTGTCGCCGAACAGCAGCGAGGTGTTGCTCTGCTCGGCGGTGATGGGCAGGCTCGCCAGGTCCGTCCTGATGCCGGCGCCGCCGGCCCTGCGGAACCGCAGCGGTCCGGCGGACGCCTCGGAGGCGAGGCCGTCCAGCAGGACCCGGGTCAGGTCCGGGTCGTGCGCGGCGTCGTACAGGCGGTCCCGCGTGCCGTCCGGGCCGGGCGGCCCGCCGATCTCGGCGTGCCGGAGCCGGTCCGGCAGGTCGCGGCGGACGCCGAGGAGCACCTGGTAGCGGTCGGTGGCGCCGTTCTGGCGGACGTCGAGGACGAGGTGGTGCAGGCCGGGGTCGCCGGTGCGCAGTTCGGTCGCGGTGCCGATGGAAAGCTCGTCGATGGGGCCGTCCTTGCCGCCGAACCACCGCTGCCGCGGCAGCCACGCGGCGAGGTCGCGCGCGAGCGCCGATTCAGGTGGCAGCACGATCAGACGGCCTTTCCCGAGCCGGTGCCCGCGCTCGTGCCCGCGCCGGTGCCCGGGGCCGGGTCGGGGACGGCGTCGGCGTCGTCCGGGGGGAGCAGCTGGAACCAGAAGAACCCGTGCCCGGGAAGCGTCATCAGGTAGGGCAGCTCGCCGATGGCCGGGAACTGGACGCCGCCCATGCACTCGACGGGGGAGTAGCCCTCGAACCGCCGCAGGTCGAGTTCGACCGGCTGCGGGAAGCGCGACAGGTTGCTGATGCACAGGACCGTGTCCATCTCGCCCCACGGGCTCTCCTCCTCGGAGATCTCGCGGGTGAAGGCGAGGACGGAGGGGTTGGAGGCGGAGAGTTCGACGTAGGATCCGACGCCGAAGACGGGGTGGCGTTGGCGGATCTCGATCATTTTGCGGGTCCAGTGCAGGAGTGATCCG
>NZ_SMKH01000103.1 GCF_004348515.1 Actinomadura sp. KC345 | reverse complement strand
GTCGGGGCCCGCCTCGGCCGGGACGAGGCCGGAGGTCTCCAGGTACTGGCGGCCCCTGGGGGTGAGGTCCCACGCGTTGTGCCGCCACTCCTTGCGGCGCCACACGACGCCGGCGGACAGGAGCCTGCGGCCGACGCGGCTCACCTCGGTCTCGTCGGTGCCGAGTTCGGCGGCGAGCTGCTGGTTGGACAGGCCCGGCCGGCCGGACACCGCGATCAGGAAGCGGGCCGCGTGGCCGTCGGGCTGGAGCGCGAGCTGCAGGCCGGACGGGAGCCTCTTCAGCGCCCAGTGGACCGCGTCGATCAGGCCGAGTATGCGGCCGCGCTGCTCGCGCTGGGGGCCGTCCAGAGCGTCGACGTCGAGATAGTGGCGGTGGAGCCACTGGAGCCCGTCCTGGCATTCGACCAGCGCCGGCTCGTCGGCGCTGAGCGACGCGTCGGTGATGAGCATGCCGAGCGCGCTGAAGTGGCCGTCGCCGATGACCTTGGCGTGTTCCATCGCGTCGATGAGCCGGCGGACCTCCGCCCGGCGGTCGCGAACGGAGTCGGTCGCTGAACTCATGGTCACACTCCCGGGTGGACGGCCCCGCCGGACATTCCCAGGATGCGCCTCTGCCAAGTGAATGTCAAGTGATGCGGATCGGCGTTCTGTAGCGGACGGCACGAACTGTCGCGCGCGGGAGCGTTAGCATCGATCCACCACCCGTGACCGTGCCGCACAATCCCCCCGGGGGCGCTTATGACAGATCAGTTGGCTGCAGCCGCGTACCCGGCCGAACCAGCTGATCTCTTCGTCCACCTCTACGACTCGATCGCGGATGACGTCTTCCAGAGCTGGACGGCCACGCGCTGGTACGCCGAGGAGCGGGTACGGCGGAAGGCCAACGAGATCGCGGACGCGGTGCTGGAGCACGGCGTCCTCGACCCCGCCCAGACGGCGCGGACGATCGCCATGCGCGGAGACCAGGGGGCGTTCACGATCCTGCTCGGGCTCGACATCGCGCTGGCGCACGCGAGCCCGTACGCGCCCTACCACGACGCCCCGGCGCTGGCGGGTGTCCTGGTCAACTACCTGACCGAGGGGAAGCTGAACGGGCCCGGGACGACGGGCGCGCTGCTGCCCCGCTGCGCGTTCCCCGGGCGGCCGCACGGGAAGCGGTCGAAGGCGGAGTTCTTCGGCGTCCACCGCGTTCCCCAGGCGGAGTGGGACCGGATCGACCACACCGTCCTGCCGGCGGTCAACGACCCCCACTTCAGCCGGGACGAGCCCGTCACGGTCGGCTGCGCGCCCGTGCTGGAGACCTTCGACGACGTGGACATCGAGTTCGGGGAGCGGGACGGGATGACCGTCTACCGGCTGCGCCCGATGGACTCGTCCGGGCTGCGCAGCCGCATCAAGGCGATCGTCCGGCGGCTGGACGAGTCCGGCGCGCAACTCGCCGTGATGCCGGAGGCGTCGCTGTCGGACGCGCTGCTGGAGCACTGGAAGGAGGTCGCGTTCGACACCGCCGGGCGCGACCGGGACCGGCGCCCGCTGCGGTTCATCCTGCTCGGCAGCGGCCCGCTCGGCGCCGACGACCCGCCGCCCAACCGCGCCGTCCTGCTCGACCGCTGGACGGGACAGGAGCTCCTCGTCCAGGACAAGCTGTTCGGTTTCACGCTCGACTCCGGGCAGATGCGGCTGTGGCGGCTGCCGGACGCGCCGGACGCCGGCACCGCCGTGGAGTACGCCCGGCCCGGCACGCGGATCAGCGTGCTCGACTCCTCGCTGGGCCGGCTCGCGGTGCTGATCTGCGAGGACCTCGGCCGGTCGATCGGCTGGGAGCGCGAGCTGGAGGCGTGCGGGGTGTCGCACCTGCTCGTCCCGATCTTCTCCAAGCCGATCCTGGAGCACCGCTGGGAGGACCAGGCGTCCGAGCGGCAGGTGGCGGGGCTCGGGAGCTGGGTGACGGTGTCCAACAGCCTCGCGGTCGGCGCCGCGATCCCGGACGAGGACCTGCCCGGCACCCGCTACACCTGCCTCGTCGCCGGCCCGAAGAGCCTGCGCCGCACCGCGTACGCGACCGAGCGGCAGTTCGGCGTCGCGCGCACGGGCGCCGAACTCGGCCGCCTCCCGACGTCCGAGCTGCCCCGGGTGTTCCCGGGCGCCGCCTACGAGGTCTGGCACCCCCACTGGCAGGACGCCAAGTAGCTCATTCGACCGTGAAGCGGTCCGGGCTCGTGGCGGGGCCGGCCGGCGTCGTCACCACCGGGGGCCCCGTGGTGGCGCCCGGCGGGACGGCCGTCCGGACGAGCGTGTCGGTCGCGACGGTGATGCGCGACTCGGCCGCTCCGAACCGGACGGCGGTCGCGGACGCGAGCCCGGTGCCGTGGACGGCGACCGCGGTGCCGACCGGGCCGCTCACCGGCTCGACCGCGTCGATCCGGGGCGCGATGGCCTGGTCGCGGCCGGGCGGCGCCTGGGCGAGCAGGGTGGCGAAGACGGCGCGGAGCTTCTCGGAGGTCTCGCGGGAGAACAGCCCGACGAGCGCGGCGATGGCCGTGATCCCGTAGGGGTTGATGTCGGACGCGCCGCCCGCCGGGGAGGTCAGGCCGCCGCGCAGCACGAGGTAGACGATCAGCGCGAGCAGCGCCCCGACCAGCGGGAGCAGCAGGTACATCAGCAGCCAGCTCCGGCGCAGCGCGCGGTTGCCGACGTACCAGTAGAACGACCGCAGGACGTGCACGACCGCGCCGAGCGCGCCGGCCGCCATGACGACCACGAACAGGCTCGTCTCGCGGGACAGCGTGGGCGACCAGCCCGGCAGCTCGACCGTCGTGGTCCGGGCCGGGATCTCGGCGCGCCCGTCCGGAGAGACCGCCGGGGCGGGCGGCCACACCTGCACGAGGACGATCAGCAGCACGGCGGTGAGCGCGAGCAGGAGGACCCCGGCGACGACGATGTCGCGGGTGCGGGCGTACTCGGATCCGACCGGCGACTCGGTCACGGCTCTCCTTATGGGCGGCGTCTTCTCCGGGCATTATCGAGGACGGGCCGGACCGCGTTTCCCCATACCGCGCTCAATGGATCCTCACGCGCCGAGCCGCAGTTGGCCGACCGCCAAAAACCGCCGTCCGGCCTCTCGCGGAGTGCGATCACCAAGAGTATGATCCAGATCACACCTCTAGTGATCGGTGCGCTCCATGACCGAAGCAGTCTCCGCCGCCTCCGTCCCCGCCGCCGCTCCCCGTCTCGCCTTCGGCATCGGCCAGGACGGGACCTACACCAGACTCGGGCAGACCGCCGCGTTCGTCCTCGGCACCCTCACGATGCTCGCGTTCGTCCCGCTCATGGTGGTGGCCGCCCTCCTGTACGCCAAGGCCGAAACCGTGTTCGCCGACGATCCCGCGCGGGCCCGCACACTGGTGAACTGGTCGTGGATCAGCATCACCGTCCCCGTCGTGATCGCCGCCATCGCCGTCCCCGTCGCCGTGACCATGACGGGCTGACCGGGAAGAGGACGGGCTCCCGGCGGGTTGAGGCACGTTATGAGCGTGTCCTTCTCCGTCCTCGACCTGGCCCCCGTCGTCAGCGGCTCGACGTCCGGCCAGGCCCTGCGCAACACCCTCGACCTGGCCCGGCACACCGAACGGCTCGGCTTCCACCGGTACTGGCTCGCCGAGCACCACGCGATGCCCGGTATCGCGAGCTCCGCGACCGCCGTGCTGATCGGCCAGGTCGCGGCGGCGACGTCGGAAATGCGCGTCGGGTCGGGCGGCGTCATGCTGCCGAACCACGCGCCGATGGTGGTCGCCGAGCAGTTCGGGACGCTGGAGGCGCTGTACCCCGGGCGCATCGACCTCGGTCTCGGCCGCGCCCCCGGCACCGACCAGGCCACCGCGCGTGCGCTGCGGCGCTCGCCGGACGCGCTGTCGGTGGACGACTTCCCCGAGCAGGTCATCGAGCTGCGCGGCTACTTCGGCGCGGACAGCACGGTCACGCCCGCCGCCGGCAACGAGCCGCCCATCTGGCTGCTCGGGTCCAGCGGATACAGCGCCAGGCTGGCCGGGCTGCTCGGGATGCCGTTCGCGTTCGCGCACCACTTCAGCGCGGCGAACACCGTGCCCGCGCTCCAGCTGTACCGCGACTCGTTCCGTCCCGGCGCGCTGGACGAGCCGTACTCGATGATCGGCGTCGCGGTCACCGCCGCCGAGTCCGACGAGCGGGCGCGCGAGCTGGCCGCGCCGCAGGCGCTGTCGTTCCTGCGGCTGCGGCAGGGGGCGCCGGGTCCGCTGCCGACCCCGGAGGAGACGGCCGCCTACCCGTACACGCCGCTGGACCGCCAGATGATCGACTCCCGGGTGGCGGAGCAGGTGGTGGGCGGCCCGGAGACCGTCCGCAAGGACATGGACGCGCTGATCGAGCGGACGGCCGTCAACGAGGTCATGGTCATGACCCAGGTCTACGACCACGCCGACCGCCTGCGCTCCTACGACATCCTCGCCGACCTGTACAGCGCCTCGCTCGGACCGCGCTGACAGCAAGCCTGGTCATACCGACCGGGTTGCCCTAACTTGTTGGCCCGTGACCGACGTGATCTCCTCCCGCGAGCCGCTGACCGTCAGGGTCGCGAACGTCCACCTCCGGCACGTCGTGGCGGTGAGCGCGGTGCTCGGCGGGATCGGGGGAGCCGTGCTCGTCCCGGCGGTCACCGGCGACGACGCGGGCGGGGTGCTCGTCTCCGCGGTCTTCGTCGTGTTCGCGTGCGCGCTGCCGGCGGCGTGGCGCGCGTCGGCCTCGCACCACCGCCTGACCGTGGACGCCGCCGGCCTGCGCATGGCCGGCCCGATCGGTGACCGGTGGACGGTCACCTGGCGGGAGCTGGGGCGGGTCACGTTCTCCTACTCGCGCCCGGACCTCTCCCAGCCGAGGCGGGGGCATCCGGTGCAGCCGCCGAAGGCCGAGCTCGTGCTCAGCCCGGCCTCCCCGGACTTCCGGGACGCCCATCCGGAGATGGAGGATCTGGCGGAGGAGGTCTCGGGCGAACCCGGATTCGCCTATTCCCTGCCGCTGGGCAGCCTCCAGCGGTCCGTCGGCCCGATCGACGACGCGCTGAGCGCCTTCGCCGGCGGCATCTACGTGCGGGACGGCCGTGAGATCCCCCGCGGGCTCCGGCGCCCGTGGGCCGTCGTGGCGAGCGTCGCCCTGGCCCTGGCCTTCTGGGTCCCCGCGATGGGATACGCCGCCCTGCCGGGCGGAGCCGATCCCGCCGACATCGCGATGGGCTCCTTCTGGACCGCGGTCGTCCTGGCGTGGCTCGTCCGCGTCTGGACGGGCGGCCCGATGGCGATCGGTTTCATGAAGTTCACCGCCACGTTCATCGGCGGGGCGTTCCTGGCCGTCATCCTCCTCCTCGCCGGCATGGGGGTCGGCGACGGCGACACGCGATCCGACGATCTCCAGAGGTACGGCTTCGGCGTGCTGCTGAGCGCCGGTCTCCTCCTGTCCGGTCTCCTGCTCGGCCGGGCCGACGTCCGCGAGTGGTGCGAAGCGCGGGCGCAGGGGCGCTGACATGACCGACCCTCGCGCGCCGGTGACCGTCGACGTCGGGAGCGCCCAGACGCGTCAGATCGCCGTGGGAGGGGTGGTGGCCGGGGCGATCGGCATCATCGCGGTCGTCTCCGCGCTCACCGGGAACGTGGACGGCGGGACGGGCACCCGGGTCGCGGCGTTCGTCATCGGACTCGTCTTCACCCTGATCGGCGTCCTGCCGCTGCTCCTGTGGCGGGTCGCCTTCCGGCCGCGCCGGATCCACTTCAACGCGGACGGGCTGAGCTGGGACGACCCGAGCGGAGCACCGTGGACGGTGCGCTGGTCGGAACTCGGCGAGGTCACGCTCGCCTACCCGGCTCCGGACGTCCGCACGCCCGGGGTGACGTCCTCGGTGACCCTCGACCTGCGACCGGCGGAACCGGGCTTCCGCGAGGCCCACCCCGAGATGGAGCACCTGGCCGCGGCGGCAGGTGCGCCGCGGGGCGGCCACCGGGTGCCGTTCGGCCACGCCCGGTCGGTCGTCGGCCCGATCGACCGGGCCCTGCGCACCTTCGCGCCCTCGGTCTACCGCCGGGAGGGCCCCGAGATCCCCGAGCCCCGCGACCGCCCGCGCGCCGTCAAGCTGAGCGTCGGAATGCTCGGGTGCTTCTGGGGCTCCCTCATGGTGGTCGCCCTCGTCCTGGACGGGGCCACTCTGATGACCCTGGCGATGGTGGTCTTCTGGACCTCGCTCTTCGCCTGGTTGCTCGTGCGCGTCTGGGCGGGCGGCGCCGTGGCCGTGGGTCGGACGGCGGGCCTCAGCAAGGCCATCGGCGTGCTGTACCTGGTCACGATCGCGTTGCTCGGCCTGATCGTGGCCCCCGCCGGCGAGATCAGAAGCCTCCCGGTCCTGCTGGCCTTCCTGCCCGGCCTGGTGTCCGCCGCCGCCCTGCTCACCATCGGCCGCCTGCTCTCCCGCGAGGACGTGCGCACCTGGTGCGCCGGCCGGAGCTGGGGCCTGTGAGCGGTCCGCACCGCGGGCGCCGCTTACGATGAATGTACGGGGGTCGGCGAAACGCGCCCCGTGACATGGACACCCTGCACAGGGAGCGCGATGCCGCCCAGCCTGGCCTCCGTCGCCGCACTCCCCCAGCTCGGCCTGCGCTCGCTCACCGGCGAACTCCCGGACGCGACCGTCATGTGGGTCGCGGTCAGCGAGCTGGAGGACCCGACGCCGTTCCTGGAGGGCGGCGAACTCGTCCTCACCACCGGGATGCGGCTGTCCCCGGCGAACGCGGCCGGCTACGTGTCGCGGCTGGTCGGACGCGCTGTCGCCGGGCTCGGGTTCGCGGTCGGCGTCATCCACGACACCGTCCCCGCCGAGCTGGTCGCGGCGGCGCGCGACCAGGGGCTCGCCCTGCTGGAGGTGCCGCGCCCCACCCCGTTCATCGCCGTCGGCAAGGCGGTGTCGCGGATGCTGGCGGCCGAGTGGTACGAGGACGTCACCCGCGCGTTCCGGGCCCAGCGGGAACTGACCCGCGCCGCGCTCACCGGGCCCGGCGCGGTGGTCACCCGGCTTGCGCGGCTGCTCGGCGGCTGGGCGCTGCTGCTCGATCCGTCAGGGAGCGTCCAGCACGCGGAACCGGCCGGTGCGGCCGGCCGCGCCGGCGCGCTCGCCCCCGAGCTCGCCCGGCTGCGCAGGGCCCCGACGGCGCGGGGGAACGATGTGCCGTCCGCGAGCATGGCGCTCTCGCTGCCCGGCGACCACGTCGTCGTGCAGCGGATCGGGCTGGGCGGGCGGCCGCGCGGGTTCCTCGCGATCGGGACCGCCGCGCCGCTCCCCCATGTCGCGCACACGATCGTGGGGGCGGCCGTCTCGCTGCTGACCCTCCAGTCGGAGGCGCCGCGGACCGGCCGCGACCTGCGGGCCTCGCTCGCGGCGCTGCTGCTCGGCCGCCCGGAGGACGGGCCGGCCGTGCCGCGGGGGCCGGTCCGGGTGCTGGCCTGTGCGGGCGGCGGCGCCGTGCTGGACGTGCTGGAGTCCGACCCCGCGGGGGAACGCTGCCCGGCACTGCCGCTCGGCGGGGGGCGCCTCGCCGTGATCGTCCCGGACGAGCTGGGGGGCACGGTCGAGACCCTGCTCGCGAGCACCGGCCCGATCGGGGTCAGCGACCCGGCATCCGGAGAACTGGCGGCGGCGCTGCGGCAGGCGGAGGAGACGCTGGCCGCGGCGAACCGGTCAGGCCTCGACGTCCTGCACTACTCCGCGCTTCCCGGGCAAGGAGTCCTCGACCTGCTCGAACCGGAACTCGCACGCGCCTTCGCCGACGCGCTCCTCGCACCGCTCCGCGAGGAGGACCTGGTCGAGACCGTCCGGGCGTACGTCGCGGCCAACGGGCAGGGCGAGGCGGCGGCGCGGGCCCTGGGCGTCCACCGGCACACGCTGCGGTCGCGCATGCGCAAGGCCGCCGAGGTCCTCGAACGCGACCCCGACGACCCGGCGGTCCGCGCCGAACTCTGGATCGCGTTCGCCGTCACGTCCAATCAGGACGCCGCGATTCACCGCCGTGGAGACTCGCATTCGGGCGCGCCGTAGATAGCGTGAGGGGCATGAACGTGACCCCATTCTGGCTGGCCGGCCGGCCCGAAACCGGTGACGGCGAGCTGACCGTTACGCATCCCTACGACGGCCGGGTGGTCGGGACCGCGGCCGTGCCGACACCCGCTCAGGTGGAGGAGGCGATCGCGGCGGCGGACGCCCTCCGCAAGGACGCCGCGGCGCTGCCGCTGCACGTGCGGGCCGACGCCCTCGCGCACGTGTCCGCGCGGCTCGCCGAGCGGGCCGAGGAGGTCGCCCGCCTGATCACCGGCGAGAACGGCAAGCCGCTGCTGTGGGCGCGCGGAGAGGTGAACCGCGCGATCTCCACGTTCCGGTTCGCCGCCGAGGAGGCCCGCCGCTTCAGCGCGACCACGCAGCGGCTCGACACCGACCCCGCGGCGGAGGGCCGGATGGCCTACGTCACCCGCGTGCCGAAGGGCCCGGTGCTCGGGATCTCACCGTTCAACTTCCCGCTGAACCTCGCCGCCCACAAGGTCGCTCCGGCGATCGCGGCGGGGGCCCCGATCGTGCTCAAGCCCGCGCCGGCGACACCGCTGTCGGCGCTCCTGCTGGGCGAGCTGCTCGCCGAGACCGCCCTGCCCGCCGGGATGTTCTCGATCCTGCCGGTGCCCAACGACCGGGCGCCCGCGCTCGTGGACGACCCGCGGCTGCCGATCGTGTCGTTCACCGGGTCCGTGCCCGTCGGGTGGGCGATCAGGGACCAGGCGCCCCGCAAGCACGTGACCCTCGAACTGGGCGGCAACGGCGCGGCGGTCGTCCTGCCGGACGCCGACCTCGACTGGGCCGCCGAGCGCATCGGGCTGTTCTCCAACTACCAGGCCGGGCAGAGCTGCATCGCCGTCCAGCGGGTCTACGTCGACCGCTCCGTGTACGACGCGTTCGTCCCGAAGCTCGTCGACACCGTCGCCTCCCTCGTCACCGGCGACCCGTGGGACGACAAGACGCAGGTCGGCCCCCTCGTCAGCCAGGACGCCGCCGAGCGCGTCGAGGCCTGGGTGGACGAGGCCGTGGCGGCGGGCGCGAGGATCCTCACCGGCGGCACCCGCGAGGGGGCGGCCTACGCCCCGACCCTCCTCGCCGACGTCCCGCCCGACGCCAAGATCGCCCGCGAGGAGGTCTTCGGCCCGGTCATGCTCATCCAGCCCGTGGACGGCGTCGACGCGGCGTTCGACCTCGTCAACGACTCCAAGTTCGGCCTCCAGGCGGGCGTCTTCACCCGCGACCTCGACATCGCGTTCCGCGCCCACCGCGACCTGGACGTCGGGGGCGTCGTGATCGGCGACGTCCCGTCCTACCGCGCCGACCAGATGCCCTACGGCGGCGTGAAGGACTCGGGCGTCGGCCGCGAGGGGCTCCAGTCGGCCATGGCCGACTACACCCAGGAGAAGGTCCTGGTCTTCACGGGCCTGCCGCTCTAGGAGCCGCTCCGGGGCCCGGCGTACAGCCCGGTGCGCAGGGCCCCGGCCGCCTCCGACATCGCCTCCTGGAACCGCCCGCCCAGCGACCACATGTTCGCGAACGCGTGGATGAGGTCCTCCTGCCGCCGCAGCGCGACCGGCACTCCGGCATCGGCGAGCCGCTTCGCGAACGCCTCCCCCTCGTCGCGCAGCGGGTCGAACCCGGCGGTGACCAGATAGGTCGGCGGGAACCCGCTGAGGTCCTCGGCCAGCAGCGGCGACGCCATGGGCTCGGACCTCCGCTCCGGTGGGCAGTAGTGGTCGCTGAACCACGTCATGTCGGCGTCGGTCAGGTAGAACCCGTCCGCGAAGAGCTCCCGCGACCGGCTCCGCCTCGACATGTCGGTCGCCGGGTAGAGCAGCAGCGCGAAGTCCGGCCTGCGCTCCGCGAGCAGCCCCACGACGGCCGCGAGGTTGCCGCCCGCGCTGTCCCCGCCCACCGCGATGGCCCGCGGGTCGGCCCCCAGCTCCGAGGCGTGCTCGACCGCGTACTCGTACGCGGTGCGCGCGTCGTCCGCCGCCGCCGGATACGGATGCTCGGGGGCGAGCCGGTACCCCACCGACAGCACCCGCACCCCGGCGTGCACGGCCAGGTACCGGCACACGGTGTCGTGCGACTCGACGTCGCCGATGACCCAGCCGCCGCCGTGGTAGTAGACGAGCAGCGGCGACCCCTCGGGCAGCCCCTTCGGCGTGTACAGGCGCGCCGCGACGGCCTCCGGGATCGACACCTCGCGGGTCTTCACCGGACGCGCGGGCACCCGGCCCATGACCACCCTCGCCCGCGCGAGCCCGTCGCGCGACTCCTCCACCGTGTCGGCCGTCAGGTTCCGTCCCTCCAGCCGCGTCATCAGCAGCATCAGCTGCGCGTCCAGCGCCAGTTCCTGCCCGTCCCGCCGTACCGGTGCACCCACGATCAGCCGCTTGACCGGCGCCGGAAGCGCGAACACGCCGCGGAGCACGGCACCGGCCACCGCAGGGGAGACGATCTCGGTCAACTGCGCCATGCGCTCCTCCAAGCCCAGGGGTTCCGCCAACCGTACTGCCTGGTAGGCCCCATGGCTTCTGCGGATCGCCCGAAATGTAGGGAGTTATCCGACCCCTACGCCTGGGCGACGGTCCGGTCCGGAGCGCGGGACGCTGCATGCCGCGCCTGACCTCGGCACCCGGTACGTCGTTTCTGGGCATGCGGCCCAGAATCGGCGGCGGGCGGGTGGCACGTCGGCCGATCCTCGCCTTCGCGGTCGGTGGATGGCGGGAGCGCGCCTACATCTTTCTGCCGATGACCGCGGGTCGCGGCGTCGATACCGTGGCGTCATGAGGCGCGGCACGGTGCTTGACGCGGTTCTGGCGATCGCGGTGGCCGCCGGCACGGCGTCCGGTGACCTGGGCATCGCCCGGTCGGTCGGTGATCGGGGCATCGCCTCGCTCGGCTGGGATCCGCCGCTGTGGTACGCGGTCGCGCTCGGCCTGCTGGTCGGCGCGGCGGTCTGGTACCGCCGCGGCCGTCCCGAAGCGCTCGTGGCGGTCTCCCTGGTGGCGTGGGTGACGCTTTCCGCGTTCGTCGCCGTCGTCCTGGGGCTCTACTCCCTCGCCGTGTGCACGCGTTCGCGGCCCAGGGTCGCGATCGCCGCGCCGGCCGCCGCCGTCGTGGTCGGTGTGCCGGTCTGGCGTCTCGGCGGCCCGGACGCGGCGATCCCGCTGACCACCGCCGTCTGCGTGGCGCCGGCGCTGCTCGGCCTCTACACCGGTGCCCGCCGCGAGCTGATCGCGGGCATCCGGGAGCGGGCCGAGCGCGCGGAGCGCGAGCAGCACGAGCGCGTCCTGCGCGCTCGCAGCGACGAGCGCGCCCGGATAGCGCAGGACATGCACGACGTCGTCACCCACCGGGTGTCGCTGATGGTGCTGCACGCCACCGCGCTCGAGGCGTCCGAGGGACGGGACGCCCCCGCGATCGGCAAGCGGATCGGCACCATCGGGCGGGAGGCGCTGACCGAGCTCCGGTCGCTGGTGGAGGTGCTGCACGGGGACGGCGGCGCGCCGCTCGCCCCGCAGCCGGGCCTGGCCGACCTCGCCGACCTGGTCGCCGAGTCCCGCCGTACGGGCATGCCGGTGACGCTGACGATGGTGGAGGAGTCCGGTTCCGCTCCCCCGGCGCTCGTCGGGCACGCCGTCTACCGAGTCGTGCAGGAGGCGCTGACGAACATCCACAAGCACGCCGGGAACGCCGAAAGCACCGTCGAGGTGCGGCGCACCCGGCGGTCGCTGCGGCTGTCGGTGACCAACCGGCGCGGCGTCCCCGACCCCGGGCTGCCGAGCGGCGGTCACGGGCTGCTCGGCATCGCCGAGCGGATCAGGCTGCTGGGCGGGGAGCTGACCGCGGCCCCGACCCCGGACGGCGGCTACCGGGTCACCGCCGAGGTGCCGCTGTGATCCGCGTCCTGCTCGTGGACGACGAGTGGATGGTGCGCGCGATGCTCCGCACCATCATGGAGACCGCGCCCGACATCACCGTCGTCGGCGAGGCGGCCGACGGGAACGAGGCCGTCCGGGAGGCGGAGGCGCACCGCCCGGACGTCATCCTCATGGACATCCGGATGCCGCGCGCCGACGGCCTGACCGCCACCGGGCGGCTGGCCGGATCCCATCGCGTCGTCGTGCTGACCACGTTCGACCTGGACGAGTACGTGCGGACCGCGCTGCGGCGCGGCGCGGTCGGCTTCCTGCTCAAGGACGCGTCGGCGGAGGAGATGCTGACCGCGGTCCGCAGCGCGGCGCGCGGGGACGCGATGCTCTCCCCAAGGTGACCCGGCGGCTGCTCCGCGACTTCGCGGACACCGGGCGTTCGGAAGCGGAGGCGCGGCTGGGCGTGCTCACCGCCAAGGAGCGCGAGGTGCTCGTCGCGGTCGGCGGCGGGCTGTCCAACACCGACATCGCCGCGACCCTCCACATGAGCGAGGCGACCGTGAAGACGCACGTCAGCCGGATCCTGACGAAGCTGTCGTTGACCAACCGCGTCCAGGCCGCCATCCTGGCCCACCGGGCGGGCATGCTCGACCCGCCCCACGAAGCCGTGTGACGCCCGTGACTGTAAGGGATTGCCACGATGCGCTCGGTGGTCGATCCATGACATGCTGTGACCAAGATTGGTCCTCGGAACAGGAAAGCGATCGACATGGCGGACAGTGCCGCAGCGTGCGATTCCCAGGATCTGCCAGGGGAGGAGACGGCACGGAACTGCATCGTCCACAAGTTCGCGGCCTGGGCGCTCGCGGCGCTCGTCGTCCTCATGATCGCCGGAGCGGTCGTCTCGTTCATGCCCCGGGGCCGCCGGCGCCGCGGCACGCGCCGCCTCCCCCGTCCCCGCCCCTGGCAGCGCCTCCGGCCCTACAAGGCGGAGAGGCGGTAGCGGGCCTGGCGCGCGGCGGGGCCCGCGGGCACCAGCCCCGACAGCCCGGCCTCCACGGCGGCGGCGGCGCGGCGGCAGAACGCCTCCGGCTCGTCGGCGGCGTCCGGGCGCTCGTCGACCAGCGCGTCCGCCAGGCCGCCGCGCAGCAGGTCCGCCGAGCGGACGCCCTGGGCCGCCGCCATCTCGCCCGCCCGCGCCGCGGTCCGGTGGACGATCAGCGACGCGCCCTCGGGCGGGAGCGGAGAGAGCCAGCCGTGCCTGGCCACGAGCACGCGGTCGGCGGGCAGGAGCGCCAGTGCCGCGCCGCCGGTGCCCTCGCCCAGCAGCAGGCAGAGCGCCGGCGCGGGCAGAGTGATCAGGTCCGCGAGGCAGCGGGCGATCTCGCCCGCCAGACCGCCCTCCTCGGCCTCGGCCGACAGGACCGCGCCAGGGGTGTCCACCACGGTGACCAGCGGCAGCGCCAGCTCCGCCGCGAGCTGCATCCCGCGGCGGGCGACGCGGAGGCCGGCGGGGCCCAGGGGATGGCCGTTGCGCTGGCTGCGCCGGTCCTGGCCCACGACGACGCAGGGAGCCGCACCGAAGCGGGCCAACGCCAGGAGCAGGCCCGGGTCCGCCTCCCCCTGGCCGGTTCCGGAGAGCGGGGTGACGTCCGTCGCGCCGTACCGCAGGAGTTCACGGACACCCGGACGATCGGCACGGCGTGATCGTTCGATCGACTCCCAGGCCGTCTCCCGCGGGTCGGCGTCCACGGGTGTCTGCGGGACGGCGCGCTGAACGTCCTGTGCGGGCGGGGTTCCGCACAGGACGTTCAGCGCGCCGGACGCCACCTCGGCCAGGTCGTCGATGCCCACCACCGCGTCCAGAAGCCCCTTGGCGGCGAGGTTCTCCGCCACCTGGACACCGCTCGGGAAGGGCTCCCCGCGAAGTCCCTCGTACACGCGCGGCCCGAGGAAACCGATCAGTGCTCCCGGCTCGGCGGCCGTCACGTGGCCGAGCGAGCCCCACGAGGCGAACACCCCGCCGGTGGTGGGATCCCGCAGGTAGACCAGATAGGGCAGCCCCGCCGCGCGGTGGGCCATGACGGCGCCGGTGATGCGCGCCATCTGGACGAACGCGGCCGTTCCCTCCTGCATGCGGGTCCCGCCGGACGACGGCGCGGCCAGCAACGGGAGCCCCTCGGCGGTGGCGCGTTCGACCGCGGCGACGATCCGGTCGGCGGTGGCCAGGCCGATCGAGCCGGCGAGGAAGCGGAACTCGGACACGACGAACGCCACGCGCCGGCCGCGCAGCCGCCCTTCGCCGGTGAGGACGGCCTCGTCGCATCCGCTGCGCTTCCGGGCGGCGGCGAGTTCCCTGCCGTAGGGCGACGCGGGGTCCGGCCCGGCGGGAGGGGCGTCCCACGACGTCCAGCCTCCGCCGTCCAGAACGCGGCGCAGCAGCTCGCGCGCACCCACTCGTCCGGTCACGCCATCCATCATGGCCCGCGGGGGCGGGCCGGCCGCCGCGCGGGGGGTGGAGACTGGTGGGACCCGGGAGAAGGGACACCACGTTGTCAGAGGAGATCCACTTCGCCTCCGCCCGCGAACTCGCCCGCCGGATCCGCGCCCGCGAGCTGTCCTCGCGCGAGGTCGTCCAGGCGCATCTCGACCAGATCGAGCGGACGAACCCGCAGGTGAACGCCGTTGTCACGCTCACCGCCGAGGAGGCGATGAGGCAGGCGCGGGACGCGGACGAGCGGCTCGCCGCCGGGGAGCCGCCCGGCCCGCTGCACGGCCTGCCGGTCGCGCACAAGGACACCCACGCCACGCGGGGGATCCGCACCACATCGGGCTCACCGATCTTCGCCGACCACGTCCCGGACGCCGACGAACTCGTCATCGAGCGGATGCGGGCGGCCGGGGTCGTCACGCTCGGCAAGACCAACGTGCCGGAGTTCGCCGCCGGGTCGCACACGTTCAACCCGGTGTTCGGCCTGACCCGCAACCCCTACGACCTGTCGCGGTCGGCGGGCGGCAGCAGCGGGGGCGCGGCGGCCGCGCTGGCGTGCGGGATGCATCCGGTCGCGGACGGCAGCGACATGGGCGGCTCCCTGCGCAACCCCGCGTCGTTCTGCAACGTCGCCGGATTCCGGCCGTCCCCCGGACGGGTGCCGTCATGGCCGGCGCCGGCGGGCCGGCAGACGCTGGGCGTGCAGGGTCCGATGGCCCGCGAGGTGGGGGACGTCGCGCTGCTGCTGTCGGTGCTCGCCGGGCCCGACCCGCGCAGCCCGATCGCGCTGGAGACCCCCGGCTCGGCGTTCGCGGTCCCGCTCGGCCGCGAGGTCGCCGGGCTGCGCCTCGCCTGGTCGCGCGACCTCGGCGGGACGGTGCCCGTCGACCCGGCCGTCACCGGCGTCCTCGAACCGGCCGTGAAGGTGTTCGAGGAGCTCGGCTGCGTGGTCGAGGAGGCGTGCCCCGACCTGGCGGGGGCGGACGAGGTCTTCCGGACGCTGCGGGCCTGGCACTGGGACATCACCCTCGGTCCCCTGGTGTCCGAGCGGCGCGCCGACGTCAAGCCGTCCCTGGCCGAGGACGTCGAGGCCGGGCGGACGCTGACCGGCGCCGACCTCGGACGGGCCGAAACGCTGCACACCGCCCTGTTCCACCGGGTCCGGGAGTTCTTCGGGCGGTACGACGCGCTGCTCCTGCCGGTCAGCCAGGTTCCGCCGTTCGACGCCGGGATGGAGTACCCGGGCGAGGTCGCCGGGCATCCGATGCGCGACTACCTGGAGTGGATGCGGTCGTCCTTCCTCGTCTCCGCGACCGGCTGCCCCGCCCTCTCGGTCCCCGCCGGCTTCACCGCGGACGGGCTGCCGGTGGGCCTGCAGGTCGTCGGCCCGCACCGCGCGGACCTGGCCGTCCTCCAGATCGGCCACGCCTTCGAACAGGCCACCCGGCACGCGGCGCGCCGCCCGGCCCTCGCCCGGTCCGGTTAGGGCTCGGCGAGGGGGACGCGGAGGACGAAGCGTGCGCCGCCGTCGCCGTCGGCGGCGACGAGCGTCCCGCCGTGGGCGCGGGCGATGTCGCGGGAGATCGTCAGCCCGAGGCCGGAACCGCCGCGGTCGCGCTCGCGGCCCTCCTCGAGCCGCTGGAAACGCCAGAAGATCCGCTCGCGGTCCCCGGGCGCGATCCCGGCGCCGTCGTCGCGCACCTCCAGCACCGCGTCCGGCCCGGCCGCGGCCGCGGTCACCCAGATCCGCGACGCGGCGTGCCGCTCGGCGTTGTCGAGCAGGTTCGTCAGCACCCTGACCATGTGGTGGGGCGTGACCCGCACCATGAGCCGCTCGTCCGCGGAGACCTCGACGGGCACCCGCCGCTCGCGGCGGACCGCCTCCGCGCGGACCAGCCCGCCGAAGTCGATCACCTCCCGCGGGACGTGCATGCCCGCGCCGACCTTCGCCAGGATCAGCAGGTCGCTCACGATGGCCTGCAGCCGGTCGGCGTCGCCGAGCGCCGACCGCGCGACCGCCGGCCAGTCCTCGTCCTCCGGATGCTCCAGCGCCACCTCCAGCTGGGCGCGCAGCCCGGTGAGCGGGCTGCGCAGCTCGTGCGAGACGTCCGCGACGAAGCCGCGCTGGCGGGTGAGGACGTCCTCCAGCCGGCCCAGCGTCACGTTCACCGACTCGGCCAGCTCCGACACCTCGTCGACCGGCCCGGGGACGGTCACCCGGCGGTCCAGGGCGCGGTCGGTGATCTCGGCGAGCTCGCCGCTCATCTTCCGCACCGGCCGCAGCGCCCGGCGCACCGACAGCGACACGATCCAGCCGACCGCGGCGGTCCCGAGGAGCACCACCGCCATGATCAGCCCGATGAACAGGCCCTTGTAGCCGATCATCACGGTGATCGGCTGGCCGGCGTGCACGATCCGCGGGCCGTGCCTCGTCCGTACGCGCTGGGTGACCAGGTAGACCGGCCCCTCCCCCGGCATGTCGATGGTGCGGTAGGCGGGCTCGTCCAGTCCCCGCGGCGCCGGCACGTCCAGCGGGCCGCGCCCGCGCATGGGTTCGCTGTACGCGACCACGTCGCCCTCGGCGCTCACCACCTGAAGCAGGCCGAACTGGGGGTCATGGACGGGCACCCTGCCCTGGGGGTCGCTCGTCCGGATGAACGAGGCGAGTTCCGTGGCGGCCTCCCGGCCCTCTTCGCGCAGTCCCTCGTACACGGTGACCCGGACGGCCTGGTAGAAGAGGACGGCGCCCGCCGTGAGCAGGACGGCGACGACCAGGGTCGCGGTCGCGGTCACGCGGGCCCGCACCGACCAGCACGACGGCGACGTCCAGTCCCCGGTGATCCGCACCCCGGTGCCTCCCCCTTCCGGTCGCACGCGGCGGCCGATGCCGCGCCGCGTCCCAGCACCTGGGGGGTGAACGCAGAACTGGTTGTTACCGGACCATTGCCCTACGAAACATCGCCGGGGAACGGGCGGATGCCCGCGCGGACGGCGCCTCCCACCCCTGGGGTGCCGGCCGCGCGGGCATCACCTCCGGTACGGCCCGCCGCCCGCCTTCCGCGCGCCGAGGAGGAAATCCCACGGAAGAACCGGGCTCCGCTGCCGAACCGGTTCCTACTCTGCACGTCTCCGGTGCACAGGGCGCTACATCGACGTGACGATCTCGTTTCCTGCACTTCCTGGAGAAACGCGCCATAATCCGCCGCCGATCGGGGATAGGCGGACAGGAGAGGAACGAGGGAACCGGGAAATCCCATGGACGGAGACATCAGGCCGCTGGAACCCGCCGACCCGCGCGAGGTCGGCGGGCACACACTGCTGGGCCGCCTGGGCTCGGGCGGCATGGGAATGGTCTATCTCGGCGCCGATCCCGAGTCCGGCGGCCGTGTCGCGGTGAAGACCATCCATCCGCATCTGGCGGGCGACCCGTCCTACCGGCGGCGCTTCATGGACGAGGCGTACCTGGCGAGCCGCGTCGCCTCGTTCTGCACCGCCCGGGTCCTCGCGCACGGCGAGGAGCGGGGCCGCCCCTACCTCGTCACCGAGTACGTGGGCGGTGTCTCGCTGCACGACCGGCTCGCGGGCGACGGGCCGCTGCCGGCCGCAGACCTGCACGGCGTCGCGGTCGGCGTCGCGTCGGCGCTCGCGGCGATCCACGCGGCCGGGCTCGTGCACCGCGACCTGAAGCCCGCCAACGTGATGCTCACCCTCTCCGGCTGCCGCGTCATCGACTTCGGCATCGCGCGCGACCAGGACGCCCACGTCCCCGCGGCCACGTCAGGCCAGGTCCTCGGCACCCCCGGCTGGATGGCGCCGGAGGTGCTGATCGGCGGCCCCTCGACGCCCGCGGCCGACGTCTTCGCGTGGGGCTGCCTCATCGCCCACGCGGGGACGGGACGGATGCCGATCGGCGGCGACCCCGCGACACTCCGCACCGCGGCCGAGGAGCCGGACCTCTCCGGGCTGCCGGAGTCGCTGGTCCCGGCCGTGCGGTCGGCGCTGGCGACGAACCCCGCCGAGCGTCCGACCGCGTCCGGCCTGCTGCTCACGCTCGTCGAGCAGCAGGAGCCGCATGCCGGTGACCTCGGGACACCGGCCCCGCCGGTATCCGCTGCGCCGGCTCCGCGCCTCCCCGACCCGAGGCCGTTCGCCACCCCTCCGCCCCACCCGTCCAGGCCGGAAGGCCAGGAGGAGACCGACACCAGGGCGTTCACTCCGGCCGGCGTCGCGAGCGCCAGGTCGTCCCTGCGGACCCGGGTGCTGGCGGGCGTGGGAGCCGCGGCGGGAACCGTCCTGATCGGCGCCATCATCGCCGGGCTGACGCAGGACAAGGACGACGAGCGGCCTCCGCCCGCCCCCACCCAGAAACACGGGCCGAGACACGGCGGGCAGAAGAGCAGGCACATGCACCCGTAGCGCGCCCACCCGGGGCGCACGGACGGTCAGGTGCGCCAGATCAGGACGAGGGCGCAGTCGTCGTCACGGGCCGCGGCCATCGTCTCCACCAGTTCCTTCGCGCCGCTGCCGAACCCTTGCGGGACCAGCCGCTCGGCCTCGCCGAGCAACCGGTCGATGCCGGCGTCGAGGTCGCTGCCCGGGGACTCCACCAGCCCGTCGGTGTACAGTAGGAGCGCGTCGCCCGACCGCAGCGTCCCGTGCTCGGGGACGCAACGGAGATCGGGCACCACCCCGAGCACGATGCCCTTGGCGGAGCCGACCCGCCAGACGCCGCTGCTCGCGTCGAACTGGACGGCGGGCGGATGCCCCGCCGACTCGACCGTGTACTCCCCCGTCTTCAGGTCGACGACGACGTGCACGGCCGTGACGAAGCCCTCGTCCCACCGCTGCCGGTGGAGGTACTCGTTGCAGGCGGGCAGGAAACGGTCGGGCTGGATCGATCCAAGGAGCCCCCCGAACGCGCCCGACAGCATCAGCGCCCGGGTTCCGGCATCGGTGCCCTTCCCGGAGACGTCGACCAGCGCGACCTCCAGGGTGTCGCCGTCGGACGCCGACACCACGAAGTCGCCGCCGAACGAGGATCCGCCGGCCTGCAGGAGCACGACCTGGGAGTCCCAGCCGTCCGGCAGGTCGGGCATCTCGCCCTGGCGTTTCAGCCGGTCGCGCAGTTCCAGCAGCATCGAGTCGCCGCGCAGGCCCTGGACGCCGAGTTTCTGGCGCGTCCGGGCGAGCGAGAGGGCGAGCACGGCCGTGATCGTCAACGTGCCGACGATCCCGATCCCGATCGCGGGGATGTCGAGCCAGACGTTGTAGGTCACCATGCCCGCCACGACCGCGAGCAGCGCCACGAGGCTCCGCACCTTCAGCAGCAGCCCGCCGCCGAGCACGATCAGCACCAGCACTCCGGAGGGGGCGAGACCGCGGGTGTCGTTCGCCGTCGCGACCCCGACCGCGATCGCGAGGACCGCTAGGGCGGCGAACACGTACCGTTCCCCGGTCAGCTTCCCGCGCCGCATCCACCGGTACAGCGCGACGAGGACCGGGATCCTGCGCAGCACGGCCCGCACTCCCGGCGGAAGCAGATGCACCAGTCGTTGAAGCATGACTCCGGCACTGTATCTAGCAATCGCGCCGGCGGGTCGGCATCCGGAGGACCGGTGACCGCGTGCAACGGTCCGGCTACGGTCGATCCGGGTAGGTGGGTACGGGAGAGGAGGCGTCACATGGGACAGCCGGGAATGCGGATCACGGTGGACGCGGCGATGCGGGCACGGGACGTCTCGCAACCGAGACCCGAGCGCGAGGCCGCGCCCGCCGCCGGCCCGGGACCGGGGGCCGGTGCCGGCAAGGGCGCCGAGCCCGCCAGGCGGACGAAGGCCGCCAAGAACGAGCGCCGCCGGCTCGGCAAGCGCGGCGGTGCCCGCAGGCCCCCGGCGAACGGCCTCTAGCCCGGCAGGGGCGGGAGCTCGCCGTTCCGCTCGTAGGCGCTGAGCATCTCGATCCGGCGGGTGTGGCGCGGCTCCTTGGAGTAGGCGGTCTCGACGAACAGCTCGACGAAACGCGTCGCGGTCGCCAGGTCGTGCTGGCGGGCGCCGATGCCGATGACGTTCGCGTCGTTGTGCTCGCGGGCGAGCGCCGCGGTGTCCTCGCTCCAGACCAGGGCGGCCCGCACGCCCCGGACCTTGTTGGCCGCGATCACCTCGCCGTTGCCGGACCCGCCGAGCACGACGCCCAGTGTCCCCGGCTCCGCGGCGGTCCGCTCCGCGGCCCGCAGGACGAACGGAGGGTAGTCGTCCACGGCGTCGTACTCGAACGCGCCGCAGTCGACGGCCTCATGCCCGTTCCGCTCCAGCCAGGAGACCAGGTGCTCCTTCAACTCGAAGCCGGCATGGTCGGATCCAAGAAACACGCGCATGGGCCCGATTCTCGCAGGCACGGGCGGGGTGCACGCGCGCGGGTGGGCTCAGTCGTCGTCGCGCCTGCGGTCCACGATCGTCCGGTCGGCCAGGCCGAGGTCGTCGTCCTCCGGCGTGTCCGGGCGCGCGTCGTCTCCGGGGGTCTCGGCCGCGGCCTCGGCCGGTTCCGCGTCCTCGTCGGCGGGACGCTCGGGCTCGGGCTGCGCGGGCTGCTCCTGCGCGGGCTGCTCCTGCGCGGGCTGCTGGGGCTGCTGCGGCGGGACGGGCGGCGCGCCGAACTGCTGCGGCGCTCCCGGCTGCTGCGGGACCGGAACGCCGGGCTGCTGAGGGACGGGCGCGGCCCCCCAGGCCGGGGGCTGCTGCGGCTGGCCCTGCGGAGGGACGTACGGAACCGCCGACGGGTGCGGCTGCTGGGGCATCGCCTGTTGCGGCGCCGCCTGCTGGGGCGGCTGGGCGGCGTAAGGCTGCTGCCCGTACGGCTGCTGCGCGGCGTACGGCTGCTGCGCGGCGTACGGCTGCTGCGCGCCGTAGGGCTGCTGCGCGGCGTAGGGCTGCTGCTGCCCGCCCTGCGTGCGCGGGCGGCTGAGCAGGAAGCCGCCGAGCGCGCCGAGCCCCGCGATCCAGCCGAACAGCAGACCGTAACTCGCGCCGCCGGAGACGTAGTTCCACACCGTGCGGCCGAACATGCGGCCGGGGACGTCGGACACCAGCATGAACAGGACGCTGCCGATGAGGCTGGACACACCGGCGGCGACCGTGGTGGCCCACCAGCCGGTGATGACGGCGCCGAGCGTCCCCCGGCCGGGTTCGAGCACCCTGGCGCCGGCGAACACCAGCCCCGCCAGCAGGGCGAAGAACAGCAGGAGGGCGAGGTCCAGGACCAGCACGTAGGTCCAGTCGTACCGTCCCGCCGTCAGCCGCCAGGAAGGCAACTGGAACGTCGTCACCAGTGCCGCGAACCCCCCGCCGGGATCGAGGTTCTCGTGGGTCGCGTCGACGACCCACTGGTTGTTGAACAGCAACGCGAGGAGCGCGATGGGCGCCACCGCGCCGCCCGCCATGAACGTCATCCGGCGCATCGTCATGGCGGGACAGGCTAGTCGCGATCGGCTCCGACCGGTAGGCCCCGGACTACACCCGGTAGGCGGCCGGGAAGCGGAAACCGGGGTCGACCTGGTCCTCCAGGTCCTCGCCCACCGCCCTGCTCGCCCAGCTCCGCGCGTTCTTGACGTGGAACTCGACGGCCTGCCGCTGGAACTCGTCCCAGTCCTTGACGCACGCGTCGACCTCGGCCCGCATCCGGTCGAGGGCGGCGGCGTTCCCGTCCTCCAGCGCGACGCCGCCCCGGCCCTGCTCCAGCGCCCGGACGGCGGCGGACTGCCCGACCCAGGTCAGCAGGTCGTCGCCGACGTACTCGCGCAGGTACGCGATGTCGTCGTCGGTCTGCACCTTGTTGCCGACGACGCGGATGGCGACGTCGTAGTCGCGGGCGTACTCGGTGTACTGCCGGTAGACGCCGACGCCCTTGCGGGTGGGCTCGGCGACCAGGAACATCAGGTCGAACCGGGTGAACAGCCCGGACGCGAACGTGTCGGCGCCGGCGGTCATGTCGACGACGACGTACTCGCCCGGCAGGTCCACCAGGTGGTTGAGGTAGAGCTCGACCGCGCCGGTCTTGGAGTGGTAGCAGGCCACGCCGAGGTCGTCGTCCTTGAACGGGCCCGTGGCGAGGAGCGTGATGCCGGCCCCGCCCATGACGCCGTCGGGGCCCATCTCCTGGCCCGCGTCATGGAACGGATCGTCGCCGCGGAACCGCAGCAGCCGCGAGCCCGCCCCCGGCGGGGTGGTCTTGACCATCGCGGACGCGGAGGAGATGCGGGGGTTGTCGCCGCGCAGGTGCTCCTTGATCTCGTGGAGCCGGTCGCCCAGGGCGGGGATCTTGGCGGCGCGGTCCTCGTCCAGGCCGAGCGCGACGCCGAGGTGCTGGTTGATGTCGGCGTCGATGGCCACCACCGGCAGCCCGCGCCCGGCCAGGTGCCGGACGAACAGCGACGACAGGGTGGTCTTGCCGCTGCCGCCCTTGCCGACGAACGCAACCTTCACAATGCCCTCATTTCGGATATGAAAACCGTTACCAGTGTCGGGAAATTCGAGTCTGGCGGAGGGCGGTGCGGGAGGCAAGCGGAACGGCCGAAGACCACCGGATTCAGCGGAGTGCGGCCGCCGGATCGAACCCGAACGGCAGTTCCAGGCGGTGCGCGGCGAGGAGCCCGGCGTCCATGAGCAGGTCCCGGGTGGGCCCGTCGGCCGCGATGACGCCGCCGGAGAGGATCACCGACCTCGGGCACAGCTGGGCGGCGTACGGGAGGTCGTGCGTGACCATCAGGACCGTCACGTCCAGGCTCAGCAGGACCTCCGCCAGCTCGCGGCGGCTCGCCGGGTCCAGGTTGGAGGACGGCTCGTCCAGCACGAGGATCTCCGGCTCCATGGCCAGGACCGTCGCGACGGCGACGCGGCGGCGCTGGCCGAAGCTGAGATGCTGCGGCGGCCGGTCGGCGACGTCCAGCATGCCGACGCGGGTGAGCGCGTCCCGCACCCGGCGGTCCAGGTCGGCGCCGCGCAGCCCGAGGTTGGCCGGGCCGAACGCGACGTCCTCCCGGACGGTCGGCATGAACAGCTGGTCGTCGGGGTCCTGGAAGACGATGCCGACACGGCGGCGGATCTCCCGCAGCGTCTTCCTGTCACCTGGATCGACCGCCAGCCCGCCGACCCCCACCTCGCCGAGGCCGCCGTACAGGATGCCGTTCAGATGCAGGACGAGCGTGGTCTTCCCGGCGCCGTTGGGGCCGAGCAGCGCGACCCGCTCGCCGCGCCCGATCGTGAGGTCGACGCCGTAGAGGGCCTGGGTGCCGTCGGGGTACGCGTAGGCGAGGCCCTTCACCTCCAGCGACGGGGTCATGGCGCGATCCACGCGGCCAGCGCGACGAGCGCGGCGGCCGAGGGCAGCGCGGCCGCGGCCGTCCACTGCGCGGCCGTCGCGCCCACATCGTGCATCACGGGCATGCGTCCGTCGTAGCCGCGGCTCAGCATCGCCAGATGGACGCGCTCGCCCCGCTCGTAGGAGCGCAGGAACAGCGCCCCGATCGACCTGGCGAGCACGCGCGTCGCGCGGACGTCGCGCGCCGCGAAACCGCGCGACGCCCGCGCGACCCGCATTCGACCCAGCTCGGCCGTGACGACGTCGGCGTACCGGAGCATGAACGCGGCGATCTGCGTGAGGAGCGGCGGCATCCGCAGCCGCTCGATGCCGAGCAGCAGGAGCCTCGGCTCGGTGGTCGCGGCGAGCAGGATGGACGCGACCACGCCGAGGGTGGCCTTGGCGAGGATGTTCCAGGCGTCCCACAGCCCGCCCTGGCTCACCTGCACCCCCAGCACGCCGATCCGCTCCCCCTCGGCGACGAACGGGATCAGCAGCGCGAACGCGACGAACGGGACCTCGATCACGGTCCGCCGCGCCACCGTCCGGAACGGCACGCGGGCGATCAGCGCGACCGCCGCCAGGAGCAGCGCGTACCCGCCGAACGCCCACATCCGCTCCCGCGGGGTGGCGACCACCAGCAGCACGAACGCCAGCACGGCGACGATCTTGGTCTGCGGCGGCAGCCGGTGCACCGGCGAGGCGCCCGGCACGTACAGCCGGTCCACGGGCCCCGGGCCCACTACTCCTG
>NZ_SMKH01000102.1 GCF_004348515.1 Actinomadura sp. KC345 | reverse complement strand
GGGGCGGGTTCGGCGACGGCGGCGGCGGCGCCGGCCGTGGCGGCCGGCGGCACCCCGTCTTTCGGAGCCTTCATTCAGAATTCTCCTGCTTGTCCTACTTGTAGGCCTCGGCCGCCTCGGCCTCCAGCTTCTCCTGGGTGCCCTCGACGTCGGACGGGTTCTGCACGAAGCCGCGCAGCGCCTCCCACATGCCGTCGCCGGGGGTCGCCCCGAACGCGGCGGGCGTGAGGTCGGACATGTCGTAGCGGGCGGCCTCGCCGGCCTGCTGGAGCTGGCCGATCAGCTGCTTGGCGATCGGGTCGGAGTAGGCGTCCGGCGGGACGTTCTTGTTCGGCGTCAGGTAGCCGCCGAGCCCGGCCCAGACCTTGCCGGCCTCGGGCGAGGCGAGGTACTTCATCAGCTCCTGCGCGCCCTTGCCGTCCTTCAGCGCGACCGCGACGTCGCCGCCGAGGATCGCCGGGGCGGTGCCGCCGGCCTTGGGGAAGGCGAACACCTTGGCGTCGGTCCCGACCTTGGCCTCGGTGGTGGCGATGTTGGCGGCGGCGAAGTCGCCGCCGTAGACCATGGCGGCCCTCTCCTGGCCGAACACCTGCGTGACCGACTCGTCGAACTTGGTCTTGGTCGCGGTCGCGACGCCGCCGTTGAGGAGGTCGGGCTCGCCCCAGATCTGCGCGAGCGTCTCCAGCGCCTTGCCGACCGTCGGGTCGGTCCACTTGATCTCGTGCTCGGCCAGCTTGTCGTAGTTCTCCGGCCCGGCCGTCGACAGGTAGACGTTCTCGAACCAGTCGGTCAGCGTCCAGGAGTCGTCCGGCCCGGCGGCCAGCGTGAACGGCGTGGTGCCCGCGTTCTGCAGGGTGGTCGACGCCTTGACCAGGTCGGCCCACGTCGCGGGCGGCTGGACGCCGGCGTCGGAGAACGCCTGCGGCCTGTACCACAGGATCGACTTGTAGGCGGCCTTGACCATCACGCCGTAGGTCTGGTCGCCGGAGGAACCCAGTTCCTTCCAGTACGGCGCGAAGTTCTTGTCGACCTCCGCCACCACGTCCGCCCCGAGGGGCTTGAGCTGCTTCTTGCCCGCGTACTGCCGCATCAGGCCCGGCTGCGGCAGGATCGCCACGTCCGGGGGGTTGCCGGCCGAGATGCGCGGGCCGAGGAACGCGTCGGTGTTCTCGCCGGTGGAGGCGTAGTTGACCGTCGCGCCGGTCTTCTTCGCGAACGCGTCCAGGACCTTGCGGAAGTTCTGCTCCTCGGGGCCGGTCCACTTGGCCGCGACCTCGATCGTGGTGCCCTTCAGCGCCCCGCCGCCGGCGGGCGCGGACCCGTCGCCGCCGTCGTCGCCGCCGCACGCGGCCGCCGAGGACAGGAGGACCGCCGCGGCGGCGGCCCCCATCACACGCCTGGTAACCCTCATCCTTCATCCTCCCTGGGCGGACCGGCGTCGTCTGCTGCCCAGATCGACGCGCCGGACTCGATATCGAAGAAGTGCAGGCGGCCGGTGTCGACGCGGATCGTCACCGGGTCGCCGACCTTCACGCGGGTGCGCGGGCTGAACCGCGCGACCAGGTCGGTGCGGGGGCTCTCCAGGTGCCCCAGCACGTCGGTCCCCGCGTCGCGGGCGAGCTCCCTGGTGTCCTCGGTGACGACCTGGGCGGCCTCGACCGTGAAATGGACGAGCACGTCCGAGCCCATCGCCTCGACCAGATCGGCGGTGGAGGTCAGCGTGGCGCCCTCGGGGGCCTCCACGAGCTCGGAGTCCTCCATGTCCTCGGGGCGGATGCCGACGGCGACGTCCTGCCCGAGGCGGGACGCCAGCGCCGGGCGCTCGGTCAGCACCGCGGCCGGAAGCGTCAGGGTCGTGTCGCCGATCTCCAGGCGCGGGTTCTCCGCGTCCCCCGACAGCGTGCCCCTCAGCAGGTTCATGGCCGGTGAGCCGATGAACCCGGCGACGAACAGGTTCGCGGGCCTGTCGTAGAGCTCCTGGGGCGGCGCGACCTGCTGGAGCTCGCCCTTCTTCATCACCGCGACGCGGTCGCCGAGCGTCATCGCCTCGGTCTGGTCGTGGGTGACGTAGACGGTGGTGACCGCGAGGTCGCGCTGGATCCGCGCGATCTCGGCGCGCATCTGGACGCGGAGCTTGGCGTCGAGGTTGGACAGCGGCTCGTCCATCAGGAACGCCTGCGGCTCGCGGACGATCGCGCGGCCCATCGCGACCCGCTGCCGCTGCCCGCCCGACAGGTTGCGGGGCTTGCGCGACAGGTGCTCGGTGAGGCCGAGGGTCTGCGCGGCGCGGTCGACCCGCTCCCGGATCTCGGCCTTCGGCAGCTTGCGCAGCGACAGCCCGAACCCGATGTTGTCGCGCACCGACAGGTGCGGGTAGAGGGCGTAGCTCTGGAACACCATCGCCACGTCGCGGTCCCGGGCGGGCACCCGGTTGACGACCCGGCCGCCGATCGTGACCTCGCCCTCGGTGATGTCCTCCAGGCCGGCGACCATCCGCAGCGCGGTCGTCTTGCCGCAGCCCGACGGGCCCACCAGGACGAGGAACTCCCCGTCCTCGATGTGGAGGTTCAGGTCGGTCACGGCCCGCGTGCCGTCGGGATAGACCTTCCCGACGCTGGTCAGGTCGACCTCTGCCACGGCGTCTCCTCTTCGTTGCGGCACGAACTCGTCCGGCCCCGCAGGAAGGGCCCGAGTGAGCGGAAGATCCAGGACTTACCCCCGCGTAACTACGAAGGGGTACATGGCCGACGTGCCGCGCCGCAATACGCACAGTGCCCGCTGACACATTTGGTGCAGAGATTGTTACCGACCCGTATTTTCCGCGGATTCCCGCCGTCCGAAACCACGCGGGGGCGCGGACGGAAACCCGTCCGCGCCCCCGTTCGGGTGCCCGCTCCAGAAGGGGTCAGCCCACGATCACCAGGCCGCGCTCGGTGACGTTCATCGGCTCGTGGCCGTCCTCGGTGCACACCACGATGTCCTCGATGCGCGCACCGTGCGGGCCGGGGTAGATGCCCGGCTCGATCGAGAACGCCATGCCGGGCTCCAGCGCCTCGCGGTTGCCCGCGACGATGTAGGGGTCCTCGTGCGACTCCAGCCCGATGCCGTGCCCGGTGCGGTGGAAGAAGTGCTCGGCGTGGCCGGCCGCCGCGATGATGTCGCGCCCGGCGGCGTCCACCGCCTCGGGGGTCGCCCCGGGGCGGACCGCGGCGCGGGACGCCCGCTGCGCCTCCTCCAGCACCTCGTAGTACTTCCGGTAGTCGGCGGGCGGCTCGCCCACGCAGTAGTTGCGGGTCGAGTCCGAGCAGTAGCCGCTCGGCATCGTCCCGCCGATGTCGACGACGACCGGCTCGCCGGCGCGGATGACCCGGTCCGACGGCTCCGCGTGCGGGTTCGCGCCGTTCGGCCCGGACCCGACGATGACGAAGTCGACGCGGGAGTGCCCCTCGGCGATGATCGCGTCGGCGATGTCGCGGGCGACCTCACGCTCGGTGCGGCCCTCCCTGACGAACCCGGGCACGCGGCGGTGCACGCGGTCGATCGCCGCGCCCGCCTCCCGCAGCGCGGCGACCTCGGCGGCGCTCTTGCGCATCCGCAGCCCCCGGAGCACTCCCCCGGCCGCGACCTGCTCGGCGCCCGGCATCGCGGTCCGGAACCGCAGCGCCATCACCGCCCACATCCGGTCGGCCAGGCCGACCGTCGCCACGCCGCGGGGCAGCCGCCCGGCGACCAGCGCGTACGGGTCGGCGGTCTCGTCCCACGGCACCAGCTCGACGCCGAGCGACCCGGCCGGCGACTCCCGCGCCGCGGGCAGCTCCAGCCGCGGGACGACCAGGAACGCCTCGCCGTCCGCCGGGACGACCAGGCAGGTGAGCCGCTCCAGCTCCTTGGCGTCGTACCCGGTGACGTACCGCAGGTCCGGGCCGGGCGTCAGCAGCACCGCGCCGAGGCCCGCCGCCGCCGCCGCGTCCCGCGCCAGACCGAGCCGCTCGGGCGGATACAACTCCGTCGTCACACCCGTCTCCATATCTCCGATCCTCTCCAGTGGCCGGTACCAGGATCCCAGAGGCGCGTCCCGCCGCGGCCGCCGCCGCCCGCGTGGGAGCATGTGGCGCATGAGCGGGCTGATGCTGCTGGACACGCCGTCGTTGTACTTCCGCGCCTTCTTCGGGGTCCCCGAGTCGGTGACCGCGCCCGACGGGACGCCGGTGAACGCGGTGCGCGGACTCATCGACATGATCGCGCGGCTCGTCCAGGACCGGTCGCCGGACCGGCTCGTCTGCTGCATGGACGCCGACTGGCGGCCCGAGTTCCGGGTGGCGGCGCTGCCGTCCTACAAGGCGCACCGGGTCGCCGAGGGCGGCGGCGACCAGACGCCCGGCGCGCTGGAGGCGCAGCTGCCCGTCATCGACGCCGTGCTCGACGCGGTCGGGCTGGCGCGCACGGGCGTCCCCGGCTACGAGGCCGACGACGTCATCGGGACCCTGGCGGTGCGCGGCGCGGCGGAAGGCCCGGTCGACATCGTGACCGGGGACCGCGACCTGTTCCAGCTCGTCGACGACCGCGCCCCCGTCGCCGTCCTGTACACGGCGCGCGGCATCCGGAACCTCCAGGTGATGGGCGAGAAGGAGATCGCGGCCAAGTACGGCATCCCGGGCCGCGGCTACGGCGACTACGCGACGCTGCGCGGCGACCCCAGCGACGGGCTCCCCGGCGTCCCGGGCGTCGGCGACAAGACCGCCGCCGCGCTGGTCACCCGGTTCGGGTCGGTCGAGGGGATCCTCGCCGCCCTCGACTCCGGCACCGACGAGGGGTTCCCGGCGGGCGCGCGGCGCCGGATGGAGGCCGCGCGCGACTACCTGGCCGCCGCCGAGACCGTCGTCCGGGTGGTCACCGACATCGACGCGCCCGAGCTCGCGGCGCTGGACGACCGGCTGCCCTCCGGGGCGCGCGACCCCGAGGCCCTCATCGCGCTGGCCGACCGCTGGAACCTCGGCAGCCCCGTCAACCGCCTGCTCAACGCCCTCGCCCGGTGACCCCGGCCGGCGCGCCGGCCGCCGCTGCAATTTTCGCCATAAGTGTCAGATGACGCAGACACGGCGTTCTCACGCGTGCAGCATTCATACCCAGTGAGGGGTTCTCATTGGGACATGCAATCAGTGCACACCGTCCAGTCGGTGCACACCGTCAACTCGGTGCACACCGTCGCGGGAGCGGGCGATGACCGCCGCTCGCGCGGCGGCCGCATGAGCGACCGGTACCCGCGGCACTGGGCCTCACCGCCCCACTCCCCCCAACTGCCGCGGGTACCGGTTCACCCGACCCCTCGAACCGGAGACGCACACCCGTGAGCGAGCACCTGCTGACACGGAGGACGGCGGCGCGCGGCGGCCCGGCCGGGGCCGGCGGCGCGTTCTGGAACGCGCTCGACGACGCGGAGCGCGCGGCGCTCCGGCAGGTCGCGCGGCCGCGGCGGTACCAGCCGCGGGCGCCGCTGTGCTACCAGGGCGACGATTCCGACCACCTCATCATCATCGAGTCCGGCTGGGCCAAGGTGACCTCCTCCAGCGAGGACGGCCACGAGGTGGTGCTGGCCGTCCGGGGGCCGGGCGAGCTGGTCTGCGAGAGCGCCGTGCTCGGCGGGCGGGAGCGCTCGGCGACCGTGGCGGCGCTCGGCGCGGTCCGGGCGCTGGTCGTGCCCGCCCCCCGGTTCACCGGCTTCCTGGACGCCCATCCCGGCGTGTGGATGCTGGTCAGCGGCACGTTCGTGCGCCGCCTCGACGACGCCGGCCGCAGGCTGCAGGCGCACGCGTCCGCGCAGGGCGCGCAGCGGCTGGCGATCCTGCTGGCCGACCTGGCGGAACGGTCGGCGCGGCTCGCCCCCGCGGACCCGTCCGGCGCCGTCGTGATCGGCCCGCCGCTGTCCCAGGAGGAGCTCGGCAGCTGGATGGACTCCTCCCGGGAGACCGTCGCGCGGGCGCTCGGGACCCTGCGCGGCGCGGGCCTGGTGCGCACCGGCCGCCGGAAGATCACCATCGTGGACCCGGCGGGCCTGCGGGCCTTCGCCCGGGGGCGCCTGTGAGCGGACGGCCGGGCGCCTTTACGTTGTAGATTTTTAGTGAGGCGACGCCACACCGGCCGCCGCTACCGGGGGGCGGATCAGCGGCGGGTGCGGGTGCGGCCTCGGGTGCGCGGGCGCCAGTTCGTGTTCGTCCCGACGCCGGCGAAGTGCAGCGAGATCAGCAGCAGGCCGAGCACGGTCAGCGTCCCGTTGTTGATGGCGTCCGAGGAGAGGTCGGCCAGGTCGAAGAGCAGCGCGAGTGCGAAGACGGCCGCGGCGGCGATCGCGAGCATGGGGGGCCTCCGGTCGTATCGGGGGCTTCGGTCGCCCCAGGGCCCCTTCGATGTCCGCTCAGCCCCCACGCAAACCGCGAAGGCTCTCCGGCGGGCCGAAACCCCGGCATCCGGATGCCCGGACCGGATCAGGCGGTGCTGGGGCGGATGCTCTCGCCGAGTTCGGCCGTGACGTCGGCGTTGAGCCGGTAGGCGGTCTTGACCTCGCCGATGACGCGCTCCTGCTCGGCGGCGTCCCACGGGGCGGCGTCCAGGAGGGCGCGGTACCGGTCCTTGTACGCCTTGGGCTTGCCGGGGAAGCGGTAGAAGCGGACGCCGTCGTCGCCCGCGGACAGGTCCAGGGTCTTGCGGACCTGCAAGCCGATGTACTGGCCGCCGGACAGGTCGCCCATGTAGCGCGTGTAGTGGTGGGCGACGAAGCCGCCCGGCCAGGTGGCGCACACCTCGCGCAGCCGGTCGCAGTAGCGCGCCGTGGACGCGTTCGGCTCGATCCTGGCGCGCCAGCGGGGCCCGTAGAAGAAGGCCAGGTCGGCCTCCAGGGCGTCGAGACGGCGCAGGCCGGGAAGGTCGAACGGGCCCGCGGCGGGGTCGGAGGCCATCCGGTCGGCGGCCTCCTCCAGCAGTTCGTAGACGGGGTGGAGCTGCGCCACGAGGACCGCGTACTCGTCGCGGCCGAGGCGGCCCTCGACGAGCGCGCTCATGTAGGCGGACGTCTCGTTGTCGCCGTGGTCGCTCCACGTTGCGCTCCTCAGCCGTGCCGAGAAGGCCTCGTCGGTACGGGCACTGTCCATCCGGCCCCTCCTTCGCTCCGGGAATTAGGCTAGCCTTACCTAACTCATCCGGGAAGGTGTTGCGGTCGAGTTTCCCGACGTGACGTCGGTTACTTTACCGACGGAGCGTCGGGAACGTCCAGTCACCCGCTGGGCGCCGCGCTCAGTGCGCCGCCGCGCGTGCGGCCTCCGTCATCCGGACGACCTCGTGGCGGACCTGGACGCGTTCGGTGAGGCGTTCACTGAACGGGATCCGCGCGGGATGCTCGGCGCCGCCGTCGGTGACGGCGAAGTCGATGCCGTCGGCGTCCATGCCGGTCATCCGCGCCGCGGTGGCGCCGGGGCGGCCGGCCAGCGCCCGGCAGATCGTCAGGCAGTCGGCCGCGTGGTCGTCGTTCATGTGCCGCATGATCTGGTGCACGACGTCGTCGGTGAAGGGGCCCGTGTCGGTCATCGGGAAACATCCTTTCCTTCAGGGCTGGGCTGAACCGGGGGCCGGACGGACAGGCCCTTGTAGACGCGGAGGGCGTTGCCGCCGAGGACGAGCGAGACGGTCTCCTCGTCCAGGCCGAGCGCGGCGATGGCGCGGGCGTTGCGCGCGACGCCGGGCACGCCCGGCCAGTCCGTGCCGAAGATGAACCTGCGGGCGAGGCGCCGCAGGTCATGGCGCCCGTAGTACTCGGGCAGGCGGCGCGGTGGCAGCCCGGACAGCTCGATCCACACGTTGTCGCGGGACAGGGCGAGGAAGGCGGCGGCGTCGTACCACCAGCCGCGGCCGCCGTGCGCGAGCACGAACGTCAGGCCGGGGAACAGCCGCAGCACGTCGTCGACCGGCGCCGGGTCGGCGTGGCGGTTGGCCGAGCCGGGGAACGAGCTGGTCCCGCAGTGGACGACGACGGGGACGCCCGCGTCGCGGCACACCTCGTAGGCGGGGTACAGGTCCGGGTCGGCCACGCCGAACCCGCCGTGCACGGGATGCAGTTTCAGCGCGGCGGCGCCGAATCCGAGCTGCCGTTCGACCTCGGCGCCGATCGGGTAGTGCAGGTGCGGGTTGACGTTGGCGATGGGCCTGAAGCGGCGCGGGTTGTGCTTCAGCAGGGGCGCCAGGTCCTCGATGGGCTGCATGCCGGTCGTCTTGGGGCTGTACTCGCAGAGCAGGAGGGCGATGTCGACGCCCTCGCGCTCGAAGTAGGCGTCGACCCTCTCGGGGACGAGGGTGCCGTCGGCGTCGTAGAGGTCCTGCCAGGGGTGGGCGGAGCCGAACTCCTCGGCCCACTGGCGCCACGCCGGGGGCAGGGTCGGGAGCCGGGCGGCGTGCACGTGCGCGTCGATGAGCGGACGTCCGTCGAGCATGAACGCCTCCCGCGTCAGGGCCGGATCGGGGTGTGGACCGCCATGCGGCGGAGCCTACCCGCCGCGGTTCAGGCCACGTCGGCGGCCTCCTGCCCGTCCAGCGCGGACTCCTGCTCGTCCAGCCACGCGACGATGCCCTCCACCGCGTCGCGGCAGCCTCCGCAGCCGGTCGTCGCCCTGGTCTCGCGGGCGACGTCGGCGGCGGTGCGGGCGCCCGCCTGCCAGCAGGCGCGGATCCGGCCCTTGCTGACGTCGTTGCACTGGCAGACGGTCGCGGCGTCCGGCATGCGCAGCGGCGACGGCGCCTCGGCGGCGGCGCCGAGGCCGGGGAACAGCAGCCCGAGCCGCTCGGCGGGCAGCGGCGCGGCGCGGTCGTAGAGCTGGGTGAGCGTCCCGGCGGCGGAGGTCTCGCCGATCAGGATCGCGCCGATGAGCCTCCCGTCCCGGATGACCGCCTTCTTGTAGGTGCCGCGGGCCGCGTCGGTGAACCGGACGACCTCCACGCCGTCGTCGTCGTCGCCGAAGTGCGTCTCGCCCATCGAGGCCAGCTCGATCCCGGCGGCCTTGAGGCGGGTGATCTGCCGGGCGCCAGTGAACCGCGCCGCGGGGTCGGTGCCGGCCAGCAGCCCCGCGAGGACGCCCGCCTGCTCCCACGCGGGCGCGACCAGGCCGTACACCTCGTCGCGGTGCTCGGAGCACTCGCCGATGGCGCGGACGGACGGGTCGGTGACCGAGCGCAGCTCGTCGTCGACGAGCACGCCGCGGCCGACGGCGAGGCCCGCGCCGCGGGCGAGGGACACCTCGGGCCGGACGCCGCACGACAGGACGACGAGATCGGCGTCGACGGCCTCGGTCCCGCCGCCGGACAGGGCCAGCTCGACGCCGGTGACCGTCCCGCCGGCGGTCCGCAGGGCCGCGACGTCGGCCTGCAGCCGGGTGCCGATGCCGAGGGCCGCCAGGGTCCGGGCCAGGACCCGCCCGGCGGCCGGGTCGAGCTGGCGTTCCATGAGGTGCCCGGCCAGGTGCAGGACGGTCACGTCCAGGCCGCGGCCCGCCAGCCCGCGGGCGGCCTCGATGCCGAGGAGCCCGCCGCCGACGACGACGGCGCGGCGCGCCGACTCGGCCAGCTCGGAGATGCGGCGGCAGTCGTCCAGGGTGCGGAACACCAGCGCGCCCGCGGGCAGCCCGTCCTCCAGGCCGGGCATGGGCGGGATGAACGCGGTGCTGCCGGTGGCGAGGACGAGCGTCCCATACGGGGTGACGGTCCCGTCCGCGGCGTGGACGGTCTTCGCCGCCCGGTCGACGCGGGTCACCTCCACGCCGAGGCGCGCGTCGACGCCGTGCGAGGCGTACCAGGGGGCGTCGACCAGGCTGATGTGGTCGGGGCGCGTCATGCCGGCCAGGACGTTCGACAGCAGGACCCGGTTGTAGGGGCGCTGCGGCTCCGCGCCGAACACCGTCACGGGCGTGTCGCGGTCACGGGAGCACAGCTCTCCCACGAACCGCGACCCCGCCATGCCGTTCCCGACGACGACGATCCCCGCCTCGCCCGCCTTCCGCGCGGTCCTCACCGCTTCACCTCCAGGGGCAGGGGCTTGATCTGGTCGCGCTCGACCTCGAACCCGATGCTCGGGTCGGGGGTCCCGGGGGCGTTGACGAACGAGACGAACCGGCGGAGCCGGTCGGGGTCGTCGAGGGTGTCGCGCCATTCGTCGGAGTAGGCGGCGACGTGGCGCTCCATGGCGGCGTCGAGGTCGGCGCAGATGCCGAGCCGGTCGTCGACGATGACCTCGCGGAGGTAGTCCAGGCCGCCGTCGAGGGACTCCAGCCAGGTCGCGGTGCGCTGCAGCCGGTCGGCGGTGCGGATGTAGAACATCAGGAACCGGTCGATGCAGGTGATGAGCTCCTCGTCGGTGAGGTCGGTGGCGAACAGGTCGGCGTGGCGCGGCCGCATGCCGCCGTTCCCGGCGAGGTAGAGGTTCCAGCCGTTCTCGGTGGCGATGACGCCGAAGTCCTTGCTCTGCGCCTCGGCGCACTCGCGGGCGCATCCGGACACGGCCGACTTCAGCTTGTGCGGGGCGCGCAGCCCCCGGTACCGCAGTTCGAGGCGGATCGCCATGGCGGCCGAGTCCTGCACGCCGTAGCGGCACCAGGTGGACCCGACGCACGACTTCACCGTCCGCAGCGCCTTGCCGTAGGCGTGCCCGGACTCGAACCCGGCGTCGACGAGCCGCCGCCAGATCTCGGGGAGCTGCTCGACGCGGGCGCCGAACATGTCGATCCGCTGCCCGCCGGTGATCTTGGTGTAGAGGCCGAAGTCGCGGGCGACCTCGCCGATCACGATGAGCCTCTCCGGGGTGATCTCCCCGCCGGGGACGCGCGGCACCACCGAGTACGTGCCGTTCTTCTGCAGGTTGGCGAGGAAGTGGTCGTTGGTGTCCTGCAGCGCCGCCTGCTCGCCCTCCAGGATGTGGCCGTTGCCGAGGCTCGCCAGGATGGACGCGACGGCGGGCCTGCAGATGTCGCAGCCGCGGCCCGTCCCGTGCTCCTGGACGAGCTGGGTGAAGCTGGTGACGCGCCCGGCGCGGACGATGTCGAACAGCTCGGCGCGGCTGTGCGCGAAGTGCTCGCAGATGGCGGTGCCGACCTCGATCCCGGCGGCGGTCAGCTCGGCGTCCAGGAGCCTCTTGACCAGGGGGACGCAGCTTCCGCAGCTCGTGCCGGCCCTGGTGCAGTCCTTCACGCCCGCGACGTCGGTGAGGGAGTGGTCGGAGATCGCGCCGCGGATGCCCTCGGCGGTGACGTTGTTGCAGGAGCAGATGACGGTCGCGCCGGGCAGGTCGCCGCCGGCGGTCTCGGTCCCGCCGAACAGCATCTGCTCGGGCGTGCCCGGCAGGCCGCCGCCGACGCAGGCGCGTAGCGTCCCGTACGACTCGGCGTCGCCGACGAGGACGCCGCCGAGGAGGGTCTGCGCGTCGTCGCTGACGACGAGCCGCTTGTAGACGCCGGCGACGGGGTCGGTGTAGGTGACGCCGAGGGCCCCCTCCGCGCCCGCGAACGGGTCGCCGAAGCTGGCGACGTCCACGCCCATGAGCTTCAGCTTGGTCGACAGGTCGGCGCCCTCGAACACGGCCGTGCTCGCCTCCGACAGGAGCCGGTCCGCGACGACCTCGGCCATGGAGAAGCACGGACCGACCAGCCCGTACACGGTCCCGCCGACGAGGGCGCACTCGCCGATCGCCCAGACGGCGGGGTCCTCGGTGCGGCACGAGGCGTCCACGACGATCCCGCCGCGCTCCCCGACCGGCAGGCCGCAGGCGCGGGCCAGTTCGTCGCGCGGGCGGATGCCGGCGGAGAACACCACGACCTCGGCGCCGACGGCCGTCCCGTCGGCGAGCGCGATCCGCCGGACCGCGCCGTCCTCCCCCGCCTCCAGGGCGCGCACGGCGACGCCCGCGCGGACGGCCATGCCGAGGCCCTCGATGTGGCGGCGCAGCATCGCGCCGCCGCCCTCGTCGAGCTGGCGCGGCATCAGCCACGGCGCCACCTCGACGACGCCGCTGCGCAGGCCGAGGCCCTGGATCGCGCGGGCGGCCTCCAGGCCGAGCAGGCCGCCCCCGACGACCGCGCCGGTCGTCCTCCCCCGCGCGTACTCGCGGATCGCGTCCAGGTCGCCGATGGTGCGGTAGGTGAACACGCCCGGCAGGCCGGCGCCCTCGACCGGCGGGACGAACGGCGCCGATCCGGTGGCCAGGACGAGCGCGTCGTAGGCGGCGACGCGCCCGGCGGAGGTGGTGACCGTCCGGGCGGCGCGGTCGATCGCGGTGACGCGCTCGCCGGTGACGACCGTGACCTCGCCGCCGTGCGCGGGGAGGGCCAGGCCGGCGCCCTCCAGGTAGGTCGTCAGCGCGACGCGGTCGTAGGCCGCGCGCGGCTCCTCGCCGATGACGGTGATCGTCCACGTCCCCGCGGTGTCGCGCTCGCGCAGCGCCTCCACCAGGCGGTGCGAGGCCGGGCCGTGGCCGGCCACGACCAGCCGCCTGTCCGGTTTCCTGTCGGCTCCCATGAGCCCCGATCCTCGGCGGCCCGTATTTCCCGTAGGGATCCCGGACGTCACCCGCACGTTAACTGCGCCTCACGGCCGCCACGCCCGGGAGCGGGCCGCGGCTTTGTGAGTTCGTGAGCGGTACGCGTTCCATTCGTGAGGCCGGCGCGGGAGGATCACAAGATTGACATATCTCACAAAATCGGGTGTCCGACGGCAGGCCGGGAGGCTGGCAGTGCGAAGGATCATCGGCATTTCCCTGATCGGCCTCGGCACGTTCCTGGTGGCGGCGGGCGTCTTCGTGCGCTTCTACGTCGCCCCCGCGCTCGTCGGCGCGCCCACGGACGTCTACCAGGTGACGCGGCTGCAGGCGGACGGCGCCTCCTATCTGGACGCCTCGTCGCTCACGGTCCGCACCGGCGCCGCGGTGTCGGTGACCAGCACCGTCCGCGGAGACGTGGAGGCCTCCGGCGACGACGTCGCCGTCTACGACAGCGGCACGATCGTCCAGGACGCGGCGCGCGGCACCCGGATCGAGATCCAGAACGCCCGGTACGCGTTCGACCGCAGGACCGGGGAGCTGCGCGACTGCTGCGGCGCCGCGGTGCAGGGCGACACGAACGTCCGCATGGACGGGATCGGGCTCTTCTGGCCGGTGGAGGCGCGCACGGACGACCTGGAGGTGTTCGACACCGGGACCCGGCGCGCCTGGCCGGTCGTCTTCGACGGGGAGGAGCGCGTCGACGGGCTGCTGACCTACCGCTTCGTCCAGCGCGTCCCGGCGACGCAGGTCGCCGGCGACGTGCCCGCGCTGCCCGCCGCGCTGTTCGGGCGCCCCGGGGGCGGCCCCGCCGTGGAGGCGAGCCGCTACTACCAGGCGGACATCACGTACTGGATCGACCCGAGGACCGGCGCCCCGGTCGACCAGCGGCGCCACGTGGTGACGACGCTGCGGCCCAAGGAGGGGCCGGGCAGCCTCGTCGTCGCCGACCTGGACCTGCGGATGACGCAGGACAGCAGGGAGGAGCTGCGCGCCAAGTCCGACGACGGCGCCGGCAAGATCCGGCTGCTGGAGGCCGTCCTCCCCCTCGCCGCCGTCGGGCTCGGCCTGCCGGCGGTCGTCGCCGGGCTGATCCTGACGTTCGGGGAGGGACGGCGCCCCGCACGGCGCGGTTCCCGGCGCGCCCGCGCCGCGGCGGGCCGTTGACCGGCGGGGGGCGGGACGCCGCGGACGCGCACTCGGCGCGGTCGTGCAGGATGGAGGGGTGACGCAGGTTGCAGAAGGCCGCCGGGCCGGCGGCGGGGAGGCCGCGCGGCTGCGGATGCTGGCCGGCCTCGTCTCGGACGGCGAGGTCGTCGTCCTGAGCGGCGCGGGCCTGTCGACCGAGTCGGGCATCCCGGACTACCGCGGGGAGACGGGCCGCCGGCGGCGGGCCGACCCGATGACCTACCAGGAGTTCACCGGGTCCGCCGCGGCGCGCCGCCGCTACTGGGCCCGCAGCCATCTGGGCTGGCGGCACGTCGCCGCGGCCCGCCCGAACGCCGGGCACGGCGCGGTCGCCGCGCTGCAGGCGCGGGGGCTGGTCGCCGGGATCATCACCCAGAACGTCGACGGGCTCCAGCAGGCGGCCGGCGCCGCCGGCGTGATCGAGCTGCACGGCGCGCTCGACCGGGTGCTGTGCCTGTCGTGCGGCCGGCGGACACCGCGGGCGCGGCTGGACGAGCGGCTGCGGGCCGCCAACCCGGGCTGGGACGACCGGGCCGCGGACCCGCGGATCAACCCCGACGGCGACGCCGTCCTCGGCGACGCGGAGACCGGGACGTTTCGGGTGGCGGACTGCGAGCGGTGCGGCGGCGTCCTCAAACCCGATGTGATCTTCTTCGGGGAGAACGTGCCGCCGGGCCGCGTCCGGGGCTGCTACGCGCTGACCGAGCGCGCGGGCGCGCTGCTGGTGCTCGGGTCGTCGCTGACGGTGCTGTCGGGGTACCGGTTCGTCCGGCACGCGGCCCGGCACGGCGTCCCCGTCGCCATCGTCAACCAGGGCGCCACCCGGGGCGACGAGCACGCGCTGATCACGATGGACGCGCCGCTCGGCGCGACGCTGGAGGCGCTGCTGGCCGAACTCGGCCCGCGGGAACGGTGACGCGCGGGGCCGGCGGCGCGGTCAGCCGCCGCCGCGGAGCACGGACGTCGCGGCGGGCGCCGGGGACGGCCGTCCCGGGCGCCCGGGCTGGGGCGCGCCGGTGACCGCCGGCGGGTCGGGCAGGGTGTCGACGGTGACGAAGCCGGTCGACTCCAGCAGCTTCAGCTGCCCGTTGACGAAGGCCTGGACCCGCTGGGCGTACCGGCGCATCACGGTGTTGCGGGTGCTGGCGCGGACCGCGGCGGTCCGCGCGTACAGCTGCCCCTGCGCCGTCCGCATCCGCGCGACGGCGGTCTTGTCGTAGTCGGTGCCGGACTTGCCGGTGATCTCCGACATCCAGCTCTGCTGCTCGGCGGTCGGCTCGTCCGGCAGCGGGACGTTCAGCCGGGCCGCCGTCGCGCGGTTCACCTCGTCGAACCGGATGTGCCGGGTCGCGATCTGGCCGAGGTTCTTGCGGACGGCCTCCTGGGATCCGCGGCGAGCGGCGGCCCGGCCCACCTGGATCTC
Organism: Actinomadura sp. KC345; assembly: GCF_004348515.1. GTDB lineage: Bacteria > Actinomycetota > Actinomycetes > Streptosporangiales > Streptosporangiaceae > Spirillospora. The sequence continues at coordinate 9,556 of NZ_SMKH01000102.1, read as the reverse complement.
CCACAGCGCCGCCTGCCTGAGCTGCACGAGCAGGAGGCGGTCGGCGTCGGCGAGCAGCCCCTCACCGGCGGCGGGGGCCTGGCCGCCGCTCCCCGGCGCTCCGCCGCCCCCGCTGATAACCGGCGCAGGCGGCACCGCGCCTCCGTCGGTCGACTGGCGGCCCATCGGCTCGCAGCCGCCGGCCAGCAGCGCCGCGGCCAGCCCGCACGCCGCCACGGTGGCCGGGCGGGGTCCTCGCATGCGCCGCCGTCCTTTCGGTCGGAGAGGGACGTCACCTGGGCGGTACGCACGCGGCGGCGCCGCGGTTCACCCGCCCGCCCCGGCCGGTTGCTCCGCGAGCACCTCGGCGAGGTGGCGGGGCCGGGCACCGGGCGCGAACGCGGGTCCGGCACGCCGTCCCCGGCGCCTCCGCCGCCGGGCATCCCGCGCATCATCTCCCTCAGGGTCCGTGCGCACCCGCGGGTGGAGTGCTCCTCGTCCCTCGACCGCGCGCCCGGGACGCCCCCGCACCGGCCTCCGTCAGGCCGGTGCGGGGACGTCCCCGGCGGCGCCGGTCATGCGTCGCGGCGCTTGAGGAGGAACGCGGCGAGCGCGAGGAGGGCGGCCGTCCAGAGGGCGAAGACGCCGAAGCCCTGCCAGGGCGACAGCAGGTCGTTCTCGCCCTGCTGGGTGCTGGTGATCAGGTAGCCCGCCTCCGAGGGCAGGTAGCCGTAGACGTAGTCGCCGATCTTGCCGGGCAGCAGCATCGCCAGCGGCCCCACCACCAGGACCAGCCCGATCACGCCGGTGATGGCGCCGGCGGTGTGCCGCACGATCGCGCCGATCGCCAGGGAGAACAGGCCCAGCATCGCCAGGTAGAGGCCGCCGCCGATGACGGCGCGCAGGACGCCGTCGTCGCCGAGGGCCACCTCGACCTTGTCGCCGAGGATCGCCGAGCCGAGGAAGTACGACGTGAACGACACCACGAGCCCGGCGACCAGGGTGATCACGCTGAACACCAGGGCCTTGGCCCACAGCATCGGCAGCCGCCGCGGCACCGCCAGCAGGCTGGCGCGGATCATGCCGGTGGAGTACTCGGAGGAGATCACCATGACGCCGAGCACGCAGACGACCAGCTGTCCGAAGAACCCGCTGCCGAGGATGAAGCTCACCGGATCGGCGGTGATCGCCGCCCGGTCCCCCTCGGGGGTGTCGTTCCACGTCGCGGAGATGAGCCCCACGAGCAGGCCGGTGAACCCGAGGCTGAGGCCGACCAGCAGGATCAGCGACCACAGGGTGGAGCGGACCGTGCGGATCTTGGTCCATTCGGCGACGAGGAGCCGCCCGAACCCGGGCCGCTGGTACGCGGCGGGGTCCCCGGCGGGCCGCGCGGCGGTTCCGGTGGTGGCGGCGCTCATCGGGCCTCCTCCGTCCCGGCCGGGCCGGCCGCGGGGCCGGCCGCGGGCGGGGCCGCACCGGGCACGGGCGGCGCGGACGCGTCGTACTCGACGCTCTCACGGGTCAGTTCCATGAACGCGTCCTCCAGGGACCCGCGCGTGGGGGTCAGTTCGTGCAGGACGATGCCCTGCGCGGCGGCGAGTTCCCCGACGCGGGGCGCCTCCATGTGGGTGACGCTGAGCAGCGCGTCGCCGTCGGGGCTGACCTTGGCGCCCTCGGCGGTCAGGACGTCGCCGAGCCGCGCGGCGTCGGGGCTGCGGACGATCACCGTCTGCTCGGTGCTGCGCTCGACGAACTCCTCGGTGGAGCAGTCGGCGATGAGCTTGCCGCGCCCGATGACGATGAGGTGCTCGGCGGTGACGGCCATCTCGTTCATGAGGTGGCTGGAGACGAACACGGTCCGCCCCTCGGCCGCGAGCCGCTGCATGAGGGTGCGGATCCAGACGATGCCCTCCGGGTCGAGGCCGTTGACGGGCTCGTCGAGGATCAGCACCGACGGGTCGCCGAGGAGCGCGGCGGCGATGCCGAGCCGCTGCCCCATGCCGAGGGAGAAGCCGCCGGCGCGCTTGCGGGCCACGCCGGAGAGGCCGACGAGGTCGATGACCTCGTCGACGCGCTTCTTGCCGACGCCCTGGGTCTGGGCGAGGAACAGCAGGTGGTTGTAGGCGCTGCGGCCGGTGTGGACGGCCTTGGCCTCCAGCAGGGAACCGACGGTGCGCAGCGGCGCGGGCAGGTCCTGGTAGTGGACGCCGTGGATGCGCGCGTCACCGCCGCTCGGCCGGTCGAGGCCGAGCAGCAGCCGCATGGTCGTCGACTTCCCGGCACCGTTCGGGCCGAGGAACCCGGTCACCCGTCCTGGTGCGACCGTGAAGGACAGATCGTCCACGGCGGTTTTTTCGCCATAGCGTTTAGTGAGGTTCTCCGCCTCGATCATGCACACACATCCTGGTATCTCACTGAGAACATCGTGACCGGGAACACGTTAGCGCCCAGAGAGCCGGGAATGGTTCCTTCCTGCGGTGGAGGCGTCTACGACCTGCGCAGGGGGAGACGGTCCTCGCCGATGGGTATTCGCGCGCCGGCGGGGCGAACCACGGGCCCCCGCGATCACTTATTGACGATCTGCCAATAAGTGGGCGAGGATGACCGGGCAGTCCGACCGCCCGGGAGGTCCCGTGCCCGCCACCCCGCAGATCCCCGCGCCCGAGCGCCTCGCCGAGCGGCTCGCCGACCGCGACGTGCTGCGCTCCCTCGCCGCCGAGCCGCTCATCGGCCTCGGCGCCGGCCGCGCCCTGCTGATGCAGCTCGCGCACCCGCGGGTGGCGCGCGGCGTCGCCGAGCACAGCGACTTCGCCGACCGGCCGCTGGCCCGGCTGTTCGGGACACTGGACTTCCTGCTGATCGTCACGTTCGGGACGCCCGAGGAGGTCGGGCGGATCGCCGCCAAGGTCCGCGGCATCCACACCGCGGTCCGCGGCGACGGCTACAGCGGCAACGACCCGGACCTGCAGATGTGGGTGAACGCGACCCTCATCGACACGGCCCTGCACATCTACGAGCACGTCATGCGGCCCGGCGACGGCGAGCCCGGCCTGGCCGCGGAGTACTATCGCCAGTCGCGCGTCGTGGCCGAGGTGCTCGGCTGCCCGCTGGAGTCGCAGCCCGCCGACCTGGCCGAGTTCCGCGCCTACATGGCCGAGACGCTCGCCGCGCTGGAGGTCACCGACGCCGCACGCGAGGTCGCCGCCGCCGTCCTGTGGCCCCGCAAGCTGCGCGTCCTGGCGCCGGGGCTGGCGGTTTTCCGCCTGCTCACGGCGGCGCTGCTGCCCGAGCCGCTGCGCGCGGAGTTCGGGCTGCCGTGGACGCCCGGCCGCCGCCGCGCGTCGGCCCTGCTGCTGCGCACGGCCACCGGCCTGCACCATCTGACGCCCCGGGTGCTGCGGCGCCCGCCGCAGCCGATCCTGGTCAAGCTGGCGAGCCACCGCGTCGACCGCACGCTGTCGGCGCGCCGCTCCCGCCGCCGGGCCCGCGGCTGACCCCGTGCCCCCGGAAGGCCCGGTCTGCCCGCCCTACGCCGCCCGCCGGTCACCCCACCGACGAGTACGCCACCACCCCGCGCCGCATGGCGTCCATCGCGCGGCGGGCGGTCTTGCGGATGTGGCTGTTCGGCGGGGCCGCGTCGGCGACCTGGCCGAGCAGGTCCAGGAGCTGCTTGACGGCCCGGACGAAGTCGCCCGCGGTCATGTCGCTCTCGAGCAGGACCTCGTCGAGGTCGTCGCCCTTCGCCCACCGGTACGCCGTCCACGCGAACCCCAGGTCGGGCTCGCGCAGGAACGAGACGCGGTTGTCGCGCTCGACGGCCTCCAGCTGCCCCCACAGCCGCACCATCGCCGCCAGGGCGTCCTGCGCGGGCCCGTTCGGCGTGCGGGGCGGCGTCGCGTCGTCGGGCTGCCGCGACTCGTACACCAGCGCCGACACGCACGCGGCCAGCTCGGCGTGCCCGAGCTTCTCCCACAGGCCCTCGCGCAGGCTCTCCGCGGTGAGCAGGTCGAGCTCGTTGTAGATGCGGCCCAGGCGGCGCCCCTCCTCGGTGACCGAGTCGCCGTCGAGGTACCCGAGCTGCTGCAGGACGGCGCAGACGCGGTCGAACGTCCGCGCGATGACCTGGGAGCGGCCCTCGACGCGGCGCCGCAGCTGCTCGGTCTCGCGGTCAAGGCGGTGGTACCGCTCGGCCCACCGGGCGTGCTCCTCCCTCTTGTCGCAGGCGTGCACCGGGTGGCGGCGCAGGTCGGCGCGCAGCCGGGTGACCTCGGCGTCGTCGGGCGCGGCGGAGTCGGCCCGGGACCGCTTGCGCTCCCGCACGTCCTCGGGGACCTTGGCGCGCAGCGTGGACGCCAGGTCGCGGCGGTCCTGCGGGTTGCGGGGGCTGAACGACTTGGGGATGCGGACGCGGTCGACGGGTTCGACGGCACGGGGGAAGTCCTGGATCGACAGCCGCTGCACCGACCGGCTCACCGTCAGCACCAGCGGCGCGGGCCCGTCGGAGCGGCGGCCGACGCCGGGGTCCAGCACGACGGCGAGGCCGGAGCGCCGCCCCGACGGGACGATGATGACGTCGCCGGGCCGCAGGTGCTCCAGGGACCGGGCGGCCTCGGCGCGGCGGGCGCCGGAACGCTCCCGCGACAGCTCGGCCTCGCGGTCCGACAGGCGGCGGCGCATCGCCGCGTATTCCATGAAGTCGCCGAGGTGGCATTCCGCCGCCTTCGCGTACCCGGCGAGGGCCTCCTCGTTCTTGTGCACCTGCCGGGCCAGGCCCACCACGGCGCGGTCGGCCTGGAACTGCGCGAACGACTCCTCCAGCAGCGTGCGGGCCCGTTCGATGCCGACGGCGCCGACGAGGTTGACGGCCATGTTGTACGACGGCCGGAAGCTGGAGTTCAGCGGGTAGGTGCGGGTGCCGGCCAGGCCCGCGACCGACGCCGGCTCCACGTTCGGGCCCCACACCACGACGGCGTGGCCCTCCACGTCGATGCCGCGCCGCCCGGCACGCCCGGTGAGCTGCGTGTACTCACCGGGGGTCAGGTCGACGTGCGCCTCGCCGTTCCACTTGTCGAGCTTCTCGATCACCACGGTGCGGGCGGGCATGTTGATGCCGAGCGCGAGCGTCTCCGTCGCGAACACCGCCTTGATCATCCCGCGGGTGAACAGCTCCTCGACGATCTCCTTGAACGTCGGCAGCATCCCGGCGTGGTGCGCGGCGACGCCGCGCTCCAGGGCCGCGAGGAAGTCGCCGTACCCGAGGATCCGCAGGTCCTCGGGCGAGATGTCGGCGGTGCGCAGCCCGGCGTGGGCGCGGATCTCCTCCGCCTCCTCCTTGGAGGTGAGGCGGATCCCCGCGTGCAGGCACTGCAGGACGGCGGCGTCGCAGCCGGCGCGGCTGAAGATGAACGTGATCGCCGGCAGCAGCCCGGCGCGTTCCAGCCGCTCGATCACGTCGGGCCGCGGCGGCGGGCGGAACCGCTGCGGGCGCGCGGCGCGGCGCCGTCCGGTGCGGCGCCCCTGGTTGACCTTGGCGCGGCGGACCTCCTCCACCGCCATGCGGGTCAGCTGCGGGTTCAGCCGCGCCTGCCGGTCCTTCTCCTTGCCCGTGTCCACGAACAGGTCGTACAGGCGGGTGCCGACCAGCATGTGCTGGAACAGCGGGACGGGACGGTGCTCGTCCACGATGACGGCCGTGTCTCCGCGCACCTCCTGGAGCCATTCGCCGAACTCCTCGGCGTTGCTGACGGTCGCCGACAGCGCCACGATCCGCACCGAGTCCGGGACGTGGATGATCACCTCTTCCCAGACGGCGCCGCGGAACCGGTCGGCGAGGTAGTGCACCTCATCCATCACCACGAACGCCAGCCCGGCGAGGGTCTGCGACCCCGCGTACAGCATGTTCCGCAGGACCTCGGTCGTCATCACCACGACCGGGGCCTCGCCGTTGACGCTGTTGTCGCCGGTGAGCAGCCCCACCTTCTCGGGGCCGTAGCGGCGGACGAGGTCGGCGTACTTCTGGTTCGACAGCGCCTTGATCGGCGTGGTGTAGAAGCACTTGGCGCCGCCGCTGAGCGCCAGGTGGACGGCGAACTCCCCCACCACCGTCTTGCCCGACCCGGTGGGCGCGGCGACCAGGACGCCGCTGCCGTCCTCCAGCGCCTTGCACGCCTCGATCTGGAACGCGTCCAGCTCGAAGTCGTACAGGGTGCGGAAGTCCAGCAGCGCCGGGCCGCTTCCCGCGGTGCGCCTGCGGTAGTCGGCGTACCGCTGGGCCGGGCTCTGCCCGGCCGCGGTCGTGTCGGGGGAGGTCATACCTTCGAGCCTACGGTTTCGACGGGCCCGATTCCCAATCGGTCACGCCCGCCACGCCGGAGGCGCGCACCGGCCGGGGCGGGCCGGCGGCGGGTCAGCCGGTGCGGCCGCCCTTCTCCAGCTCCGCGTCGATCGCCTCCAGGTCCAGCGGGGACGCCTCGTCGTCCGTCAGCTCCGCGTACGGGTCGTGCCGGGAGCGGCGGCGGTCGTTGAGGAACGCGAGCAGCGCCGCGACCTCGAACAGCAGCACGGTCGGCAGCGCGAGCGCGAGCATCGTGAACGGGTCGGCGCTCGGGGTCGCGACCGCCGCGAACACGAAGATGCCGAAGAGGATCATCCGCTGGGACTTGCGGATCCGCTCCGAACTCAGCACCCCGGCCAGGTTCAGGACCACCACGAACAGCGGGAGCTCGAACGTCAGCCCGAACACCAGCAGCATCGTCAGTACGTAGCCGAGGTAGCTGTCGACGGTGATCAGCGGCAGGACGTCGTCGGCGATGAACCCCAGGAAGATCGCCAGGCCCTTGTCGACGGTCACGTACGCCAGGGCGGTGCCGACGAAGAACAGCGGGACCGCCGCGCCCAGGAACACGTACGTCCAGCGCCGCTCACGCCCGTACAGGCCCGGCGCGACGAACGACCACAGCTGGTACAGCCAGACCGGCGCGGACAGGACCGCGCCGATGATGCAGGCGATCTTGAGCTTCAGGAAGAACGAGGAGAAGATCCCGTTGACGAACAGGGAGCATTCGTCCTTGTCCACCACATGGGACTGCGGCAGCGAGCAGTACGGCTGCTTGAGGAAGTCCCACACCGGGTCGAACAGCAGCCAGCCGACGACCGCGCCGACCACGAAGGCGAGGATCGCCTTGACCAGGCGGTTGCGCAGCTCACGGAGATGCTCCACGAGGGGCATGCGGCCATCGGGGGAGGCATTGCGCCTGCCCAGCTTCATCGTCGGCATTCAGGCTCGCTCGGGGGTCGGGAGATCGTCGCGCGGCCGGCGGTCAGCCGCCGTCGCGCATCCGGGCCGGGTCCGACACCGGGACGCCCTGGATCGGCTCACCGGAGCCGATCGCGCCGCGGGAGCGCTGCCCGCCGTCACCGGCCGGCCGGTCCTGGTCCTGCGCCTGCGCGCCGTCCTGCGCCGACTTGCCGGACTTGCCGTCGTCATCGTCGTCGTGCAGGCCCTTGGTCTCGGCCTTCAGGATCCGCGCCGACTTGCCCAGGGACCGCGCGAGCGTCGGAAGCTTCGCCGATCCGAACAGCAGCAGTACGACCGCCAGGATGATCAGAATCTCGGTCGTGCCAAGTCCAGCCATGTCAATCCTTCTCAGCAGGGGTGCTCAGGACGATCGTACGCCGTCTCGCGGCGCTTGTGTGGCCCGGGTTCCCTCCATCCGCGAGACTTCATCGCGCAGCGCCGCGTGTTCCGCCTCCAGCCTCCGCCTGGTCCGCTCCAGTTCACGGCCGAAGCGCCGCACGCCCAGCCACACCTTGAACGCGCACCAGGCGAGCACGGCCAGGCCGGCGAAGCCCAGCGACACCGACACCGCGATCCACGACACGCCCGCCACGCTAACCCATCCGCTCACGCCATGCCGTAGCGGGCCAGCGCCCGCACCGCGTCCTCGCGGATCTCCGACGCCAGCCGCGCGGGCGCCACGACGCGGCCCTGGTCGCCGAGCCGCAGCGCCAGCCCCCGCACCCACCGGGCGTCGGGCGTGCGCAGCACCACCCGCAGCCGCCCCTCCCCCAACTCCTCGACGCTCTCGCACGGGTAGTAGTCGGCGACCCACCGGCCCCGCGGCGTCAGCTCCAGCGTCACCGCCTCGTCGGCCGGAGACGGCCGGAACAGGCCCGCGTCCACGTCGATCGGCTCGGCGTCGTCGGGCACCCGTGCCGGCACGTCCAGCACCGCCAGGTCGGCGATCCGGTCCAGCTTGAACAGCCGCACCGCCTCCGCCCTGCGGCACCACCCCTCCAGGTAGGTGTTGCCCTCCACCACCAGCAGCCGCATCGGGTCGACGTCGCGCTCGGTGTTCTCGTCCCGCGCCGGGACGTAGTACGTCAGGTGCACGCGGCGGCCCCGCGCGATCGCGTCGCGCAGCGCGCCCAGGCCGGTGCGCCCGGGGTCGCCGGACCCGCCGCGCGCGTCCACCTCCACCGCGACCTGCCCCGCCACCGACGCCGCCGCGCCCGCCGCGCCCTCCAGCTTGGCGATCACCCGGCTCAGCGCGTCCCGGTCGTCCAGGTCCGGGATGCCCGCCAGCATCCGCAGCGCCACCAGCAGCGCCGACGCCTCGTCCACCTTCAGCCGCAGCGGCCGCGCGATCGACTCCGCCTCCGCCACCGTGATCTCCCCGCCCTCGTAGGACAGGTCGATCGGGCAGTACGGGTCCGGGGCCCGCAGCTCCACGCACCACAGCATGTTCAGGTCGTCGATCAGCTGCTTCTCGGTCACCCCGAACGCGGCGGCGGCCTCGCCGAGCGCCACCGAGTCGCGGTTCACCACGTACGGGACCAGCGCCAGCAGCCGCGCCAGCCGGTCCGTCGAGGTCGCCGCCGGGCCCTTCGCGGCCGCCTTCGGTGTCGCCTTCGCGGTCACCGCCCATGCACCGCCTCGTCCGCCTCGTCCGCCTCGTCCGTCACGGCCGCTCCCTGCTCTCCGGCCAGCACCGACTTCAGGTGCTGGATCACCGCGTCCCGCAGGTCCGGCGGGTCGAGGACCACCACGTCCGCCGCGAACCGCACCAGGTACGGCGCGAACCGGTCCGCGTCGCGGAACGTCAGCGTCGCCTCGTCCCACTCGCCGTCGGCGGGCCCGTCCCGCGCGGGCCGCACGTCCCTGGCCCACCGCCGCGGGCCCTGCGCCGCGCCCGCCCGCAGCAGCACCGTCGCCGGGCGCGGCTCGCTCACCGGGTCGCCCCAGTCGAACGCGATGCGCCGCACGTCCACCCCCTCCGGGACGGTCACCGACCCGGCGGGACCGTCCGGCGCCACGTCGCCGACGATGCGGCTCAGCCGGAACACCCGCTGCTCCTCGCGGTCCCGGTCGAAACCGACCACGTACCAGCGGCCGCGGCGGCTCACCACGCCCCACGGCTCCAGATGCCGCCGCGCCACCGACGTCCGCCCGATCCCCCGGTAGTCGAACGCCACCGGCCGCCCGTCGCGGACCGCCTCCCACAGCGCCGGGAACGCCGGGTCCTGGGTGCTGACGCGCGGCTCGATCCCGATCGCCGCCGGCGCGTCGGTCTCCACC
>NZ_SMKH01000101.1 GCF_004348515.1 Actinomadura sp. KC345 | reverse complement strand
CCCCGAGAGTGAGCCGACGTACGGGGAGTACGTGCCGCCCGAGCCGGAGCCGCAGGCGGCGACGAAGGCGCCGCCGAGGCCGGCGCCGGTCCCGACGAGCACGCCGCGCAGGGCGAAACCGTCGCCGGCGCCGACGCCGACCAGGACGCAGCGGCGGTGCCCGCCGGGGTGGGAGGACGTCTGGTGGATGCGCCGGTGGTGCGAGCGGCTCGGCGAGCGCGACGGGCCGCGTGATGGGGACGGTCACCGTGGTCGCTGAACCCATTACGCACAGGTGATCGTAAAACCTGTAGTACCGTTCTGCCGCTGTTCCGCATTTGCGCATCAGGAGGAAAACCACCGTGCCGAACCCCCGGTCGGCGGCGCTGACCGCGGTCTTCCTGGTGATGACGATGCTCTCACCGCAAGGCGTCGCGGGCGCGGCCGAGTCCGACACGCTGGAGTCGTTGCGCCAGGCGGCGTCGAAGGCTCGTGACGAGCTGGAGAAGGCCACGAAGCAGATGAAGAGCCGTGAGAAGGATCTGGCCGCCTCGCAGGTCAAGCTGCGGACCACGCTGAAGGATCTCGCCGTGGCCGAGGCCGAGCTGAACAAGATCCGCGAGCCGCTGGCCAGGCTGGCGAACACCTCCTACCAGTCGAGCGGGGCCGTCGGGTCGATGTCGATCTTCGGTAACGGCGATCCGCGCGAGGCGCTGCGTTCGACGGCGGACGTGACGCTGCTCGCCAGGTCCCAGCAGGCGCTCGTGGACCGTGCCGACGATCTGCAGGAGAAGCGGAAGCGGCTCGCCGCGACCGCGCAGGAGCTGCAGTCGCGCAACGCGGTCGAGCAGACCCGCCTCCAGCAGGACGTGGACGGGCTGAAGGACAAGTCGGCGCAGCTCACCAAGCAGCTCAACACGAAGCTCGACAAGCTGGAGGTGAGCAAGCTGAAGCGCCTGCAGCTCAAATGCGACGAGGGCCTCGCCGACGAGGCCAAGGACTTCCCCAACGGGCTGATCCCGGCGAAGTACCTCTGCGCCCTGCCGCAGAAGGGGCACAAGCTGCGGGCCGACGCGGCGCTGGGCTTCTACAAGCTGAACGCCGCGTACAAGCGCCGGTTCGGCCGCGAGATGTGCGTCACCGACGCGTACCGGAGCCTGTCGGAGCAGCACTCGGTCTACGCGAGCAGACCCGGGTTCGCGGCCGTCCCCGGGACCAGCAACCACGGCAAGGGCCAGGCCCTCGACCTGTGCGGCGGCATCCAGACCTCGGGCTCCGTCCAGTTCAACTGGCTGGAGGCCAACGCCGAGAAGTACGGCTGGTTCCACCCGGCGTGGGCCTACAGCAACCCGTTCGAGCCCTGGCACTGGGAGTACGGCACCGAGACCGAGTACTGACCGCACCCCCGCCGAAGCCCGTGGGGGCGGAACCGCGCGGGCCTTGGGCGCCCTGGGCGAGATCCGCCGCAGCAGCACGTCGATCTCGGCGCGCCGGGCGGTGCCGCGGGCGGGCAGCACCAGCCGCATGCCGTCCAGCGCGGACGGCGGCACCGGTTCGCGGATCTGCAGCGCGGGCGGCGAGATCAGCACGACCTCCCGCTGCTCGAACGGGTGCGCGGACATGTCGCCCGGGACGGGCAGGTCGGTGAGCAGTGGTCGAGCGGTGAGCCTTCGTGCGCTTTCTAGACGGCGGGGGTCTCGGTGGCGGGGACGACCTCGGCGGTGCAGTGGCGGCAGCGGCGGGCCTTGATCGGGATGTCGCTGAGGCACTGCGGGCATTCGCGCTCCGTGGCCTCCTGGCCCCGGTCCATGCGCTCGATCAGCTTGGTCGTCGGCAGCACGACCACGAAGTAGACGATCGCCGCGGTGATGAGGAAGGCGATCGCCGAGGTCACGAAGATTCCGTAGGGGAACTTGGTGCCGTTGATCGTCAGGACGAGGTCCGTGTAGTCGGGCTCGCCGCCGATGAGCGCGATCAACGGCGTGATGAACGATGTCGCGAAGTCCTTGACGAGGCCGGCGAACGCGGCTCCGACCACGAACGCGACCGCGAGTTCGACGAGGTTCCCGCGGAGGAGGAACTTCTTGAAACCACTCATGCCGGCTCCGGAGTCTCGGGGGTGCGCCTCACCGCTGGACGGGTGCGCAGGAACGGCTACGGATCGTAATGAATCCCTCGCTGCCACGCCAAGCCGGGCCCAAACAACTCCTGACGTGCTCATACACGGACAACAGGGGCGGATCCCCCCCCGGGCGGTGCGGGGTTGACGGTTCAGCGGGCCACCGTTGCGGTTGCGGTCGGACATCCGGCTCGACGACATCGCGGCGCAGGCGGGGGTGACGGTCCAGACGGTGCTGCGGCTGTTCGGGTCCAAGCCCCGGCTGTTCCAGGTCGCGCTGGACGAGGTGATCGCCGAGATGCGGGTGACCTTCGAGCAGGCCGAGCCCGGTGACATCGCCGCGGCGGTGCGGACCTGGTTCGACCACTACGAGGAGTTCGGCGACGTGGTGATCGCCAACTTGGCCGACGAGCACGATCCCTCGGTGGCGCCGGTCGTCCGGGTCGGCCGCGAGCGGCACCGTGAGCGGGTCGAGACCGTGCTGGCGCCGCAGCCGGCGCGGTTCGCCGGCGCCCGGCGGGACCAGGTGGTCGATGCGCTGGTCTGCGTCTGCGACGTCTACACGTGGAAGCCGCTCCGCCGGGACATGCGGCGGCTCCGCGAGGAGGCCGAGGCCACCATGCACATGATGATCAGCTCAGTGCTGGGGGTGGAATGACCCATGGCTCGTTTCCTGTTCGTCTCGTGGGGTGGAGCGGGCAACCAGACGCCGGTGTCCGGTCTCGCGGCCACGCTGGCCGTCCGCGGCCACGACATCACCGTCGCCGGATACCCCGACAACGGTGGCCTTCCGGACGGGTTCGCGTTCATGGGACCGGTGTTCGAGCCGCCCCGGGAGCCGCGGTGGACGCCGCCGTGGGCGGCCGGTGACCACCGCCCGCTCGTGGTCGCGAGCTTTCCACGGGACAGGCATGGGACCAGAGCAGCCGCATCCGGCGGACCCGGGACGCCATGGCGGACGGCCGGCACCGTGTGCTGATCACCACCGGCCCCGTTCACCGTCGATTCCACGCCCGACCGGCCCTGCGTGTCGCTGGTTCCGTAGGTGCCGCACGACGCCGTCCTTCCCGAAGCGTCCGTCGTGATCACCCATGCGGGCCACGGCACCGTCTCCGCCGCCCTGACCCACGGCGTCCCGATGGTCTGCCTGCCCAACCTGGCGGCCGACCAGCCCGCGCTGGCCCAGCGGGTCGCCGAACTCGGGGCCGGGATCGTCCTCGACGGCGACGCCGCGACACCGCCCGACATCGCGGGGGCCGTCCGCACCGTGCTCGGCGACACCGCCTACCGCGACAATGCCCGCCGTCTCGCCGAGGTGATCAAGGCCGCGCCCGGGACGGAGGGAATCGCTTCGCGGCTCACGGGCCTCCTGGCCGTGAGGTGAAGCGGCGTGAGCCTGGCCCGCTCGGACGACCCCCGCGGCTCCGAGCCCCCCGCGGGCGGCACGCGCCGGCCCGGCGGACCGCGGGCGGAGACCTCGGCGATGGGCGCCGGGCGGACCGGCCGCCGGGGAGGCGCGGCGTTCGGGGCCCGGCTACCGCCGTGGACACGGGTGGGGTCATGGGGTGGTGATGGTCAAGGAGAGGGGAGCGGTGGTGGCCGCCAGGGCGAGGGCTTGTGTCCTGGTGGTCGCCAGGACCAGCAGGGCACCCTCCCGGCGGTCGGCTTCGCCGGACGCGGGGACGGTGATCACCGGGAGCGCCGTTGCCACGACCCGGGCGCCGGCTTGCCCTGAGGGCACTGGCATGTCGGGCAGGGAGGGAGGTTCCGGGGTGGTCAGGACGTCGATGTGGTCGCCCGGGCGGACGAGGCGGACGGCGTCGGCGTCCGCTATGCGGATCGGAGTGGCCACCGTGTCCCGGCCGTAGCCGCCGAGGAGGCCGTCGCCGACCACGCGGGCGTCGGTGAGCGGCTCGCCCCGGCGCATGGGGGTGGCCAGGACGCGGCCGTCGGCGGAGCGGAGGGTGCCGGACGGGGCGGTGCCCGGGGGCATGTCCACGTGGCGTACGTCGGAGCGGGTGAGGGTCGCCCCGGCGGGCAGGTCGCGGGCGGCGGCGAGGACGCGGACGGACGGCGGCGGACCGGGCCGCAGGGCCATCAGGGCGAGGCCGGCGGCGGTCGCGGCGAACAGCGCCGCCAGCGGCCGCCGCATCCGTGCTAAGCGGCCGTTCACGGCAGCTCCAGCGGGAGCTTCATGCCGTCCAGGGCGTTCGGGCAGGGGCAGTCGCGTTCGGCGGGCAGCGTCTTGACGACGTCGGCGATGAGGGTGCGGAGGCGGTCGATGTTCTCACCGAAGACGCGGAGGACCTCCTCCATCGTGACGCCCTCGCCCTCCTCGATCCCCGCGTCCAGATCGGTGACGAGGCACAGCGAGGTGTAGCAGAGCGCGAGCTCGCGAGCCAGGACGGCCTCGGGGTGGCCGGTCATCCCGATCAGCGTCCACCCCTGGGAGGCGAACCACTGGGACTCCGCCCGGGTGGAGAAGCGCGGGCCCTCGATGACCACGAGCGTGCCGCGGTCGGCGGGGTCCCAGCCCGCCGTCCGCGCGGACTCCACGGCGGCGCGGCGGCCCGCCGGGCAGTACGGGTCGGAGAACGACACGTGCACGGCGGCGCCGTGCTCGTAGTAGGTCTGCTCGCGTCCGGACGTGCGGTCGGCGAGCTGGTCGGGGATGGCGAGCGTGCCGGGGCCGTGGTCGGGCGTGAGGGAGCCGACCGCGCTCGGCGCCAGCACCTGCCGGACGCCGAGCGAGCGCAGCGCCCACAGGTTGGCGCGGTAGGGGATCTTGTGCGGCGGGAAGCGGTGGTCGCGGCCGTGCCGGGGCACGAACGCGACGCGGCGGCCCGCCAGCTCGCCGATCGCGATGGGATCGCTCGGAGGGCCGTACGGGGTCTGGACCCGCACCTCCTCGACGTCGTGGAGGAAGGAGTAGAACCCGGAGCCGCCGATGACCCCGATCTCGGCGGCGGGCTGGGCTGCGGCGGAAGGCTGAGTCGGCATGGCGCCGACATTAGCCAGCCCGCCCCGGCGCCCGGAACACCGTCCGCCGATTGTGGATAACCCCGCGACCGGACGAAGCGACCGGACGAAGCGACCGGACGAAGCGACCGGGCGAAGCGACCGGGCGAAGGGGCCCGGCCGGAGCCGGGCCCCTTCCCTTCCCCGCCCCGGCCGGAGCCGGGGTCCTCGCGGGTGTCAGCCGACCGGTTCGGGAACCTTGGGCGGCGGGTCGGCGACCGGCTCCCGCCTGGCGAGGCGTCCCGGCGCCCAGATCCGCCGGCCGAGGTCGTGCGCCAGGGCCGGAAGCAGCAGGGACCGGACGATGAACGTGTCGAGCAGCACGCCGAACGCGACCACGAAGCCCATCTCGACCATGAAGACCAGCGGCAGCGTGACCATGGAGGCGAACGTCGCCGCCAGCACCAGGCCCGCCGAGGTGATCACACCGCCGGTGACGGTGAGCCCCCGCCGGATGCCGCGGCGGGTGCCGAGCTTCTGCGACTCCTCCCGGACGCGGTGCATCAGGAAGATGTTGTAGTCGACCCCCAGCGCGACCAGGAAGATGAACGCGAGCAGCGGGAAGGCGGAGTCGGTGCCCTCGAAGCCGAAGCCGTACTCGAAGATCACCGCGCAGGCGCCGAGCGAGGCCAGGAACGACAGCACCACGGTGCCGATCATCAGCAGCGGCGCGACGACCGCCCGCAGCAGCGCGATGAGGATCAGGAACACCACGCCCAGCACGATCGGGATGATCACCATGTTGTCGCGCGCGGAGGCGTTCTTGGTGTCCAGCGCCGTCGCGGTGGTGCCGCCGACCTTGGCGTCCGCGGACGGGACGCCGTGCGCGGCGGTCCGCAGCCGGTCGATGGTCGTGCGCGCGGCCTCGCTGTCGGCCGGGTCCTTCAGCGTCGCCTCGTACTTGACCAGCCCGTTCGCCGTGACCGGCCGGCTGACCTCGGCGACGCCGGGCGTGCCCCGGACGGCCTCGGCCAATCGGTCGGACGCCGCCGCCGAGCCGATCACGACGGCCGGGGAACCGGATCCGTCCGCGTAGTGACGGGCGACGACCTCGGCGCCCGCGACCGAGTCGGGCTTCTCGGTGAACTGCCCGGCGTCCGAGAGGCCGTCGGCCTTCAGCGTGCCCAGGCCGAGGGTGAGGACGACCAAGCCGAGCGAGGCGGCGGCCCAGAGCGCGCGCGGGCGCCTGCTGACCAGAGCGGCCACCCGGCTCCATATGCCGTGCTCGGCGTCGTAGGCCTCCGGCTCCAGGTACTTGGCGTCGTAGCGGGGGATCAGCGGCCAGAACAGCCAGCGGCCGCAGATGACGAGGAGCGCGGGCAGAAGGGTGGTCATGGCGCCGAGGGCCATGAGGATGCCCGCGGCGGCGACGGGCCCCATACCGGCGGTGGAGTTCATCTCGGCGAGCATCAGGCACAGCAGCCCGGCCGCGACCGTGGCGGCGGACGCGATGATGGCGGGCGCGGCGCGGTGCAGCGCGTAGGCCATGGCCTCGTGCCGGTCCTCGTGCCGGTGCAACTCCTCCCGGTAGCGGGCGACGAGCAGTAGGGCGTAGTCGGTGGCGACACCGAAGACGAGCACGGTCAGGATTCCCGCGCTCTGGCCGTTGACGGTGAGGTCGGCGTACTTGGCCAGCAGATACACCATCGACTGGGCGAGCCCCAGAGCGAAGAGCGCGCTCAGTACCGGAACGAACCACAGCATCGGGCTCCGGTAGATGATGAGCAGCAGGACGATGACGACGGAA
Organism: Actinomadura sp. KC345; assembly: GCF_004348515.1. Classification (GTDB taxonomy): domain Bacteria; phylum Actinomycetota; class Actinomycetes; order Streptosporangiales; family Streptosporangiaceae; genus Spirillospora. Next base: position 17,867 of record NZ_SMKH01000101.1, on the reverse strand, counting down.
CCAGCGGCCAGGAGCAGGAACCCGTCGAGGCTGTCGAACACCTTGAACATGTCGGCGCCCTGCCCGGCGGGCCCCGTGACGTGTGCGGTCAGTCCGGGCGGCCCGCGCTGGGAGAGGTCGCGCGCCTCGTCGACCGCGCCGGTCACGTCCTCCTCGGTGAGGGGGATCAGGGTCTGCAGTGCCTTGCCGTCCTCGGACGGGATCGGCCCCTGCACCTTCTGCGCACCGGGCAGGTTCTGGAAGGCGGAGACGTCCGAGGCGGCCTTGGCGCGGTCATCGGCCGTGACGCCGCCGGAGCGCTCGTAGACGACGACCGCGAGCATCGTCTCCTCCGAGCGGAACTGCTCGTCCATCTCGACGACCTGGGTGGATTCGGCGCCGGAGGGGAGCCAGGCGGCCGCGTCGTTCTCCTCGACGTCGCCGAGTTTGCCGGCCAGCGGCCCGAGGGCGACCAGCAGGACGACCCACGCGGCCAGGACGGCCCACTTGGTGCGCCTGCCGGCGATCAGTCCGGCCAATCGATGGGCCCATGTTCTGGGGGGAGCCGGGCTCTGTGCGGTCATGGGTTCCTCTCCTGTGCCACTCCGGCAACGAGATATGTCGCGTTCGCCAGAATGTCTCGATAGTAGAGACAAAGTCAAGTACTATCGCGAAATTCCGGTGTCTCCAGGCCTGTCGCCTCCGGGCCGGGAGACCGTCGAGAACGTCCGAGGAGACCGGCCCTGCCGGGCCTCTCTCATCCCCTCAATCGTTGCCTGGAGGCGTGCGCGGCGCCTCCGGCGTCAGGCCGGACCTGCGCTACCTCATCCGCGGCAAGGGCGCACCCGTAGATACGTCTCGAGATGTAGCCGCCGCCTAGGAGACCGACCCGACAGGTGGAGGCCGGGGTGGGTCCTCAAAACGAGTCCGGGCATGCCGAAAACCGGAGGAACCGCCAGCCGGATCGACGACTGTGCGGATCCCCCGGTCGATCGGCGCAGGCCGGAGGTGCCCTCAGGCGGTCAGGCGACCTTCTCGGAGGACGACGAGGAAGAGGACGACGTGCTGGAGGACGACGAGGAGTCGCCGCCAGACGACGATGAAGAAGAGGACGACGAAGACGCGTCCGACTTGGACGAGTCAGACGAGCCGGACGAGTCGCCGTTCGAGGAGGACCCGTTCGACGAGGCGCCGGCGCCCGCGGTCTTGCCGGAGCCGCGGCTGTCGGTGCGGTAGAAGCCCGACCCCTTGAAGATGATCCCCGCCGCGGAGAAGACCTTCCGCAGCTTCCCGGAGCATGCCGGGCATTCCGTCAGCGCGTCGTCGCTGAACTTCTGCACGACTTCCAGAGGCTCTGCGCACTCGGTGCAAACGTACTGATACGTCGGCACGGTTCCTCCTCGCTGACTCAGCCCGGCTGAGCCCGGACTGGCACTCCATCTGAACGACTGCTAATGGTACCCGTCACTGGAACACGATTCGCCCCCGGCCTGTTCCCCGGCCGGTCGGAGCCCGGAGACCGGAGTCGGCGGGCCGGGGGAGCGGCGCGTTCACGTACCCGTCTCGCCGAACCAGCCGGCGAGCCGGCCCCTCCGGCTGACCGCGCGCAGCCGGCGTTCCGCGGCGTCGCGCACGGCGTCGGTGGTCACGACCAGGAGCGTGTCACCCGCCTGCAGAGGCGTGGTGGGTTCCGGGACGAAACTGGACCCGTTGCGCACGACGAGCGTGACGGAAGCCCCGGACGGCAGCCGCAGCTCGAAGATCTCCACACCGTTCAGCATTGACTCGGGCGGGATCCGGACCTCCAGCAGGTCGGCGTGCAGTTCCTCCAGCGGCGCGGCCTCGACGTCCAGCTCCCGCGTCTGCTCGTCGCTCTTCAGCCGGCACAGACGCGCGGCCAGCGGCAGCGTGGGGCCCTGGAGCAGCGTGAAGATGACGACGATGGTGAAGACGATCGAGAACATCCGGCCGGCGCCCTCGACGTGCTCCACCATCGGGATGGTCGCGAGGACGATCGGGACCGCGCCGCGCAGCCCGGCCCAGGACGCGAACATCTTCTCGCCCCACGACAGCCTGAAGCCGATCGTGGCCAGCACGATCGACAGGGGACGCGCGATCAGCAGCAGCACGGACCCGATCAGCAGCGCGGGCACGATCTGACCGGGCAGCTCGCTGGGGGACGCGAGCAGGCCCAGCATTACGAAGACCCCGATCTGGGCCAGCCAGGCGATGCCCTCCGCGAAGCCGCGGGTGGCGGGACGGTGCGGAAGCCGGGCGTTGCCGAGGACGACGGCGCCGACGTACACGGCGAGGAACCCGCTGGCGTGCAGCAGCGCCGCGGCGCTGTAGGCGGTGACGGCCAGCGACAGCACCGCGATCGGGTAGAGGCCGGAGGCGGGCAGCGCGAGCCGGCGCAGGCCCTGCGCGCCGAGCCAGCCGATGGCGATGCCGATGACCGCGCCCGCGACCAGCTCGTACACCATGAGGCCGAACAGCTCGGGCAGGTTCGGGGCCCCGGTGTGGGTGCTGAGCGCGATCACGATGATCACGACGGGCGCGTCGTTGAAACCGGACTCGGCCTCCAGCATCCCGGAGAGCCGGGACGGCAGCGGAAGCCGCCGCAGCACCGAGAACACGGCGGCGGCGTCGGTCGGGGCCAGCACGGCGCCGAGCAGGAACGCCGGACGCCAGTCCATGTCGATCAGCCACATGGCGGACAGGGCCACCACGACGATGCTGATCAGCGTGCCGATCGTGGACACCATGATGGCGACCGGCACCGTGGGCCGGACGTGCCGCCAGTTGGTGGTGACGCCGCCCTCAGCGAGGATCAGTACGAGGGCGGCGAAGCCGAGCGTATGGGCGAGCTCGACGTCGTCGAAGTTGATGTGGAGGGGGCCGCCCTCGCCGATGAACAGGCCGAGGCCCATGTACGCCAGCAGCGACGGCAGGCCGAGCCGGTGCGACAGCCTGACCGCGATGATGGCGCTGAGTACGAGCGTGGCCCCGAGGAGTAGCCAGATGTCGAGATGCACATCCCACCCTTCGGGGTCGTCAAAGTTGATCGTTTAGGAATCCTACAGATTCACGGGCCGATCGCACATTTGCGGTACAGGGATGGCTTGCCCAGGGCACCCGCTATCGTCGCCTGACGTGCGGGTTCATCCCGTTGACCACATTCTGCACCTCGCGCCCCTGGACGGCCGCGGTCACGTTGTCGCGCACGAGTGACACGAGGTTCAGCTGGGACTGGATGGACGCGCCCGCCGTATGCGGGGACAGGAGCACGTCCTCATGGGAGCGGAGCGGATGGTCCTTCGGAAGGGGCTCTTCGTCGAACACGTCCAGTGCCGCCCCCGCCAGGCGTCCTGATTCCAGAGCGTCGATGACGGCGTCGTCCGGCACGATGCCCCCGCGCGCCACGTTCACCAGCAACGCCTTGTCCGGCAGCAGGGCGAGGCGTTCCGGGCCGATCAGCCCCCGGGTCTCGTCCGTCAGCGGCAGAGCGAGGACGAGGATGTCCGACGAGGCCAGCAGGTCGTCGAGTTCCCTGTACCTGGCCGCCGCCTCGGGGCGCCGCCGCCTCGTCCAGTACGAGACGGCGCAGCCGAGCGCCGCGAACAGCCGCGCGGCCTCCGCGCCGATCGCGCCGAACCCGACGATGCCGACGCGCTGCGTGTGGATCTCCCGGGGCCGCCGGGCGATCACGTCCAGCTGTGGCCACCCGCCCGCCCGGACGCCCCTGTCGGCCATCGCGAGGTGGCGGCACAGGGCGAACGACGCGCCCACCGCCCACTCGGCGACGCCGCGCGCGTTGAACCCCGCCGCGTTCGCCACGGGCACGCCCGCCGCCGTCAGCGCGGCGACGTCGATGCTGTCCGTCCCGACGGAGGGCATCTGGACGAACGCCAGGCGCGGCGCGGCGGCCACGGCCTCCGCGTCCAGCGCCAGTTGCCCGCTGAAGTCGCCGATCACGATATCGGCGCCGGCCGCCGCGTCGAGCAGGGCGGCGCGCTCCCTGGCCTGCGGGAACGCGACCTCCGCGGCCTCACCGAGCGGTTCGAACAACCCCCGGACGACCTCCTCCGCGATCGGGGGCAGGGACAGGATCCGCCACGGCTTCGTCATCTCGAACCTCCCGCTCGACCCTCCGCGCGACCGCCCCCGATCATGCCCCGACTCTAGAGGTCAGGGGAGGCGGAGGAGGCCGGTGGACGGGGTGGCGACGGCGCGGACCCGCTGGTCGTGGGGCTCGGCGGGGACGGTGTCCCGGAGCTCCGAGTCGTACAGCAGCGCCACGGTCAGGATCGCCGGGCCGACCCGGGCGAGCGCCCGGTCGTAGGAGCCGCCGCCGCGCCCGAGGCGGACGCCCGTCCGGTCGACGGCGAGCGCCGGGGCGAGGACGACGTCCGCGCTGGCCACCGCGCCGGGGCCGCGGGGCGGCTCGGACGGCTCCGGGCACCCGCGCGCCCCGGGGACGAGGGAGTCCGGGCCCTCGTAGGACGCCCAGTCCAGATCGCCGTCCGGGAGCAGGCGGGGGAGCAGCACGTACGTCCCGCGCTTCCACAGGGCGAACAGCAGCGAGCGCGTGTCCGGTTCGGTGTTGATCGAGACGTAGGCCGCGATGGTCCCCGCCATCTCGACCTCGGGCACCGACAGCAGCGCGTCGCGGATGGATCTCGCGGCCGCGGCGCGCTCGTCCGGCGGCATCGCCGCACGTCTGCCGAGCAGTTCGGCCCGTAGGCCGGTCTTCGAAACGATGTCCTGCACGCTGCCGTCCTCATAGGTGGCTAGGGTCTGTACATGGCCGACACTTCACGTGTGCTCAAGGCGGTCGTCCCGGCGGCCGGTCTCGGTACCCGATTCTTGCCCGCCACCAAGGCGACGCCCAAGGAAATGCTGCCCGTCGTCGACAAACCGGCGATCCAGTACGTCGTCGAGGAGGCGGTCGACGCGGGTCTCAGCGACGTCCTGATGATCACCGGCCGCAGCAAGCGGTCCATCGAGGACCACTTCGACCGGGCGTACGAGCTGGAGGAGGCGCTGCGCGCCAAGGGCGACGACGAGCGGCTGAACGCCGTCCACGAGTCCAGTGACCTGGCCGTCATGCACTACGTCCGGCAGGGCGAGCCGCGCGGCCTCGGGCACGCGGTGCACTGCGCCCGCCAGCACGTCGGGAACGAGCCGTTCGCGGTGCTGCTCGGCGACGACATGATCGACGCCCGGGACAAGCTCCTGCACCGCATGATCGAGGTGCGCGACCGCCACGGCGGCAGCGTGATCGCGCTGATGGAGGTCGAGCCCGACCAGGTCTCGTCGTACGGGTGCGCGGCCATCGAGGCGACGGACGAGGACGACGTCGTCCGGGTCTCCGACCTCGTCGAGAAGCCCTCCGCCGAGGAGGCGCCGAGCAACTGGATCATCATCGGCCGCTACATCTGCGACCCCGCGGTCTTCGACGTCCTGGAGAAGACCCCGCCGGGACGCGGTGGCGAGATCCAGCTGACCGACGCGCTGCGCACCCTCGCCGACACGCCCGCCGGCCAGGGCGGCGGCGTCTACGGGGTCAAGTTCCGGGGACGCCGCTACGACACGGGCAACAAGCTCGAATACCTGCGGACGGTCGTCCAGTTCGCTTCGGAACGCCCCGACCTGGCGCCGGAGTTCATGCCGTGGCTGCGCCAGTTCGTGCGCGAGCACGACGCCTCCAACGGCGTGGGCGGTCCCGGGCAGCCGTGACGGCAGGCCACACTGGGACCGTGGGCATGAGATCGGTCGACGAGCACCTGACGGAGATCCTCGGCGGCGTCGCGGTGCTGCCGCCGCTCGACATGGCGCTGCTGGAGGCCCAGGGGACGGTGCTCGCCGAGCCCGTGTCCGCGCCGGTGCCGCTGCCGCCCTTCGACAACTCCGCGATGGACGGCTACGCCGTCGTCGCGGCCGACATCGCGGCGGCCACCGAGGCCGACCCGGTCGCGCTGCCGGTCATCGGCGACATCGTCGCGGGCGATTCCGGGGTCTCCGCGATCCGGCCGGGCATGACCGCCCGGATCATGACGGGCGCGCCGCTCCCGGCCGGCGCCGACGCGGTGATCCCGGTCGAGTGGACCGACGGCGGCAACGCCACCGTCCGGGTCTCGCGCGCCGCGCCCGAAGGCAACTACATCCGCCGCGCCGGTGAGGACGTCGTCGCCGGCCAGGTCGTCGTGGACGCGGGCACGCGGCTCGGCGCCCCCCAGATCGGCATGATCGCCGCGGTGGGACGGTCCCGGGTGACCGTGCGGCCGAGACCCCGCGTCGTGGTCGTCGCCACGGGGGACGAACTGCGCGAGCCCGGCTCCCCCCTGGGGCACGGCCAGATCTGGGAGTCCAACGCCTACATGCTCACCGCGGCCGTCGCCGAAGCGGGCGGCGTGGGTTACCGCCAGGCCACCGTGGAGGACGAGCCGGGCAAGGTCTTGGAAATGCTCGAAGACCAGCTCGTCCGCGCCGATGCCATCGTCACCACTGGCGGCGTCTCCATGGGCACCAAGGACGTGGTCAAGGAAGTACTGACAGGCACGGGGACGGTGGGATTCCACAAGGTCCGCATGCGCCCCGGCAAGCCGCAAGGGTTCGGCCTCCTCGAAGGCACGCCGGTCTTCACGCTCCCGGGCAACCCCGTAAGCGCGTACGTCTCGTTCCAGGTTTTCGTGCGTCCCGCCCTGCGGGCCATGCAGGGACTGTCGTCCGAGCCACTGCCCACGGTGAGCGCCGTCCTCGCCGAAGACGTCAAGTCGCCCGCGGGGCTCCGCCACTTCCTGCGCGGCAAGCTGTCGTTCGACCGTGGCTCCTACACCGTCACCGCGGCCGAAGTGCAAGGCTCGCACCAGCTCGGCTCACTGGCGTCCGCGAACGCGCTCATCGAGCTTCCGGAGGACGTCGAGTCCCTTCCCGCCGGTTCCCACGTCGACGTCATGAGGTTGCCGTCTTGAGTGGCCCCGAATTCACTCACCTGGACGACGCGGGTACCGCCCGCATGGTCGACGTGTCGTCCAAGAACGTCTCCGCCCGCACCGCGACGGCCACGGGCTTCGTCCACCTCTCACCCGAATGCGTCGCCCTTCTGCGCGCCGGCGACATCCCCAAGGGCGACGCCCTGTCCGTCGCCCGCATCGCGGGGATCATGGGGGCCAAGCGCGTCCCCGACCTCGTCCCCCTGTGCCACCCGATCGCGCTGCACGGCGTCACGGTCGACCTGGAGATCCGGGACGAGGGCGTGGCGATCACCGCGGTCACCCGCACCGCCGACCGCACGGGGGTGGAGATGGAGGCCCTGACGTCCGTCAGCGTCGCCGCGCTCGCCCTCGTCGACATGGTCAAGGCCGTCGACCCCGCCGCCGTGATCACCGACGTGCGGGTCGAGGAGAAGACCGGCGGCAAGAAGGGCGAGTGGCGCCGATGATCAGGGTGATGGCGGTCACCGTCTCCAACCGCGCCGCCGCGGGCGTCTACCCGGACAGATCCGGCCCGGTGCTGGTCGAGATGCTCGAAGACCTCGGCTGCCAGGTGGACGGCCCGGTGGTCGTCCCCGACGGCGAACCGGTCGCCGTCGTCCTGCGGGACGCGGTGGCCACCGGCTACGACGCCGTCGTCACGTCCGGGGGCACGGGCCTCACCCCGACCGACCAGACCCCGGAAATGACCCGGCAGGTCATCGAGTGGGAGATCCCGGGCATCGCCGAGGCCATTCGGCTGGAGGGACGCGAGCAGGTGCCTGCCGCGATCCTGTCCCGCGGTCTCGCGGGCGTGGCCGGCCGCACGCTCGTCGTCAACCTGCCCGGCTCGACGGGCGGCGTCCGCGACGGCATGACCGTCCTCGGCGGAGTCCTGGCCCACGCCGTCGACCAGATCCGGGGCGGCGACCACCCAAGCGGTTAGGCGCGCGGCGGCCGGTTCCTGTGACAACGGTCCCCGAACGTCCCGCGTGCCCGTTTTCTCGGCGACAATTGATGGCGTCCGGACGTCCGACCAGGGAATCATGGAACCGTGGAACGTTTGCGGGGATGGCCCGCCACGCTGACCGAAGGTCCTGTCGGGCTGCGGCCGTTACGGCACCGCGACTCCGCCGTCTGGCGCGACCTGCGGGTGCGCAACGCCGACTGGCTCCGTCCGTGGGAACCCACCAACCCCGAAACCCCGCTGTTCCGCAGCGGTCTGGGACCGTACCTCAGCATGATCCACACCATGCGCCGTGAGGCCCGCCAAGGGCTGGCCCTTCCCTGGGTCGTCACCCACGAGAACGAATTCTGCGGGCAGCTCACCATCGGCGCCATCGTGTGGGGCTCGGCCCGTTCCGCCCAGATCGGCTACTGGGTGGACAAGCAGGTCGCCGGCCGCGGCGTCATTCCCACCGCCGTCGCCCTCGCCGTCGACCACTGTTTCTTCACCGTGGGCCTCCACCGCCTGGAAGCGAATATCCGCCCGGAGAACACGGCAAGCCGCCGCGTCGTCGAAAAGCTCGGATTCCGTGAAGAGGGAATTCGCCGCCGCCATCTGCACATCGACGGAGCCTGGCGGGACCACATCTGCTACGCGCTGACCGTCGAGGACGTCCCCGGTGGCCTGCGCGCCCGCTGGCTGGCCGACCGCAAACAGGCATTTCCCCGCCGCACTTGAGCCGGCCGCGCCTTTCCCCGTAAGAATCCTGCGATCGAGAAGCCTTGGCAAACAGAGAGTAACGGCGCACTCGATCTCGCGACACACCGCCCCTTATGCTCGTCAACCTCTGACACCCCCTCGTACCGTGCGGGGCGTGACCCTGCTCCCATTGCACGTTCGCGCGCCGAAAGTCGGCCCGCGAGTCGAGCGTGCCCTGGGAAGGTGGGCCCAGTGAGCAGCGCCGTCCTTTACCTCGCCATCGTCGCCGTCTGGGCCATCGTTCTCGTGCCCATGTGGCTGCGCCGCGACACCGAGGCGACCGGATTCACCCGCCTCCTCCACAAACGCTCCGACGAGCCGCTCCTCGAAGAAGAGGACGAGGAACCAGAGGAGCCCGAAGAGCCCGAGGAGGTCCCGGAGCCCCGGCGGCACCGCCCGCCGAGCCGCGCCACCGTCATCGCCCGCCGCCGCCGCCGCACCACGGGCCTCACCGCCCTGCTCCTCACCACCGCGGCCGTCGCCGCGTCCGGCCTCGCGCCCTGGTGGATCACCGCGCCCCCGGCCCTCCTCCTGGCCGGCCACCTGGCCCTGCTCCGCGTCGCCGTCGGCATGGACACCGCCCGCCGCCAGGCCGCCGCCCAGGCCCGCGCCCACGCCCGCGCCAGAGCCCGCGAGGCCCTCCACGCCGCCGAAACCGCCGAACCGGCCGAGGTCATCGAACTCCCCACCCCCGAGGAGGTCTTCGACCAGTACGCCGCCGACCGCCGCGCCGTCGGCGAATAACCGGTGCGCGAGCACCCCCCGGAGTTTGCTAACCTAACGGAGTCCTCGGGGCTGTGGCGCAGTCCGGTAGCGCACCTCGTTCGCATCGAGGGGGTCAGGGGTTCAAATCCCCTCAGCTCCACCCAAGGTCAGGCCCGCTTTCTGGGCCTGGAACGCAGTCCCACAACCACCCCGCTGTGGGAATTCTGTGGGACGATCATGGAATCGTCATCGGCGTCACCCCCTTCCTTCCTCGCCCTCCGGGCCTTCATCAGCTCGTCCAGGATCGCGACCGGCGACCCGTCCGACAGCTCCAGCCGCGCATCGAGCGCCGCCTCCCACCGCGCCGTGAGCGCGTCGAGCAGCTCCGCCCGCATCCCGTCGGTGATATGGCTGTACCGTGCGCCCACCCCGCCCATCTCGTGGCCGAGCCGCTCATGGGCGAGCTTCAGGTCGATGCGGTCCTCATTCATCCACGTCTTGTGCGTGTGCCGCAGTAGATGCGGCGTCAGCCCGTCCGCGATCGGCACCCAGCACGCGGTGGAGCGCTCGACATAGTTGCGTCCGCGGACCGGCACGCCGGGGAACGGGTCGGCCTCGATCGGCACCGGCCGGCGGGGGAGAGGCGCCTTCTTCGGAAACCATCCCTCGGCCGCCGGCTTGAACGCCATCGACTCGAAGCCGCTGCGCCTCCAGTGCGCGGCCGTCACGGGGACGAGCTTCTTTCCCTCCCGTCGCCTGGACGTCCGGCCGGTGAACACGAACGCCCCACCCTGGTGCGTCTCGGCCACCTGGCCGTCGCGGAAGCACGAGCACACCGGCACGCGTGCGGCCTGAGTCGCCGCGACCTGACGCGACAACAGGCCCGCGAGGAACGGCGGCAGGTCGACGTCGCGCCGGGAATCCTCCTTCGGCGGGCCGAGCAGCCAAGTGCCGTCGTCCAGTTCGCCGAGCTGCTGCTCGATGCGCATCGTGCTCATGCGGAAGTACCGGCGTTCCAGCCCGGCCAGCTCACCCCACCGCGCGCCCGTCCACGCCAGCGTGGCGACGAGGATGAACTCGTCGTCACGTCCGCTGAGTACGGCGCAGCGCTCGGCGAGCAGCAGCGCGCCGGTGGGGGAGACGACCGGCTTCTCGGCCGCACGGTGCCGGGCCTTCCCCGCGCGCCGGCCCCGGCCGCGCGGCCGGGACACAGGGTTCACCTGGATCTTCCCCTCGGCCGCCGCATCGCCCATGACGACGGAGAGGACCCCGCGGTATGTGCGGATGGACTCGGGCTTGTAACCGTCGGCGGCGAGCTGTCGCTCCCACGCCTGGACGCGGTCGCCGTCGATGTCGCCGAGCGGCTCATCCTCGAACGTCGGCAACAAGATCGTTTCCAAGGTCAAACGGTAGTTTCCGAGCGTCCGCGGCGCGAGATCCTGCCGGGGGAACCAGATGTTCACCCACTGGCCGAACGTCTCACGTCCGGCGTTCGGGTCGTGCCAGCGGCCGCCGCGCACTTCGGCCTCGGCGTCGTCGCCAGCCTTCTCCGCGTCGCGCTTCCGCTTGTACCGGACGGTGTCGCCGGCGGCGTTTTTCACCGTCGGCCACTTGCCGCGCCCGTCGCTGAACCGGGCGATGTAGTAGGCGCCGCTGCCGGTACCGCGCTTCTCGGCGTAGGCCATCAGCGCCTCCTACCCGCAGCGAGGGCTTGCGCCTCGATGATCAGTGCATCCACCACATCAGCGGGTTCGTCGAGAAGCTCGCCGATCTCATCAGGGGTCATGCTTCGCTCGTACAGTTCCCCCACGATGCGCAGCAGATGTCTCCGCTCTGGCGAGGGGTAGCTGCCCTCCTGGTCGACCTGCGCGCTCAGCAGGTCGAGGAAAGCGCTCGTCACATGGAGTGGGAGTTCGGTCTCATATGCGCTCGCCAGCCAGCCCTTCATCTCCTCCATGGCGACGTCTTCGGGGGAACTGAACTGGGTGATGAACCGGTAGACCCGGCCGCGTTCTTCCGCTAGCCGCCTGTCCCAGTACTGCCGGAGGATCTCCTTCATATCCTCGGGAAGGTCGGCCTCCTCAATCCGGCGGACCGTCTCCGTGCGCGAGCTGGGGGGTTCCGGTGGCCTGGAGAGGACATCGATACCGATGTCAGCGTCCACGTGGCCGGACAGGACGAGCAGTGGTTCGAGTTCCGTCTTGAGCACGCGGCTGAGGCGGACGAGGTGTTCAACGCTGGGGCGGGAGCCCTTGCGCCAGCGGGAGACCGTGCTCTGGGGGAGTCCGAGGGCACGAGCGAGGTCCGCTTCGCGCGGGTAGCCGAGCGCGCGGGACATGTCCGCGAGCCAGCGGGCGAACGAGAGTGGTTCTGTGGTGGGGCGTGGATCGTCCCGCATTGCGGGGGCCTTTCATGGTTCGGGTTGCGTCGGGGAAGTAACGCGCCCTCACCCTAAGCTGGGGACTTGCGTGCACGCAACTACTCGCATGGTCCGTTGCGGTCCGGTGTCGCCCGTTACGAACCCATGTCATACGACAGTCTGTAGTTATCCACAGGTATGGCGCACGTCACACAGGCGGGGTGGCGGTGCGGTCGCCGCTGGAATGAAATGGCATATTCCCGCAAGTTAACGTCAGGTCCGCGGCCGCAGGTGGACCTTGCGCTGTCCAGAATCGCCCGGTTCGTGTCGCTTGGTTCTGTGTTACTCGCCGTCGAATATCGCACAACGCAAGTCTCTCGTGGGGAAGGGTTGCGGCTCGGCTTGCCAACGCCGTCCGGGGCCGCTAACGTCGTCGCGGACGATCTAGCGGGGGCTCATACGAACCGCTGGGGACATCGTCACCCACAACTTAAAAGGGCCTGAAGGATCCCGCCGGTGGTAGGACACCGACGCCTTCAGGCCCATCGCCACATCCGCACCAGCCCTTGCCAGGCCATGATTTGGAGCAGCGATGCGCCACCTTAGTATGCATTCGCGCCTTCGGGAACCGTCCCGAGTGGAACAGAGAGCAAAGTCTCTCCCCACCAGCGGTGACCCTCACCACCTCGGTACCACCCACCACCTCGGGCGTCTCTGGCACGCGTTCTCCGACGGCAGCCTCATCCCGGTGGTCGCCGGCGGCGCCGTGAACGTCGAGGTCGTCTCGGTCACACCCGAGCTGCCGACGCTTCTCACGATCTCCGAGACCGCCCGCGAACTCCGGGTGGCCAAGTCGACCGCCGCGGCCCTCGTCGCCAGGGGCGACATCGAATCGGTGATCGTCGGCGAGAGGTCCCGGCGGGTGCCGCGCGAATCGCTCCTCGCCTACATCGACTCCCTGCGCGGCGAATAGCCATGGGCACCGCAGACACAGCCGTCCGGGCGTCCGGGCGGCGCAACGAACCTGCCCAGATCCCCGCCAACCTCCGCCTCCACAGTCCCGAGGAAGCCGCCCACATCCTCGGCGAGGACGTCGTTACGCCCTCATGGATCCGCGAGAAGGCCCGCAAGCGGGAGATCGACTTCGTCCTGATCGCGGGGAAGGTCGCCCTTACCGACGACAACCTCCTCGCTCTCGTCAAGCAGCACGAGGTGAAGGCGACCGGCGCCGAGCAGCGTGCCGCCGCGCCCCGGCGCCGCCCCGCCGCCAAGGTCGGCGGCACCGCCGTGACCGCCCTGCGCGCCCGCCAGCCGAAGCGGAGGTCAGCATGAGCGCGGCCAAGCGCAAGGGCACCGCCGCCGAGACCGCCGTCGTGAACTACCTGCGCACGCAGGGATGGCCGCACGCCGAGCGCCGCGCCCTGAACGGCGTGCTGGACCGCGGCGACGTCGCCGGCGTCGTCGGCACCGTCGTGGAGGTGAAGGACCAGGCCCGCACCGAGCTGGCCGCGTGGCTCGACGAGACGGCCCGCGAGACCGAGAACGACGGGGCCGCCTACGGGGTTGTCTGGCACAAACGCAGGGGGAAGGGCTCGCCCGCTGACTGGTACGTGTCGATGAGCGGCGCCACGTTCGCGCGCCTCCTCGCCGACGCCCTCGGCATCGGCAATACGGAGGTGTCCGGTGGCTGACCCATTCGACACCCCCAGCCAGGGCACTGAGGACGTTCAGCGGGACCGGTTCGGCCGCCCCCTCGTCGTCCCGCCCGAGGGCGGCAAGCCCGAGGCTTACCGGCGATGCACGACGCACGTGAGCGTCCTGGAGGACATGTACCTCCTCCAGCGTCGACAGATGCGGATGGTTGCCCTCGGCATGGCGAACCGCCCGGACTTGGTTCTCGCGACTGGAGCACACCGCGACGACCGGAACGAGATGAACCGAATCGTCGATCAGTCGATGGAAGCCGCCCAGGCCCACGCCCAGGCCAAGATCGGTACCGGCCTCCACAAGTTCACGGACACCTGCGACCGCGGTGAACCCCTTGGCCCGGTTCCCGAGGCGTACCGCGCCGACCTCGACGCCTACACCCGCGCCACCAGTGTGTTGGAGGTCATCGAGATCGAGCGGTTCGTCGTCCTGGACGAGCTGAAGATCGGCGGCACCCCCGACCGGATTGTCCGCTACCAGGGCCGCAGCTACATCGCCGATCTCAAGACGGGGAGCATCGAGTACGGCGCCCTGAAGATCGCCATGCAATTGGCGGTCTACTCCCGGTCGATGTTCTACGACCCGGTCACCCACGAGCGGACGCCGCTGGACGTCGACCAGGACCGCGCGATCGTCATCCACCTGCCCGCCGGGCAGGGACGCTGTGAACTCCACTGGGTGGACATCGCGACCGGATGGGAAGCCGTCCAAGTCGCCAACCAGGTGTGGCAGTGGCGCAAGCGCAAGGGGCTGTTCGCCCCGCTGACCGACGTGCCCGCCGAGATCGCCGCCGCGTCCACCATCGACGACCTGATGGCCGTGTGGGGCCGCCACCAGGCCGGCTGGACCGACGATCTGACCGCCCTCGCCGCCGCACGCAAGGCCGAGCTGACCGGCGGCGCGCGATGAGACCCCGGCCGTGCCGCCGCTGCGGCGCGCCCGTCCTGACCGTCCACGAACGCGACGTGCGAGTCGCGCTGACCGGCGTCATCGATGCCGACCCGCTCAGCGTGTTCGCACCCCTAGACCCCGGGCCGATCTGGGAGAAGAACCCGCGGCTCGGATGGATGTCCCTGGACATCCCCCGGCGGCGCGGCAACCCGCTGCACCGCTCACACCAGTGCACGACAGATGTGTGCCAGAACGAAAGGTCAAGCCAGTGACGGACCAGTTCGACGCCCCCGCCTCCGGCGGAGTGAAGATCACCGAGTTCGAGGGACAGCTCCTCCTGCTCACCCCGACCGCGCACGAGCAGGAGATCCCGACGGCGTACGGCCCGGCCGACGCCGTGACCACCACCATCGCGGTCCTCGACGGTGACGGTGCCGGTGACGAGCACACCGACGTGAAGGTCTTCCAGAAAGCCCTCATGGGGCAGCTCCGCCCGAAGATCGGCAGCGGCCGAATGGTCCTCGGTCGTCTCGGCCGCGGCACCGCCAAGCCCGGCCAGAGCGCCCCGTGGCTGCTGGCCGACCCGACCGAGCAGGACAAGCAGGTCGCGCGGGACTTCCTGGCCCGCAAGCAGAACGCGCCTTTCTGACGGGTGACCGGGCCGGAGGCGACCCCAATTCGCCTCCGGCCCGGCCCGCCGGTCATCCACAGCACCATCCCAGGGGGTACATCCAATGGCAATCGAGCCCAGCGACGACGAGCTGCTCGCCCGCTGGAACAAGATCCTGGCCGACGGCGACCAGGACAAGATCGACGCGTTCCTCGCCGAGGTCGACACCCATGACGCCGCCCGCGAGGCGCGGCTCACCCGCCCCGGTGCGCTGGGGGGCGCGGCGGAGTGGTACGCCGCCAGCGGCATCGCGGTGTTCCCGTGCCGGCCCCAGGGTAAGGCGCCCCTCCCCGGCACTCACGGGTTCAAGGACGCCACCACCGACCTGGCGCAGGTCCGCGCCTGGTGGACCGCCACCCCGGAAGCGAACATCGGCCTGCCGACCGGGCACGGGTTCGACGTCATCGACATCGACCCGCCGCACGGGCCGCTGTCCGTGCTGGACCTGCGCGACGCCGGCCTCGTCCCCGAGGTGATCGGGAAGGTCATCACGCCCAGGTGCGGTGATCACCTGTACGTCCGTTCGACCGGCGACGGCAACACGTCCGGGATCCTGCCCGGGATCGACTACCGGGGGCTCGGCGGCTACGTCGTCGCGCCGCCGTCCATCGGACCGAACGGGGTCCGCTACACGTGGGCCCGTCCCCTCGACCTCGCCGCGCTCGGTGTGAAGGCCGCCTGAGAATGGCGAGCTTCATCGACGCCGTCAAGGCGTACAGGCAGAAGTCGGAGGAGGCCCCGGAGGGCGCGGGGCCCGATCCGTTCGACTCGCCCGCCGACCCGTTCGACGCCCCCTCGGCGCCGTCCGGGTCGGCAGGGGGTGGGGACCGCGCCGCCGGATACGCGGCCGCCGCTCTGGACCGGGAACTCGACGCCCTCCGCGCGGCCCCCGAGGGCACCCGCAACCATGCGCTGAACAAGGCCGCGTTCAGCCTCGGGCAGCTCGTGGCCGGTGGAGAGTTGGACGAGAACACGGTGGTCTCGGCTCTTACCGACGCCGCACGCGCCGCCGGGCTCGACGACAAGGAGATCGGCAAGACCATCAACTCGGGGCTGTCCAAGGGGCGCCTGAACCCGCGCACCGCCCCGCGTGAGCGGATCCTGCACGGCGTCTATGAGAACCACGAGCAGGCCGCAGCGTCCTGGACCGAGCCCGAGCCGCTCGGCGACGACGGCGACCCACCCGGTCCGTTCCCCGTCGAGGTGCTCCCCGGTCCGGTGCGGGAGTTCGTGACCGCCCTGGCCGCCAACACCCAGACCCCCGTCGACATGCCCGCGATGACGGCCCTGTCGGCCCTGTCGGTCGTGGCCGCCAACCGGGCGTGGATCTCCGGCGGGTCCGGCTGGGTCGAACCCCTCGTCTTCTGGGGGATCACCGCGCTGCCACCGGCGTCCCGCAAGTCCGCCGTCGTCTCGGCAGCCGCGCGGCCGCTGTACGCGATCGAGCGGGACGCCCGCGACCGGTACGCCGAGGACAACAAGGGCACCGAGGAGCGTCTCGCCGTGGCACTGAAGCGCAAGGACGCGCTCATCAGCAAGGCGGCCAAGGCGGAGGCCAAGCATGAGCGCGACAACCTCCAGGCCGAGCTGGACGAGGTCGCCGCCGAGATCGACGAACTGACCGTCGGGACGCCGCCGCGCCTGCTGGTCGACGACATCACGCCGGAGGCCCTCGGCATCGCGCTGCAGAACAACGCGGGCCATGTCGGGATCATCAGCGCGGAGGGCGGCGTGTTCGCCTCCATCAGCGGGCGATACCAGCAGGGCACGCCCCAACTCGACCTGGCGCTGAAGTCCTACGACGGGGACGCCTACCGCGCCGACCGGGTGGGGCGTGATCCGGTCACCATCGACCGGCCCGCCGTCGTCCTCGGCCTCGCCGTCCAGCCGCACGTCCTGGCCGAGACGACCCAGACACCCGCCCTGCGCGAGCGCGGGCTGATGGGCCGGTTCACCTACTGCGTGCCGGTCGACACGGTCGGGGCACGGTCGGTGGACGCCCCGGAGATGCCCGCACATACCGCCGCTGGATGGCATCGGCTGCTGGCCGGTATCGCCTCACTCCCCGTGTGCGGGGACGACAGCGCCCTGCGGGTCCTGCAACTCGACCGGGACGCGCTGGAGCTGCACCGCGGGTTCCGCGCCGTCCTGGAGCCGAGGCTGCACGCCGAGACCGGCGACCTGGCGTTCATGACGGACTGGGCGGGCAAGCTCGCCGGGCGCGTCCTGCGCATCGCCGGCCTCCTCCATCTCGCGGCCGGTGCGTCCACCTCCATGCCCGTGTCCCTTGACACGATGCACGGCGCCGTCCAGATCGGGGAGTGGTCACTGCTGCACGCGGTGGCCGTGTACGGCGGGTGGCGCGGCACCGACCACAACCTCGGTGCCGAGCGTGTCCTGCGGTGGATCCGCCGCACCGGCAAGCCCGAGTTCACCGTCCGGGAGGCGTGGCAGGCGCTGCGGGGACAGGCGTGGTGCGACCGCACCGATGACGTCCGTGACGCGCTGGTGACTCTCGCCGAGGCGGGATGGCTCACGAGCGTTGAGCGGACCATGAGTGACGGGAAGAGGCGCGCCAAAGGCGGCGTCTTCATCCCGCATCCAAGCCTCCTGGAGGGGCCGTGAGGCTCTGGGGAGACTTTGGGGTCCGCCCAGAACGGGGGCGGGGATGTCCGCCATTCCCAGGACAAACGGCCCCCGACCTGCACCCGGAGGGTTCTGGGGATTTTGGGGATGTCCCTCTCTAAAAGGTTTATCTCAGATTACCTAGTTACTTACTGTAATCGTCTCGTAACTAAGGGGAGGATTCGGGGCCCTCCGGACCCGTGGAAAGGCGTATTCGCCTTACCCCCCATCCCCAAAACCCCAAAAACCCCG
>NZ_SMKH01000100.1 GCF_004348515.1 Actinomadura sp. KC345 | reverse complement strand
TCCTCCCCCTCCGCCCGCCCGAACCCGGCGGCCCCAAGGAGGCGACGTGATCGATCCGCGCCCGTCCGGTCTCAGACGGCCGCCGTCGTCGGCTGGTCGGTGGGGCGCGGACTCCGCCGGAGACGGCGGTTGCGGACGCTCAGGATCAGCACCGCCAGCAGCGACGCCAGGAACGAGGCCAGCAGGATGGCGCCCTTGGCATCGGTGAGTCGGCCGGCGTCGGTGTAGGACAGTTCGGCGATCAGCAGCGAGACCGTGAAGCCGATACCGCCCAGAGCGCCGATGCCCGCGATGTCGCTCCAGGTCAGATCGGGGTTGAGGTGGGCGCTGGTGAAGCGGGCGGCGAGCCAGGAGGCGCCCAGGATGCCGAGGATCTTGCCGCCGACCAGTCCGGCCAGCACGCCCCAGGTGACGGCGCTGGTCCAGAAGCCGGTGGCTCCCGACAGAGAGATCCCGGCGGCCATCAGCGCGAAGACCGGCAGCGCGATCCCCGACGACAGCGGCCGCAGCGCCTCCTCGGCCCGGTGCGAGGGCGACGCCGTCTCCCCCGCACGCCGGTGGGTGCGCATCAGCAGGCCCATGGCCACTCCGGCGATGGTGGCGTGCACGCCGGAAGCATGCATCAGCGCCCAGATCGCCAGCGCCGGCGGCCCGAACAGCAGCCACCCCGGCACCGCCGCCCGGACCCGCAGGACGAAACGGTCGCGGCCGTTCTGCAGGTAGCCGAACACGGCCAGGCCCAGCACGGCCACCGCCAGCGCGCCCAGGCTGAGGCCGGTCGTGTAGGCGATGGCGATGACGATCACCGCGCACATGTCGTCGACGGTCGCCAGCGTCAGCAGGAACGTCCGCAGCGCCGCGGGCAGGTGCCGTCCGACCACGGCGAGGACGGCCAGCGCGAACGCGATGTCGGTGGCCATCGGGATGCCCCAGCCGTTCATCGCCCCGCCGGACGCGCCGGCGGTGAACGCCAGGAACACCAGCGCGGGGACCACCACGCCGCCGAACGCGGCCACGATCGGCAGCGCCGCTCGCCGGGGATCGCGCAGTTCCCCGTGGACCAGTTCGTGCTTGAGTTCGTTGCCGACGATGAAGAAGAACACGGCCAGCAGCCCGTCGGCCGCCCACGCCTGGACGCTCAGGTCCAGGTGCAGGCCGGCGGGGCCGAAGCTGAACGAGCGGACGGCGTCGTACGAGCCGGCCAGCGGCGAGTTGGCCCAGAGCAGCGCGATCAGGGCGGCGCCGATCAGCAGCACGCCGCTGACGGTGTCCGAACGCAGGGCAGCAGTCACCCGGGTAAGGGCGTACATCAGCGAAGATCTCCAGAAGGGGACGAACGGCAGGCTGGCGAGCGCCGGGTCCGAGGGCCCGGCGGGCGGGTGCTTCCGCGTGCGGCGGTCGGCTCAGCCGGCTTCCGGTGGACTGACGCAGGCGATCGTGCCCCACCTGCTGACGTAGCCGTTCGTGCCGTTCGGGCGGTGCTCCAGCGTCCGCAACGGCCGTGCATGCCACTCCCGCAGGACGGCGAGGGTCAGGCGAAGGCGTAGATCGTCCACGACGCCCCCCGTTTCCATGCACGTGACCTGCGGTTCCCGTCAACTCTAACAACGCGCGGCACGTCAGCATTTCCTGGGGTAGGCGTCGCTTTGGGGTGATCTGTCTTGATCGAGGAGTCGGTAGCATCGACGAGACGTTGCCTGGGGGAGCGTGCCGTATGCCGATCGAGAGCGAGCATCGGGAGTCCGATTCGCCGTACGTCGCGCGGGTGTGGCGCGGGTACGCGAGTGCGTCGGGGACGCTGACGTCGGTGGCGACGTCCCATTGGGAACTCGTCTTCTGGAGGTATCAGGGCGTCCTGCACGCCGCCGTCCGGGGGCCGGAGACGTCGGCGTCGACCGCGAGGCTGATCGGTGAGTCCGAGTCGTTCGGCATCCTGTTCGCGCACGGGACGTCGATGCCGCACCTGCCGGTCCCGAAGCTCGTCGACGCCGAGGTCGAGAGCCCCCACGTCGACGGGCGCCGCTTCGTCCTGCGGGGCGAGGAATGGGCGCTGCCCGGGTTCGACACGGCGGAGGACTTCGTCGGGAGGCTGGTGCGCGAGGGCGTGCTCAGGCGCGATCCGCTCGTCGACGACGTCGTGCGGGGAGGCGTCCCCGAGGTCGGCGCGCGGTCCGTGGAGCGGCGCGTCGCCTCCGCCACGGGCCTGACGCAGGGCGCGATAAGGCAGATCGACCGGGCCCGGCACGCCGCCGTCCTGCTCGGGGAGGGACATCCGTCCCTGGAGGTCGTGCACCGGCTCGGCTACTACGACCAGCCGCATATGGCGAGGTCGCTGCAGCGGTTCATCGGCCGCACGGCGACGCAGTTGCAGAAGCCCGATGACGCCGGCGAACCCCTGTCGCTTCTGTACAAGATCGAGGGGGACGAGCGTTTCTAGGGTCGGTGTTCGTCGCCCACCGCGGCGCCCGTAACGACCGTAGAAAGGTGTGACCTGATGCCGGAGGGCACTGTCACCTCGGCCGATGGCACCACCATCGCCTACACCACCTGGGGCGACGGCGACCTCGTCGTCCTGATCGACGGCGCGACCGCCTACCGTGCCACGACCCCCGAGAACGCCGAGACGGCGGAGCTGCTCAAGGACGAGTTCCAGGTGATCAGCTTCGACCGGCGCGGACGCGGCGAGAGCGGGGACACCGCCCCCTACGCCGTCGAGCGCGAGTTCGAGGATCTCGCCGCCGTCATCGAGCAGGCGGGCGGGGGGCGTCCGGCCACGCTGTACGGCTGGTCGTCCGGCGGGTTGCTCGCCCTCAACGCCGTCCAGGCCGGTCTCGCCGCCGCGCGCCTGGTGCTGTGGGAGCCGCCGGTCATCGTCGACGACGCGCATCCGCCGCTCCCGGCCGACTATGTCGAGCGCCTCGACGCGGCGGTGGCCGAAGGACGGCCCGGGGACGCCGTGGCCCTGTTCATGACCGCCACCGCCGGTATGCCCGAGGAGGCCGTCGACGAGGTGCGCGGCGCCGACTTCTGGCCGGGCCTGGAGGCGATCGCGCCGACGATCGCCTACGACGGCCGCAACGTCGGGGACACCATGTCCGGCAAGCCGCTCCGCGCCGACCTCTGGAACAAGGTCCGCGTGCCCATGCTCGTGCTCCACGGCACCGACACGTGGCCGCACCTCGCCGCGGGCGCGAAGGCGGTGGCCGCGCATCTGCCGACCGCCACGCTGAAGGCGGTCCCGGGCGAGAACCACAGCACGACCGCAGACGTCCTCGCGCCCGCGCTGCGCGACTTCATCCGGGGAGCCTGACATGGGAAAGATCGTGGTGACGGAGTTCATCTCCATGGACGGCGTCGTCGAGGCGCCCGGCGGCGAGGACTTCAAGTATCCGAACTGGAGCTTCGCCTTCGACCGCGGGGACGACGGCGAGCAGTTCAAGACCGACGAGGCGGTGGCGGCCGCCGCGCTGCTGCTGGGCCGCGCGACCTACGAGGGCTTCGCCTCCGCGTGGCCGGCGGAGGAGGGCGAGCTGGCCGACAAGTACAACGGCATGCCGAAGTACGTCGTCTCCAGCACGCTCACCGATCCTGCCTGGAACAACACCACGGTGCTCTCGGGCGACCTGACCAAGGAGGTCACCCGGCTCAGGAAGGACGTCGACGGCGAGATCTCCGTCGCGGGCAGCATCCGGCTCGCCCAGAGCCTGCTCGCCGCCGATCTGGTCGACGAGATCCGCCTCATGTGGTTCCCCGTGCTCCTCGGTCACGGCCGCAAGCTCTGGACGGAGACATCCGACAAGACCACCTGGGCGCTGACCGAGTCGAGAACCTACGGGGACGGCATCCTCGTCACCATCCACCAGCGCGCCCGCTGACCGCCCGGCCCGGTCCCGCGCACCATTGACCGGCGCGCCGGGTGCGGCGGCCGGTCAATGACGGTGTCGCTCGTCCGCGCTCACATCCCGGCGACGAGGGCGTCGAGCTTGGCGTAGCCCTGCTCGACCCCGGTCTCCATGCCGCTGGCGATCCACTGGTCGCGGCTCTCGAAGCTGTCGACGAGCGACTGGGCGTGCAGCCGGGTGCGGCCGCCGCCGAGGTCCTCGAACCGCACCGTCTCCAGGGCGACGTTGTCGGAGTGGCCGTCGAACGTGAAGGTCTGGACGATCCGGTCCTCGCCGATCTCGTGGAACGAGCCGTAGAAGCCGTACTCCTCGCCGCCGGCCGCGGAGACGTAGCGCCAGCGCCCGCCCGTCGTGGCGTCCCACGCGATGATCTTGGTCTCCATGCCGTCCGGGCCGACCCAGCGGGCGAACAGCTCGGGGTCGGTGTGGGCCCGCATGAGCTGCGCGGGCGTGGCGTCGAAGTCCCGCGTCATGCGGATGACCGGCACGGTCGGGTCGGCTTCGATCGAGACCTGGTAGCGGCCGGTGCTCGCGTTCATGATGCTTCTCCCTGCTGTGGGTTTCGTGTGGGCCGGACGCCGTCCTGCATCTCGGCGAGGACGGCGTCCAGGCGCTCATAGCGCTCCTGGGCCTGCCGGCGGTAACGGTCGATCCACTTCGTCATCAGGTCGAAGACCTCCGCTTCGAGGTGGCACGGCCGCCGCTGGGCGTCCCTTGTCCGGCTCACCAGGCCGGCCTCGCCCAGCACCTTGATGTGCTTTGACACCGCCTGGACGGAGACGTCGTAGGGCTCGGCCAGCTCGCCGACGGTGGCGTCCCCCGCGGCGAGCCGGGCGACGATCCCGCGCCTCGTCGGGTCGGCGAGTGCCGCGAAGACTCGGGACAGCTGGTCGTCCACCACCGGTACTCCTTATTCAACTGTTCGGTTTAGTAAGAGCCTATGTCCGGCTGTCCCAAGACGTCAACCCTCTGGTTGAACAACGAGGTGGAGTGGCCGGTGGACCTTGGCGCGGTCGGCTTGAGCCGGGTCATTCGGCCTTGACCGAAGGACGCCCTCGAATCCGTCGACGCGGACCGAACATGGTCTTTCGACACCGTTCGTCACACCCACGATCAGGGGGGCAGGCATGATCCTCAAAAGAGCGATACCACGCGCGTCCGTGGCCGTCGGCGGTGCGCTCCTGCTGATGTCCGCGCTGCAAGGACCAGCCCTCGCGGATGTGCGGATGAACGTCGTCGGCGGATACGGGATCTGGCAGGCCGATCCCGAGGAGGGGCGCCCCGGCGACGCCATCCGCGCCTGCGACGACACGGCCGACGGACTGGGAATCACGGTCCATCTCTACTGGTCAGGTGGCGGTCACCGCTACGTCACCACACGAGGGCACCGTTCCCCGTACTGCACCCCCTGGAGCCAGGGGTCGGGCAACCTCCCCGAAGGGCTGGAGGTGGAAGTGCACGTCCTGACGGTCAAGGGAGGCAGGGTCTACGACCGGGTCATCCGCGACTTCCATGCCTGATGCCTGGTCGGCCGAGCCGGGGGGCATCGCAGGCGAAGGCCAGCGGAGGGGCGGCGTCCCCCGGGCCCGCCCCTCCGCTCCCCTCCACACGCAATGGTGCCCATACCCAGGCGCTCTTGCGACGTTCTTTACCCAAACCGAGGGCCCCAGTTTTCGCTCCGAGCTCGACGGATGAGCCCGAGTACCCACCAGGTGGGACGTAACGGGCATCGGTCACCGGGACCGGGCGCAGCCGCGCCTACCCGCCTCTCGGGACCGCGCAGTAGGCCGCCAGCACCGCCGCGCCGCACACCGACTGGGCCGCGAGCAAGGGGCCGCTCACCCCGCCGGCGAAGGCCGCCAACGCCGGAAGGCAGCCCAGAACGGCGATGTCGGCACCGGCCACCGCCCACAGCGCCGGGCCCAGGGGCACCGCCCCGAACGGCGATTCGACGACGGGCATCGTGTGCTCGATCGGGCGGCGCCGTGCCAGCCGGAGGGCGCCCGCCGCCAGCGCCGGTGCGCACAGCGGACCGAGCAGCCAGAAGGGGCCGGTGGCCGAGGCGTCCAGCCCGGCCAGCGCGAGGGTCAGCCAGGAGCCGCCGAGCAGCGTGGGCAGCACCGCACGGGCCGCGAGGAGTGCGCGCGGACCGGCGCCCAGCAGCCGCGCCAGTGCCGCGTCCCCGGCGTCCCGGCGCGCTCCCGCGGTGCCCGCCGAGGCGACCGCGAGCGCGCCCGCGGCGAGAACGACCAGCGCTCCCGCCGTCCCGCCGCCCGCCCGAGCGGCGAGCACGGGCAGCGCGGCCGCCGCCGCGATAAGCGCGAGCCGTCCGGGACGCCGCGCCAGCCGCCGCCAGTCCAGCCAGGCCACCGCCGCCGCCCCGCGCAGCCGCGGCGGCCACGCGCGCGACCGCAGCACCCGCGACCGCCAGTGGGCGTCCTCGGCGATCCAGGTCAGCGCGCCCGGGTCCAGGACGAGCGCGTTCGCCGCGTCCCCCGTCCGGGTCGACGCGTCGAGGACGGCGCTGGCCGGCATGTGCCGGACGGCCGCCCAGAACCGCCCGGCGAGGACGGCGGCCACCACCGCCGACGCGCACGCCGCCCCCGCCCAGGCCGCCGGGGGAGCGGACGCGATGCCGGAGAGCACCCCCTGCCCCGGCCCCAGGCTCATGACCGCCGCCGCGACCGCCGCGACCACCAGGACGACGAGGACCGCGACCAGCCGACCGCCCCAGGGCGGCGACGCCTGCGCCAGGACGGCCGTCGCCATCCCGCCCAGCGTCCACGACGTCCCCAGTACCACGGCCGCGACCAGCCGCAGCGGCAGCGCGTCCGGTGCGCCGAGCGCGCTCAGCAGCGCCAGGCCGACGGCGGCCCCGGCGACGGCGCTCACCACGGCCAGGATCAGCAGCGTCCGGGCCAGCACGCTCCGGCGCGCCAGCGGCGAGAGCACCAGCCACGCCGCGTCCGCGGCCGACACCGCCACCGGCCCGAGCGTGCGCGCGAGGGCCAGCGCCCCGGCCAGCAGCAGAGCGATCAGCGCCAGGCCCGCGCCCGCCCGGCCGGGGTCGACATCGCGGGGGACGGCCGACACCGCGCGGCCGACGGCCGGGGACGCCACCACCACCAGCAGGCCGGCGCCCAGCAGGGCGATGTACCGATCCGACCAGGTGCGGCGGCCGCGCCCCCGCGCCCGCACGAACGTCCGGACCTCCGCCGCCCCGGTCACGCGGCCGCAGCCAGCGTGACGTGCCGGGCGCCCTCGGCGAACCGCGGATCGTGCGTCGCCATCACCACCGCGCCGCCGTCCGCGGCGTACTCGGCGAGCAGCCTCGCGAACCGTTCCCGGAACGCCGCGTCGAGCCCGCGCTCCGGTTCGTCCAGCAGCAGCAACCGGCTCGGCCGCAGCAGCGCCATGGCCAGGGACAGCCGCTGGCGCTGCCCGGTCGACAGCGACGACGGCGCCCGGTCGGCGCAACCGGCCAGCTCGAACAGCTCCAGGCCCGCCCGCACCTCCAGCCGTCCGGGGCCGTGCACCGCGCGCATCAACTCCAGGTGCTCCCGGACGGTCAGCCCCGGATACCAGGCGGGCTCGTCGCCGACCAGGACGACGTCCCGCCAGAACTCCGGAGAATCAACCGGCGGACGGCCCAGGACTCCCACGCTGCCCGCGGCCCGCTGCAACCCCGCGAGGCAGCGCAGCAAGGTCGTCTTCCCGGCACCGTTGGCACCGACAACGGCGACCACGTCCCCAGGCGCGACCGTGAGATCGACCCCCCGCAACACCGGAACGCCACCCAACTCCACACCCGCGCCACGGACCACGACGACCGATTCACCCACCACCCCACCCTAGAACCGACCCCGACCAGCCAGTCCGCACTACCAGGTTCTGACCAACTGGCCCAGTTGGTGGGCGACTCCCGGCCTGGCCAGGAGGGCGGACGATCAGCATGCGGGGCTCCGGCCGGCCGCTCATGGTTATCGCCGACCTGTGGGGGGTGTTGCTGGACGGTCAGTGTGTTTTGGCGGCGGGCTGGACGGCCGTCCGCAGGGCGGCGCGGGTCAGCAGGAGGACGGGCCCGCCCGGGTCCTTGCTGTCCCGCACCGCCACCGCGCCGGGGAGTCCGGCCAGTTCGACGCAGTTGCCGCCGTTTTCGCCACTGTGGCTTGCCTTGCGCCAGGTGGCGTTGCTCAGGTCCATTTCTCCAATGCCTCTCTGATCATGTCCCGGGACATGTCTTCGGGGAGGGCCCTCGCTCGCAACTCTCGGAGCGTTTCGGAGAGCTTGGCGAGGTCCGAGGGGGTGTCGGTCGTGATGCCTCGTACCGTCGTCTCCATGTAGGCGACCTCGCTCCGGTCCTCCATGGTAGCCACCACGAACGCGCCGCCCGTGCCCGCCGGACGCCCATTGTTGCGGACGATCTGGATGGTGACATTGGGTAGCTCACTGAGGGCCAGCAGGCGCTCGAACTGTTCACGCATCACCTCAGGCGAGCCCACCAGGTGGCCGAGTACCTTCTCGCTCAGCAGCGCGGTGAGCACCGTGGGAGGCGCGTCCTCGCGAGTGAGGATGGATTGGCGCGCCATGCGGGCTTCCACGGCCTCCTCCGAGGTGAGGAATTGGCGGGCGTAGGCCGGAGTCTGGAGTAGCCCAGGAACGATGGTGTGTTCCCACGTGACCAGTTCATCGGCTTCGGATTCTGTCTGGGGCCAGTCGAACCAGATGGGAACCGGGTGGCCGTCCCTGTTGAGGTCCTCCCACAGGCTGATGAGCGAGTTGCCGGCCTCCAGGTAGTCGTCCACGAGTTCCACGAAGGTTCGCGTCGCGCGCTTCTTGCCACCCTCGATCCGGCTGACTTGGGCGGGACTCACTTTCGTCAGATGGGCGATCGTCTCCTGCTTGATCTCCTTGGCCTCCCGCAGCCGCCGCATCTGGCGTCCGAATGCGACGAGGGCGGGGGACTCATCGGGACGCTGGCGTCGTACGGCCATGGCCACTTACCTCTCTCGGTAACTTGCACATACGCCTCTCGCTATGCCGCTCCGTTCCACTTAGCGGACGCATGCCGATCGTAGCTCCGATAGTGGCTGAATGTGTGCTGTACGCCACAGACAGTGAGGAGACGATCATGGGCGAGGCGGCGACGGGCGAGATGGTGGTGAAGCAGGACTTCGAGGTCGTGGGGGAGGTGCGCCGCTTCGTGCGGCTGGTGTCGGGTCAGTGGGGCATGGACGACTTCGCGCCGTGCCTGGTGGCGAGCGAGCTGGTGACCAACGCCCTGCGGTACGCGTCAGAAGAGGACGGCGACGTGACACTGCGCCTGGGCCGTACCGAAGACGGCGCGCTGTGGATGGAGGTCCAGGACGCCACATGCGAACTCCCCCACGTCCGGCAACCCGACATGATCACCGAGGTCGGCCGCGGCCTACTGATCGTGGAGCAGTTGGCCCGCTGCTGGGGCGTCCGCCCCCTGGCGAACAACGCGGGCAAGATTGTCTTCGCCGTCATAGACCGCTCATGAACCCCAGCGGAGGGGCGGCACTCCCAGCCTCCCTCCGCTCCCTCACACTGACCGCAAGCCTTCGGCGGCAGACCCGGTCATGAGAGGCCCAGGAAGACGTGCTGAAGGTACTCTGAGCTAGTAACCGCACCCACACAACCGGAGGCGCGACGAGCCATGCACGCGCTGACTCTCCCCTTGCCGTCCGGTGACAACTGGACTCGGGCGGACTACGAGGCGCTTCCCGAAGACCTCCCGGTACGCGTGAGCCTCATCCACGGAGAACTTGTCGTGAGCCCACGGCCCCGCCCGATCCATCAGCGCATCGCGCGGCGTCTGGCGACTCGCATCGAGGACGCCGCTCCCGACGCCTGGCAGGTCGACACCGACGTGGACGTCCTCCTAAGCGATGACGAGGTCGAGCCGGTCGAGATCGCTCCCGACATCGTCGTGTACTCCGCCGCCCATGACGTCTACGAACGTCCCATTCCCGCCGAGCTGGTGACGCTCGTCGCCGAGGTGGTGTCGCCGTCCACCAAGCGCAAGGACCGGCGGATGCAGCCGGCCCTGTACGCGGAGGCACGGATCCGGCACTACTGGCGGGTGGAGACCGACCAGACCGCGCCCGCGTTCGCCGTCTACACCTATGAGCTGGACGACGCCACGGGCGGATACGTCGCAACCGGCGTCCACCACGACCGCATCACCGCCACCCTGCCCTTCGACCTCGACATCGAGCTGAAGGCCGTCCGCAACCGCTGACACCCGAACCGTCCGCAAGGCATCGGGACCGGATGTGTCCTCGGGGATTCGCTACTTTGACACCCGCTGGGGAAGCGGTGTGCCGAGCGGGTGGAGTGCAGCCGTCTGGCCTCCCCGGGTGACGGCACAGGCAAGGTGGTCGTATGAGATTCGGCAGTGGTCGCCGCAAGCGTCGCGAACGGTCCGCAGATACCAGTGAGCTGCTGAGTGCGAAGCTCCAGGAAGTCCAGAAGAAGCACGACGAGCTGCTTGTGGAACTGGCAGAAGCTCAGCGGAAGGTTGCTGATTCCGGTTCAACCCGCCGGCAGTTTGAAGACCAGCTGAAGGCTCTGCAAGGGCGTCCCGAGGCTGAAGGCATCGCAGAAGGCTACGAGCAGGCGATGGTGAGCGAAAAGAAACTGATCAGCTATGAGAGCGAGGTGCGGAAGAAGCTGGACACGATGGATGACCTCGCCCCGCAGCCGCGTCTCGACGCCGAGCAGCTCCGCACCGGCGCGACGCAATTCGTCTCGAGTGGGATGGTGGCGTGATTCCGCACGGGAGAGCCGACCAATAATTGCAAGGATTACTTGTGGTGGAATGGCGTGTGTTGAGCCGCGCCGAGCTTGTGGAACTGGTGCGGAGGTTGCGTGGGCTCGAATGGTCGTGGCAGAGGCCCGGCGGGGACGTGTCAGGGCTTGCGGGTCACCGCGGCCAGGCCGGTGAAGAACCCGCGGATCTGCTCCGGGCGCGGTACGGGACCGCGCCGGACTCGGCGTAGGCGCGCATGGACTCCACGAGCGGCGGGTGGGTGTCGTCGGCCTCGGCGATGGCGAAATGGGAGCCGGACGGCAGCGCGTCGACGAGGGTGGCGACGATGTCGCGGGCCCGCTCGTAGGGTCGAGGTGGCCGAGGACCCCCATCAGCATCAGCGCGATCGGCCGGTCGAAGTCCAGTCTCTGCCGCGCGGACTACAGGACCTCGTCCGGCCGGTGCAGGTCGGCGTCCACGTAGGCGGTCGCCCCCTGCGGGCTGCGGAACGCGGAGCGGCCCGAGTGGCTGACCTCCACGTTCATCTCCGGCGTGAAGCACCTGCCGGTCGAGTTCGACCGGCCCGGACACTCGCGAGCTGACGGCCCGCCCCTCGCTCCGGGCCGTCAGGAGATCACGGCCTGGGCCAGGGCCATGCCGCCGTAGGCGGCGCCCAGCCCGGCCGCGATCGAGGCGGCCGTGTTGAGCGTCGCGTAGGTGCGGGCGTCGTTCTGGACGAGCCGGATCGTCTCGTACCCGAACGTGGAGTAGGTGGTCAGCGCGCCGCAGAACCCGGTTCCGGCCAGCGCCATGATCCCGTGCCCGGCGGGTGCGGCGGCCAGGAAGCCCAGCAGTGCCGAGCCGCAGGTGTTGACGGTGAAGGTGCCCCAGGGAAACGGGCTGCCGTGGCGGGACTGCACCATTCGGTCGGCCAGGTAGCGCAGAGGCGCGCCCACCGCCGCCCCCAGCGCGACCAGCAGCACGGTCGTCGCGCTCACCGGCGCCCCTCCAAGCCCCGTCCCTCCAGACTCGTGCGGTCGGTGCCGCGGACGTGGACCGCCGTGCGCACTACCCGGACCCCGGCCCAGGTCGCCGCCAGCCCGGCAGCCAAGGTCGCCGCCAGGTAGGCCAGCGCGGTCCGGGGCTCGCCGACCTGGATCGCCTGCTGCGCCTCGACGATGTGCGTGGAGAAGGTGGTGTAGCCGCCCAGCACCCCCACTCCGAGGAACGGCCGGGCCAGCCGGTGCGCCCGCCACACCTCGGTGACGGCCACCATCAGCGCCCCGATCAGCAGGCACCCGGAGACGTTGATGATGAACGTGGCCCAAGCGAACGCGCCGGGGTCGGACGGCAGCGCGGCGGTGACGGCGTAGCGGGCCAGCGCGCCGATGACGGCCCCGGCCGAGATCGCCGCCAGCGTCGAAGCAGTGTGGTGTTCGGGCATGGAGTCTCCCTACCGGCATGACGGTCGTCATCAGGTAGGGACTGTTGGCGCCGCGCCCGGAGAACCGGGCGCGGGTCACGGTTATCCCGCCCAGAGGGACGGGAACGGCGAGCCCCACCACCGCGGCCCCGGAACGCACCCCGGAGCCTCCACCACCATACCGACCGGGGTGGCCGGTTTCGGGAGGGGTTTGGCGGATAGGACGCGGGCGTATGGATTCGTGCCCTGGGGGGAGACGTCATGAGCGTGCCGCAGAAGGCGGCGCTTCGGCTGGAGAAGGCGGAGGCGCTGGACAAGGTCGCCAAGCCGAGCAGTTCGATGGTCAAGCGGGTGGTCCGGCCGAAGGTCGTCCGGAACCTGCTCAGCGGGACCAATCTGGGACATCCGTTGCATCCGATGCTCACCGACGTGCCGATCGGCGCGTGGACCATGGCCGGGCTGCTGGACGCCGTCGGGGGCCGGGAGGCCGAGCCGGCGGCCGACCTGCTGGTGACGGCCGGCATCGCCGCGGCCGTGCCCACCGCCCTCACCGGGGCGAACGACTGGTCCGACACGCTCGGGGGCGAGCGGCGGGTCGGGCTGGTCCACGCCGCCGCCAACTCCGCCGCGCTGATGCTGTACGCGGCGTCCCTCGCCGCGCGCAGGCGCGGTGACCGCGGCAAGGGCAAGGCCCTGGGGTTCGCCGGGCTCGGGGTGATGGCGGCCAGCGCCTACCTCGGCGGTCACCTGTCCTTCTCCAGGGGCGTCAACGTCAACCGCACCGCGTGGCTGGAAGGCCCGGAGGAGTGGACGCCGGTCCTGGCGGACGCCGAACTGCCCGAAGGCGCGCACCGCACGGCGGCCGCGGACGGCGTGCGGGTCCTGCTCCACCGGATGGACGGCAAGGTGTACGCCCTGGCCAACACGTGCAGCCACATGGGCGGCCCGCTCGGCGAGGGGACGATCGAGGACGGCTGCGTCACCTGCCCGTGGCATGGCAGCACGTTCCGGTTCGGCGACGGCGGCATCGAACGCGGCCCGGCCAGCTCGCCGCAGCCCTTCTACGAGACGCGGGTCCAGAGCGGGCGCATCGAGATCCGCGCCCCTCGGCCGGACGAGCCCGGGGAGAGGGCCGGGCAACACGCCCACCGGGGCGTCGTCAGAGCTTGATCACCCGCTCTCCGGGCGATCCCGGGCGGGGAGGCGCTGGAGAAGCGTCCGCCTGGCCTCCGCCAAGGGGGCGAGGAGGAAGCCGACGTGGTCGCAGGCCCCGTGGCGGTGGTCCGCCGGGCCGGGCCAGGTGGTCCTGGCGCGGCCGCGGACGTGCTCCTCGACGCCGTCGACGAGGTGCAGCATCTCGGTGAGGACGCCCTCGTCGGTGCGCTCGTAGGCGTCCCCGGCCGCCAGGTAGACCGGGGACGTGTGCGCCATGATCGGGCGCTCCCAGACGTCCTTGTGCCGGGCGACGCCGTCGCCGGGGCCGTAGCAGCGGGCGGCGACCCACGACGACTCCCCGAGGGGCAGGTCGAAGTCGAGCGAGCCCGTCTCGGTGGGGACGGGCCAGGTCCGTGACTCCACGACGGAGCCGTTGACGACGATCTCCAGGCGGTCGACGGGGAAGATCGAGTGGAAGGCCGCGGTGCCCTGGACGGTGCGGCCGGGGGCGCCGGTGAGGACGGCGCCGGGCGCGGCCCCGTCCACGGAGAGGCGCAGGTGCGGGCCGCTGGTGACGACGGTGTCGCCCGACCGGACGGCGGCGCACCACTCCCAGTAGTCCATGGTCGCCGGGTCCGCGACCCTGGCGTAGGTGCGGACGAGGCCGATCGGCACCTCGCTGCTCATCTTGTCGGTGCCGCCGACCAGGGTCAGGCGGTACCCGGCGTTGAGATAGCGGTAGTACTGGGCGATGTTGTAGTCGTCGTAGGCGATCATCTCGACGCCGTCGAGCCTGCCGGTGGCGATCAGGGCGGCGGCCTCCCCGTTGGGGACGGGGAAGTGCGCGAGGACGACCGTCCCGCCCTGGGCGTGGCACTCGTCGGCCCACCGGGCGAGCGTGGTCTCCAGGCCGCCGCCCAGATCCGACTCCTCGGCGCCGCCCGTGGTCCAGGGGCGGATCTGCTCGCGCAGGCCGAGCAGGTTGATGTGGCCCAGCATCGCGGTCCGGTTCTCCTGGCCGGCGAAGACGTGGGTCGTCCCGTCCGCGGAGGTGTGCGGGCGGCCGGTGAAGTCCTCGGTGTTGGTGTAGAGGTGGCCCCACTGGCTCATCAGGAGGTTCGTCACCCGTACGCCCTCGCCGCGGGCCTCCAGCTCGGCGCCGTGGGTGGAGACGAAGTGGACGTGGGTGTCCCCGGCCGCGTAGCCGTCCGCCTCGGGGTCGTGGAACGGCGTGAGGCGCAGGTCGAGCGTCCGCTGGCCGGGGCGGATCGTCAGCTCCTCGCGGAGCGGCACGTAGTCGAAGCCGCGGGCGGCCTCCACGATGACCCGCCCGTGCGGGAGCCAGCCCTCGAACTCGCCGTCGACGTAGGCGTAGGTGCGCTGGCCCAGGCGGACGTCACCGCCGATGTCGAGGTTCCAGGTGTTGCCGTCGGAGTTGATGTGCGCGTGGTGCCCGTGGGGCGCGAGCGGGATCCCCTCGGGCGTGTGGAAGTGGAGGCGGCAGGCGAGCGGTTCGCCGGTCGCGTCGTCCACGACCGTGCCCTTGATCCAGGCCCGTCCGGGGTCGGGCAGGTGCCACTCGGTGCCGTCCGCGGTGACGGTCCGGCCCCGGTCGAGGATGTCGCCCCAGGTGAAGCTGGCCTTCGTGGTGCCGCCGACCTCCAGCGAGACGGTCGCGGACGGTGTCGCGGCGACCCTGACGTAGCCGCTGCGGGGGTTGGTCGCGCCGCCCCAGGCGGGCGGGGACGGCCGACTGCCGTCGTCGACCGTGCGGTAGGCGTAGGTGGCGGTGCCGCGGTCGACGACCACCGCCACGTCCTCGTCCACGGAGCCGTCGGCGAGCGAGAAGACCAGCTCGCGGGACACCGTCCGGCCGAACGGGTCCTCCGGCAGGCCGCCGAGCGTGACCGCGCCGATCAGCACCGGCGGTCCGGCGGAGGCGACCTCGATCGCGGCGACCCGGCGCTCGGGGTGCGGGTTGCGCCACGGCCACAGGTAGAAGCGGTACGGCAGCACGTACGGGGTGCGGGCCTGCGGATCGTCGATGTCGACGAACCTGGCGCCCGCCGCGTCGTAGCGCCCGCACGTGCGGTGCATCAGGCGGTGCTGCGCGTCGGGCAGCGCGAGGAAGGGGGTCTGGCCCCAGTCGAGCGGGATCGGGCGCCCCTGCCACAGCCGCGGGCTGGGCCCGATCTCGAACCGCTGCCGGACGGGGATCGTCTCCGTGCCGCCGTCCGCGTACCGGAGCGTGTACCGGACGACGGTCTCGCCGACCGGGGCGCCCTCGAACAGGCCGGGCTCCTCGAGCGCATGCGCGACGATGATCCAGTGGCAGTCCGCGTCGACCGGGATCGCGGTGTCACCGGTGACCCGCAGCAGGGACGCGCCTTCCAGGTCGTCGCCGAAGCGGAACGGCAGCCCGTAGAGCCGCCGCTCCCCGGTGAACGTCGCGTCCACGTCGTCGAGCAGTGTCATCGGCGCGTTCCATGACCCGGTGAGGTCCAGCGCCCGGTAGCCGCGTTCCCAGGTCATGTCCGCCCTGCCGGGACGGCGGGCTCGTCCGCCGCCTCGTCGAAGTTCGTCTCCGCGAGCTTCGAATACCGCCGCGGGTCCCGCGACCGCAGCGACCCCGCCGCCGCGATGCCCGCCGCGAACGCGATCACGAGCAGCCCGAGCAGCACCGCGTTGGTCGCCGTGCCCGCACCGGTCAGGAGCGAAACGTTGGCGATGGCCAGGCCCAGGATCAGGCAGAGGGCGGCGAAGCTGAGGCCCGGGGCGATCAGCGAGCGCCACAGCCCGCTCTCCGGAGCCTTCCGCCGGAGGAAGGAGATCACGGCGAGGCAGCACAGCGCCCACAGCGCGATGATCCCCAAGAAGCCGATCGCGCTGCCCCAGAGCAGCAGTTCGAGGTAGGGGTCGAGGCCGAACACCGCCCACGCCACGATGACGACCGTCGCCAGCAGGGACTGCACGGCGCCGGCCACGTGCGGGGAGCGCCTGCGCGGGTGGGTGCGCCCGAGGGCGGCGGGCACGAGCCCCTCGCGGCCCAGCGCGAACATGTACCGGTTCGCCGCGTTGTGCAGCGCCAGCAGCGCCGCGAACGCGCTCGTGAGCAGCAGGATCTCCATCACCGAGGTGATGGGGCCGGTGGTGTACCGGTCGAAGATCCCGGTGACGAGGCCGGCGGTGTCCTGCTCGGCCGCCGCGCCGACGCCGCCCGCGCCGATCGCGTGGACGATCGTCCAGGTGATGAACGCGTAGAACACCGCGATGAACGCGACCGCCGTGTAGGTCGCGCGCCGGACCGTCCGGATGCCGCCGCGCGCCTCCTCGCTGAAGATCGCCGTGGACTCGAAGCCCATGAAGGCGCCGAACACCAGCGCGAACATCGCCGCGTTGGACGGCGTGAGCACCGTCTCCGGGGAGAAGGAGGTGAACGACGTCTCGCCCGCGCCGCCCTTGGCGATCACGTAGCCGGCCATCACCACGAGCACCGCGATCTCAAGGACGAGCAGGACCCCGAGGATCTTCGCGCTGGTGTGGATGCCGAGGAAGCCGAGCCACGCCACCAGCACGATCGCCACCAGCGCGAACACCCACCACGGGAGGGACGTGCCGGTGTACTTCTCGAAGGAGTCGGCGCCGTAGAGGCCGAGCGCCCCGTAGGTGCTGATCTGCAGGCCGTTGTAGGCGAGCATCGCCAGCGTCGCCGCCCCGGACCCCATCGGCTTGCCGAGGCCCCGGGCGATCGTCGCGTAGAACGCCCCCGCGTTGCGGACGTACCTGCTCATCGTCATGAATCCGACCGCGAAGAGCGCCATGACGCCGCCCGCCACGAGATAGCCGCCCGGAACGGCGGCTCCGCCCTTCAGAAAATGCAGCGGTGCCACGGCGACGATCAGGGTCAGGGGTGCCAGGGCAGCCAGGACCGTGAAGACGAGATCTTTCGTCCCCATCGCGTTGGCAGCCAGACGGTCGGTGCCTGGGGTTGTCGACATGGCCATTCCCCTCCGGGAGTCAACGGGAGCCCGTTGCGCCAAGTTATGCAGCGGCCGAGGGCGGCAGAAGTGGACGTTCAACCCCAGCGAGTCCGCCATGTTGTACGAATCGTCCCGGGTGGCCAGGAGGTGGACATGGTGTGGGGCGTCAGCGGGCCCGGCTCCGCCATCGCAGGGCGAACCACAGCTCCATGCGGACGTCCGGGTCGGTCAGGTCCAGGCCCAGGAGCCGGGTGATCTGGCGAATCCGGTGCCGGACGGTGTTGCGGTGCACGCCGAGGTCGACCGCCGTCCTGTCCCAGTTGCCGTGGTGCGCCAGCCAGCTTCGCAGCGTGCCGAGCAGCAGGCCGGAGTCCTTGGACGGGGCGGAATCGAGGGCCGCCAGGAGCCGGTCGGCATGGCGCGACGCCTGGCCCGGATCCAGGAGCGCCATCACGCCGTGGAGTTCGGCCCCGGCGACCACGGCCCGGCCCTGGATGCGGGCGCCGTCGAGGGCGGAACCGGCCTCGCCCCACGCGGGGTCGAGGTCCGCGGCGGGATGCGGGCGGCTGATCCCGGCCAGGAACCCCGCTTCGTCCAGCAGCCGCCGCAGGTCGTCGACGGAACCGCCGCCGGCCTCGTCGTCTCCGGCGGCCGGGACGATCGCGGTGAAGGCGTCGCCGTCCTGGTCGACGAACGGCGTGCCGAGCAGCGCGGACAGCCGCTGGATGATCGTCTCCCGGGAGCCCGGCGGCTCGCCGAGCACGCCGCGGACGACGCGCCACGGCACGTCCTCGGGCAGGTCGAGCGGGTCGGCGAGGACGTGCGCGAGCGTGGGAAGCCGCAGCAGGCCGGACACCACGGCGGCGCCGAGCGCCTCGGGCGAGCCCGTGGCGGACGGGGCGGTGAACAACAGCGAGAGCGCCGAGGCGGCGACGCCGACGACGCCCCGGTCGGCGACCGTGAACGGGCGGCGCCGGGCGACGGCCATCGCGTACCCGGCCGGGGCCGGGCCGAGCAGCCGCTGGATCTCGATGTGCTCCCCGGCGGTGGACAGCGCCGCGCTCGTCGGCGCCCTGCTCTCGCAGGCGCGGTCCAGCGCCCGCGCGACCTCGGCGTCCCGCCGGACGGGCCCGACGGACCAGGTCCGGCCGCGGTTGCGGTCCACGACCAGGACCCAGCCGTCGAGGAGTTCGGCCAGGCGCTCGACCACGGCCTTGAGCGGCCCGGCTCCGGCGGCCGCCCGGATCAGCACCGCCTGGCCGTCCGACAGGTGCTTCAGGTCGCGGGTCTCGGCGCGGACCAGCTCGCCGTGGTGCAGCTCGACGATCGAGGCGAACGGCACCTGCGGCGGCACCTCCAGGAGGGCCATGCCGAGCTCGTCGCACGCGGCGACGAGTTCCGGCGGCACGGCGTCGAAGACCGGCGTCACCCCGAACCCGAGCGCGACGACCCCCGCCTCGGTCAGCCGCCGCACGTACTCGCGGCTCTCGCCGGGACGGAAGCCGGTCCCGGCGAGCAGGAGCAGCTCCCCGCCGCGCAGGAACGGCGACGGGTCGGCCAGCTCGCTGACATGCACCCAGCGCACCCACCGGCCGGACGGGTCGGTGGTTCCCAGCGGCCGCAGGGACAGCCGGTTCACGAAAAGGCGAAGGGGGACCACGATGCCACCGTAAGGGCGGGACGGTTAGCGCCGGGTAATGACCGGTTCAGCGGGTGACAGCCACGAAGACCTTGCTCGTGGGCTCGATTGTCACCCAGTCGCCGCGGAATCCCTGCGGGATGAAGAACGCCTCGCCGGCGCCGAATTCCGCACGCCCGCCGTCCAGGTCGACGACCGCGACCCGGCCGCTGAGCAGCACGCAGATCTCGTCGTAGGGCCAGGGATCGATGCGTACCGCCCCCGGCTCTCCGGTCCAGTATCCGCCCGAGTACTCCCGGGCGGGCCCGCCGTAGGCGAGGTATTCCGTCTCTGTCCATTCCGGAGAGAGCAGCTCGTACCCCTCGATGGGGGGAACCGTCGCCACTCCGGTTTCCGGGGAGAGGCGGACGACATCGGTGATTGTCATGAAAGGAACCTGTCGAGAACGTTGCGGACGATGCGGTCGACATAGGGGTCGCCCACGTGGAGCGCGTACGGCCATTCCGTCGAACCGCCGTTGAAGACCTCCCCGCGGCCCCGCGTGAACGCCGCGACCATTCCGGCGCCGCGCATCTCGCCCTCGTGGACGTAGTCGGGCAGGTCGTCGCCGAGCTCGCGGTTGTAGGCGTACACCTCCTCCTCGGGCCCGCCGATGGGCAGCAGGCCGCCGAACCGGTCCTCCTCGCCGCGGACCGCCGGGGTCATCGCGAGGATCTCCAGCGTCTCCGGCGCGCCGTCCTCGAACGTCGGGTACGGGAGGCCGCGCCGGAACGTGTACTCCACCGAGTCCACCTCGAAC
Organism: Actinomadura sp. KC345; assembly: GCF_004348515.1. GTDB lineage: Bacteria > Actinomycetota > Actinomycetes > Streptosporangiales > Streptosporangiaceae > Spirillospora. Next base: position 5,111 of record NZ_SMKH01000100.1, on the reverse strand, counting down.
GCGGCCAGGAAGGTGGGGGCGGCGCCGAGCTGGTCGCCGTAGTACAGGTCCGTCCCCGCGAAGGCCCAGTGGTGCGGACGGTAGACGGTGAACCCGCCCGACGACCTCGGGGTGGCGACCCCGTAGCGCGTGTAGATGCCGCCCAGCCCGTTCAGCCCGATCGTGGAGGCTCCCGGCCGGCCGACGGACTTGGCCTCCCACACCGTGGTCGCCGTCCGCGGCGACCGGGCGGCGTCCGGGTCGAGGGACGGCAGCCGGTAGCAGAACTGCGTGGTCAGGTCGTCGCTCAGCCGCACCTGCCACTGGTAGTTGCCGCCGAACCGCGCGAGACCGCCGCCGCCGTCCACGAACCGGTCGACGGCGTCGCGCATCTCCCAACTCCAGTACTCGTCGTGGCCCACCACGACCACGCAGCGGTAGGGGTCGAGCACCGATTCGTCGACGTGCAGGTCGTGCTGGGTGAGGTAGTCCAGCTCGTAGCCGTTCCGCTCGGCCCACCGGACGAACAGCCGCTCGTAGGTCGCCCAGAAAGCGTCGGCGTGGTGGCGGCTGTAGCCGTTCAGGCGCGCCCACTCGTAGGACGCGTACCGGGGCGCGCCGTTCATCGGCAGCGTGAGGTGGTTCGCCTCGCGCGGCGCCCCCGCGGGCTTGCGGATCATCCCGCGGGCGATCGGCCGCCGGGTCGACGACAGCGGGCTGCCCTCGTCCTCGCGCGGGTCGTCGCCCAGCCCGCGGTAGTGGTTGGCGCCGCCCCAGTCGTTGTAGGCGAGCATGGTCCCGGTGGTGAGGACGATCGCCGCCTTCGGCCGCCGCCCGGGAGCGGCCTTGACCACGAAGAAGTGCTCGCGCTCCCAGACCTCGCCGTCGCTCAGCACCGCGCGGACCGTGACGATGTAGAAGCCCGGACGCCAGTCGTCCGGCACGTCCAGCCTGAGCCCGGCGGGCCAGTCGCAGCCCCGGGCGTAGGCGTCGGCGGGCGCCTCGAAGCGGCCGGCCGTGACGTCTTCGCGCTTCCACACCGTCTCTGGGGCCAGGCCGTCACGGGTGATCTCGACGGTGAAGGCCGGCACGCTCGCGCTCAGGTGGAAGGTGACGGTCTCGCCGGGGAAGTAGGAGAAGCGGTCGGTGTAGCACCACACCTCCTCGGCGTCCGGGTCGGCGTAGGCGTGCTCCGACGGCCACTCCCTCGGCGACCACACGAAGGCGGGTTTGGCGTTGTGCGCGTTCTCCACTGCTCACTCCTCGTTCGGCGCGGAGTCCCCGGCGCGGCCGGCCGCGAGCACGCTCAGCAGCTCGTACCCCACGTGAGCTGCGGCGATACCGGTGATCTCGGCGTGGTCGTAGGCCGGGGCGACCTCGACGATGTCGGCGCCGACGATGTTCGCGCCGGCCAGGCCCCGCAGCGTGACCAGCAGTTCCCGGCTGGTCAGGCCGCCCGCCTCGGGGGTCCCGGTGCCGGGCGCGTGGGCCGGGTCCAGGACGTCGATGTCGACCGACACGTACACCGGCCGGTCGCCGAGCCGGGCCCGCATCCGCTCGACGGCGGCGGCCGTCCCGCCGGTCTCGTAGTCGTCGGCGCGGACGATCTGGAACCCGAGCACGCCGTCGTCCGCCAGGTCCTCCCGCGAGTACAAGGGGCCGCGGATCCCGACGTGCATGCAGTGCGCCGGATCCAGCAGGCCCTCCTCGCCGGCCCTGCGGAACGGCGTGCCGTGCGTGTACGGGGCGCCGAAGTAGGTGTCCCAGGTGTCCAGGTGCGCGTCGAAGTGCAGGACCGCGATCGGGCCGTGGTCGCGGTGCAGCGACCGGAGCAGCGGCAGCGCGATCGTGTGGTCGCCGCCGATCGTCAGGAGCTTGGCGCCGTCGGCGCGCAACTCGTCCGACCGCCGCTCGATGGTGCGGATCGCGTCCTCGATGTCGAACGGGTTCACGCCCATGTCGCCCGCGTCGGCGACCTGCTGGAGGCCGAACGGCTCGACGTCGAGCGGCGGATGGTACGGCCGCAGCAGCTTCGAGGACGCGCGGACGTGGCCGGGGCCGAACCGCGCCCCCGGCCGGTAGGAGACCCCGGTGTCGAACGGCACGCCCACGATCGCCACGTCCACGTCGCCGACCTGGTCGGTTCGCGGCAGCCGGGCGAACGTGTCCGGTCCGCCGTACCGGGGGACCTTCGTCGCGTCCACCGGACCGGTCCTCGGTGCGTCCGTCATCGGGCGGGCCTCCAAGCGCGAGGGGGGACGGGACGGTTCGCTCGGCGCGTCATCCGGACTCCTCGCCGAGCGCCGACAGGACGTGCTTGACGCGGGTGTACTCCTCGACGGAGTAGAGCGAGAGGTCGTTGCCGTAGCCCGATTGCTTGACGCCGCCGTGCGGCATCTCGTGGACCGGCGGCAGGTGGCAGTTGACGCCGACGTGACCGGCGTCGATGGCGCCCGAGAGGCGCAGCGCCCGTGCGTGGTCGCGCGTCCACACGCTGGACGCGAGGCCGTACGGCGAGTCGTTGGCCTGCCGGATCGCGTCGGCCTCGCCCCTGAACGTCTGCACGGTGACGACCGGCCCGAAGATCTCGGTCCGGCTGAGCTCGTCCGCCGCGGTGACCCCGTCCACCACCGTCGGGCGGTAGAAGTAGCCGGTCCCGCCCGCGTCCTCGCCGCCGGTCAGCACCCGCGCGTGCGACGGCGCCCGCGCGACGAGCCCGCCGACGTGGGCGAGCTGGCTTGGGTTGTTGACCGGCGGGATGTACAGCCTGCCGTCGTCGGCCTCGTCCGGTGCCAGGCCCACCTCGCGCACCTGCCGGACGAGCGCGTCCACGAACGCGTCGTGCGCCTCCTCCGCCACGATCACCCGGGTCGCGGCGGTGCAGTCCTGCCCGGCGTTGAAGTACCCGGCGAACCCGGCCCCCGCGGCGGCGGCCTCGATGTCGGCGTCCCCGAAGACCACGACCGGCGCGTTGCCGCCCAGCTCCAGGTGGGCGCGCTTGACGGTGTCGGCCGCGGACCGGGCGACGGCCCGGCCCGCCGCGGTGCTCCCGGTGATCGACACCATCGCCGGGACGGGATGCGCGGCCAGTGCCGCACCGGTCTCCCGGTCGCCGCACACGACGTTGAACACGCCCGGCGGCAGGATCCCGGCGAAGAGGCCCGCCAGGAACACCGCGCTGGCCGGGGTGGTGTCCGACGGCTTGAGCACGATCGTGTTCCCCGCGGCCAGGGCCGGACCGAACTTCCAGACCGCCATCATCGCCGGGTAGTTCCACGGCGCGATCGCCCCGACGACCCCGACCGGTTCGCGGCGGACGGACGAGGAGTGCCCCCGCACGTACTCCGCCGTCGCCTTCCCCTCCAGCATCCGGGCCGCCCCCGCGAAGAACCGGAGCTGGTCGACGATCGGCACGACCTCCTCCCGCATGGTCAGCGCCGGCGGCTTGCCGGTGTCGCGGCACTCGACCTCGACCAATTCGTCCGCGTGCCGCTCGATCGCGTCCGCCATGCGGAGCAGGTGGGCCATCCGCTCGCCGGGAGTCGTCCGCCGCCATCCGGCGAACGCCCGCTCCGCCGCCGCGCAGGCCCGGTCGACGTCCTCCGGACCCGACCGCGGCGCCGTGGCGTAGACCTCGCCGGACGCGGGGTCGACGATCTCCATCCGGCCGCCGTCCGCCGCCGGGACGAACTCGCCGTCGACGAAGTTCCGCAGCTTGCCGCTCATCACGCGCCCCCTGGATCACCGAGACGCCGCACGTCTGCGGCGCTCCGCGGTCATGTTAGGAAGCCGTCTCCACCGGCCGCGTAGTACGAATCGGCCCGACGGGCCCGGCCGCTTGTGCAGTCCGGACAAGGCGCTGTGGCACCGCGCCGCGCGACCGCTGAGGACCTGGAGGGGTGTGGCGTCCACGCATCCGCGTCTCGCCGGTGAGTGCGCTGGTCAGACCGCCTTGCCGGGCTTTGGCGCTCATATGAGCAAACGGATACGCATATGTTGCGATCCGGTGAACTGGGCTTTTACGGTGTGACCCGCAACACGAACCCGGGAGGGCGACATGCGAAGGATGTTCTTGATCGGGGCGATGGCGGCGCTCGTCACCGCGGCCTCGGCCTGTTCGGTGTCCACCGACCCGTCCGGCTCGGGCGGCGGCGGGGACGACGACGGCAAGGTGGTGATCGGCTTCAGCCAGGTCACCCAGCAGTCACCGTTCTACGTCGAGCTCAAGAAGGGCGCGCAGCAGGCCGCCGACAAGGCGGGCGCCGAGCTGCTGTTCTCGGACGCCAACGGCGACGTGACCAAGCAGAACAACGACATCCAGGATCTGATCACCCGCGGCGTGGACATCCTGCTGATCAACCCGGTCGACCCCAAGGGCGTCGCCGCCGGGATCGCGGCGGCGGAGTCCGGCGGGATTCCGGTGATCACGCTGGACCGGCCGGTGCCCTCGGGCGCCAAGGCCCATGTCGGGCGCGACAACGTGAAGATGGGCCGGCTGGTCGGCGAGCGGGTGGCCAAGGCACTCGGATCCGCGGGCGGGAAGGTCATCGAGATCCCGGGCGACGCCGGAGGCGCGGTGTCCCGGGACCGCGGCGAGGGATTCCGGCAGGGCGTCAAGCCCAATCCGAAGATCAAGATCGTCAAGGGCCCGTACAGCGACTACATCCGCGCCAAGTCGGTCAGCGCCATGCAGGACCTTCTGCAGGCCAACCCGGATGTGAAGGCCGTCTACGCGCACAACGACGACATGGCGGTCGGCGCGCTGCAGGTGCTGCGGGAGGACGGCCGGGACGACGTCAAGGTCGCCGGGGTGGACGGCCTCATGGAGGCGGTGAAGGCCATCGCCGACGGGGGGCAGTACGTCGCCACCGCGCTCAACGATCCGCTCGGCATGGGCACGCTGGCCGTGCAGACCGCGATGAAGGTCGACAAGGGGGAGAAGGTGCCCGAGTACGTGGATGCCGGTACCGCCCTCGTCGACCCGTCCAACGCGTCGAAGCACGTCGGCGACACCGTGTTCGCCCAAGCCTCCTCTTCCTGACCGCTTTCCAGCCAGAAAGGACCATCGTGCCCGAGAAGATGCTTGCGGCCGTGATGCATGCGCCCGGTGACATCCGCGTCGAGGAGGTGCC